>DLRJ01000022.1 GCA_002500485.1 Dehalococcoidia bacterium UBA7891
TGCGCTTAAAGACGGTTATATCTCTATAACCCCACTAAGATACGATCTGACAGATAATGCCTTTCTTAAAGAGGTAGAGGCATGGGGGTGGAGCAAATAACGTAGCTGTTTCTTTTTTGTTGGCGTTGAAACATACATTTACTATTATGTATGTATAAATATTATCCATTGTAATATTCCCAGCTAACGTCCCAAATCGCCGGCAGCAAAAAAGTTGAGCGTAGCGGCGCTCTTTGCTGTCCGAGGGTATTTGGATTGTTAAGCTCTTTATTGCCTAAAACCGCTCTATATTTATGGGATGTGTAAAAGTGCTTCCTGTTGAAGCTTTGTCCCAATACTCAAATTGATTATCTATTGATTTCATTTAATTTTACATTTCTAACGTTGCGATCAGCCGCGCCGCTTTTTGGCGTCTGCTGTATTATTTTGCTAGGCCGTTTTTTTAATACAGTTTCCCATGTTATAAAATCTTTTCCTATATTTTTATCATACAAACCTTTTTGAACAGATTGAATTTCAAATAAATCTTCCCAATTATCAATCATTTGTTCTCATTCCTGATCTTCTCGACGTCAGTCAGACTGAAGGCTCCTAATGTGACATGCTGGCTTAATACTTCACCTAAGCCAAGAGACGTTTTTCAAGCCAAAGGAGGAAAACTCAATGGCAACCGACCAACTCGCGCGTACCAGGTATCGGTCCAAACACGGCCTCGGAAAGCTCTAGGATGTCCGTCCGGCCTTGGAACAGGCTTCGATACTCGATGTTTTCACGAGCCAGTATCCAGCGTTCGTTGATCTTCATTTCTTGGGCATGCCCGTGTTTGCTCGTGCCTTCGAACGAGCTCCCACCACCCGCTGCGTACACCTCGTTAATGCCGGTGTCGTCGAACGGCCTTCCCACTCGATCCGCAAGCTCTCGGCGAAAGTTTCGATCGGTCACGAACTTATTGAACGCAATGCCTACTGTGTTGGGATTGGGCCAGTTGCCATCATCTCGGACGGCGGTTGCGTGCTCGACCCAACGGTTCAGGGCGCGCTCTGGCGACAGAATGCGGGGATCGAGACTGCCATCAGCTCGCACTATGACACCGGTACGGGGGCAAGGCTGGAATCTCTTCATCCGGCTGGCCATCATGTTGAATGGGTCCCGACAGGTTACGAAATGAGTGACTTTGCTGTTGGCCCCGAGGTAGTGTCCGATATCAACAGAGCAGAGTGCCGAATCTTCGTAAACGCACACGATCGAACTCTTTGGCGTATCTCTGTCTGCGGGTGTCGGGATCCGACAGTGGGATTGCTCCTCCAAGTCGGCCCGGTACGCAGCAGAGAAGTTCAGTGACTCGTATGGGTCCGCTCCGGGATCGACACTCTTTGACAGATCGTTGAATATCCAAACCTCAGGCTCGAGCAGGCGCATCAGCCAGGTTACTATCGAGTGAATTCCCGATCGACGAACACCCCACACCACTACGACCGCCGCACCGCGCTCTATCATACGGGCTACCTCTCTTTGGCATCTTGTTCCATATTTCACCCTGCCTTCTTTAATCACATAACGTTTATGGTGTCCCCCGATTTTGAAGAATCAGGGTTGGGGGTATGTGATACCAATCATTGCCTCCACATCAAACGGGTCAACATTATATTTTTTCCGTATGCGCTATTCTTGTGATGGTACGGCTGGGCTACCTGCCAAAATGCCACCATCTACATTTAGCTCAATTCCGGTAACATATTTTGATTCTTCAGAAGCTAAATATAGCGCAGCGTATGCTACGTCCTTGGCTTCACCCATGACATTGAGAGGTATGCCTCTAGCAATGTCTTTAATCGCTTCTTCTCTCACCTCTCCTTCGCCCAATACTGCATCCCACATTGGTGTTAAAATTGCTCCCGGATGTATAGAGTTGCAGCGTATCGAGTAACCTTTTCCTGCACAGTACAACGCCACTGTTTTAGTATGACTTCTTATCGCGGCTTTGCTTGATGCATAAGCTGCTCCTCCTGGAAAGCCGACAATGCCGAAGCGAGATGATAAATTAACAATACTTGCTCCACTTGTGCCTTTCATTAATTTAATGGCTTCTTTACATCCAAAAGCCACGCCATCTAAATTAACACTATGCACTCTCTTCCAGCTTTCAACGTCTAGATTCTCTGGGTCATGCGGACCTGCAGTTTCAATAAACCCATTAATACCTGCATTATTAATTAATATATCCAGCTTTCCATATTTTTCTAAAATATAGTTGCTTATAATTTTCCAATCCTTTTCATGCGAAACATCTAAATGATGATATTCAGCTTTACCATTAATAGCAGAGGCGACCTTTTGGCCAAGCTCATCATTTATACCGCTAAGTATGACTGTGGCATCTTCTTCACAAAAAAGTTCAGCAATAGCCTGACCAATACCTTTATATGCTCCAGTTACTAGAGCAATTTTATCCTTCAATCTATTCACAATGCCTCCTATAGCGCATAACGCCAAGGTGAGCGACCCCGTTTGGCAAATAAAATAATAGTTAAAAATAATGTAAACAATGAGCCTAAAAATAATAAAATCGCACAAGATAGAGGGGTTGGCTCCGCTGATTGGTTATGTGATTTATTTATATACATCATTGTTTTTTTCTGGAAATTAAATGTACTGGTCGACTATAAAAAATCGACCATGTTCAATCTTTTATTTTGATGATTACGTACTTTTCCTACACAATTAACTGAATAGAATAACTATTTGTGAAAGGTTATGTTTGGTAAGAAAGTTCATAATAGATACATCCATGTAAATATAAACTTAGTCTGAGGTATTTTCCCGCACTATCCTATGCGGTATCAATTTTGTGCTACTTGAATTGAATATTGTGAAATAGTAAAGCTACAAGTTGTTGAAGTCAAGTGTAAGTTTGTGTATGTAAATAATTCAACCTTTCTTCTATTAAATTATGACACATAACAGTGCAATAAGTGGAAAGTTTCTAAGATATTGTTTGCTATAGAAGGAAAATATTTCTACTTACACTAATATTAAATATAATATTAAAAAATTGCAAGTTAATCCTTGAAATCCGGGATGTCAAGGATATTCTAATAGGACTGAAGGTTGTAAGTCCTTATTATTGTTGACTTTTAACTTTTATATCCTATAATTGCGTGTGCCTATTTTTCAATAGCTTCTGTATATTGAGTTAGTTATTTTACACAAAATGTACGTATGTTTAGATTGAGAAGTGAGTTCTTATGACAAATACCTGTGTTATTGGATTGCAATGGGGAGATGAAGGAAAAGGGAAGATCATAGATATCCTGGCGAAGGATTATGACATTATTGTCAGATATCAGGGTGGTGGTAATGCAGGTCACACACTTATCATTGATGACGAAAAGTTTATATTTCATTTAATACCGTCAGGGATATTACACCCAGACAAGAAATGTGTAATAGGAAACGGGATCGTTTTTGATCC
>DLRJ01000067.1 GCA_002500485.1 Dehalococcoidia bacterium UBA7891
TGATAAAGAGAGAATGGTGCTCGATCAAAAACAAAGAGAGATTGAGGACCAGCGTGGACCATGGGAAGAGGAAAGGAACCGTTATGAAGAGGATCTATGGTCGGGATTCGATGACTGGCAGCGAACTCGACAGCGTGAGATAGAGGACCAACAAGAAGCGATGTGGGAATTAGTTCGAGTCGATATGGACCAGAATAGAAGGGATACAGAAGTAGGGATGAAGCAGATGTGGAAAGATTTTGAAAACGAATCCAGAGATTCTCACAAAGGTGCTGATCGCGAATTTAAAGAAAAGCGAAAGGCTATAGATCAAGAGCGACAGGAGCTTGAAGAAAGCCGAGACAACCTAGGACAGGCTTTTGAAGCTGAGCGTGAGGAAGCAATACAAGAAATTGAAAATATGCGGGATGAACTCTATGAGGAGCGAATGGCCCCAATTGAAGAGGAAATCGCTTATCTAGATGACGAGATTGGTGCTAAGTTTGCTTCAATTGAAGGCTTGTACCAACAACAAGAGGACCTGGCCGGACAGCTTGAAGACTTAGAAGCACAAGTCAGGGAATTGGACCAGGAAGCTGAGTTCGGATTACTTAGTGTGATAAGTGGAGCTATAGATAACGCCGAGAAATTGGAGCAGAATCCAGCTTCATTAGCTGGAGCAGCAGGAGTATCGCTCACTGACTTCTTACCGTCACCACCGTCTAGAGAATAAATATAGAAAGGCTAATTAGTCTCGCTAAATACAAATTCTAGGAGAATTTGTGGGAAAGGGTCACCAGGCTGGATAAGCTGGTGACCCTTTCTTTTGTTCAAATAAAAGAAAGGAATGGTTAAATATTGTTGTTAATTGTAAATGCTCAGCGACAACAACCACTTCAAATGCACCTTTAAAACACCCCGCTAGTTGCTAATATAAGATTTTTGCTGGGATGTAGTTATTCATGAAGTAGTAAAGCCTTCTCTTTCTCTTCAGGCTCATATAGTTACCTATCCTGGAAATGGGCCACTACAAACTACCGCCTCGCCCGAACATACTGAGGAGGCCATACAGAATCCTGACCATCCAACTCAACCTGCGCATTCAACGGCCAGTATGGGTTTCTAAGTAGTTCTCTTCCCAGAAGAATAACATCTGCCTCCCCATTTCGAAGAGTTTGCTCAGCTTGAGAAGCGTCAGTAATCAACCCAACTGCTCCAGTTAATATCCCTACTTCTCTTCTTATGGCAGCAGCAAACGGTACCTGATAACCGGGAAATACGTCCAAATTTTGAGATGGTGAATTTCCACCAGATGAACAATCTATCATATCGACACCCTCCTCCTGTAGCCACCCTGAGAGTTCTATGGAATCTTCAAGCGACCATCCGTCTGACATATATTCCGTTGCAGATATTCGGACCAATAGCGGCATAGATTCTGGAATAACCTTTCTTACTGCTGAGACAATATCTAAGGGTAATCGACACCTGTTTCTCAATGTTCCCCCGTAGCTGTCCTTTCTATTGTTGGATAATGGTGACATGAATTCACAAGCCAAGTATCCATGAGCTAAATGTAATTCCAAAACTCTAAATCCCGCCCCTACAGACCTAACTGCAGATACAGAGAAGTCTGAAATGATTGAATCTATATCCTCTATTGTTAGTTCATTAGGTACAATCCACCCTTCGTCAAATTCAAGCGAACTAGGTCCCACTATGTCCCAACCGCCATCCTTTTTTGTTAAAACGTCTCCTCCTTCCCAAGGCCTTTTGTGTGATGCCTTCCTACCTGCATGAGCCAGTTGAATGGATGGAGTTGCTCCTTGCGAATCAATAAAACTGGCAATCGGCTGTAAGACAGTAGCTTGTTCATCAGACCAAATACCCAAATCTTGAGGTGATATTCTTCCTTCCGGGGATACCGCCGTCGCCTCAGCCATAACAAGTCCAGCACCTCCTACCGCCCTAGTCCCTAAATGAACCATATGCCAATCTGTCGCCACACCATCTCCATTATTAGCCGAATATTGGCACATAGGTGCTACGAAAAGCCTGTTCCGTATTTTTTCCCCTCTTATCGTGATAGGGGTAAATAAATTGCTCATACGATCAAAACCCTTTTATATTTTCTATCCTGCTCTTATCAATCTAAATTCAACTTTTCCTTCTTCAACCAATTCTTTTATTTTCCTTTGTTTGGCAGACATCTGACTAGAAGAAGATTTGAATTCCACCAACACTATTTTGTCTTCTTCAAACTGTATTCCGTCGATTGGACTGCCGAGAAATCTAAACTGTTTGCTATCCCAAGGGTAGGCTTCAACCAAGGGTAAAAACTGTTCAGTTATTTGTCCGTATCGGGTGGACTGACTCCTAATTCGTGATTTCAGTTCCGAGGCTGCAGATTTATATTTGAAGCACATACTGGTAACAAAAAATAAACACCCAGATAAAATGAGTAATAACCACCACGAGAGTAAAAAATCCATGCGTATACCTCTTAGTTAATGATGACGTGGGCTACTACAAGCAGGCTAACTTACCTTCCAATTCTTTTCCGAATTCTAGATATTGCCATTTCCTTACTTGAGGTTCTGAAATCTCTTCATTAAACCTACTTGGATCTTTGGATAGTCTGTCAAGGCTAATAGTTGGCCACAAAAGACTAGGGTCTATACCGATACTCTCCCCCTTTGTCTTCCTCCATCCCTTTAACTCTTTCAACCTGGTATTAGCCTTTTCTCTTTCCTTGTTCGACATTACATTTGTTCTTGTGTTTTGCCTGCGGGGTCGTCCAATTGGAGGTTGGCTGAGGGCTTCTATCGCTATTTTTCTAATCCGTTTTGACACTTCAGCACGACCCCACATACCAATACCTTTAATTTCGGAATAATTGGAATAAGGGTTTCTAGCAATAGCCACTAACACTGAATCCCCTACAATTTTAAAAGGAGGACGATCTCGGCCTATAGCCTCATCTTCTCGGACAGAATATAGGGATTGCAGCACTGACAAAGCCTTACCGTCTAGGATTTTACTTCCTTTAACATCCAAAAAAGCGATGTCTTCATCTCTAGGACTAAACTTTACAAGTTGCAACCTTTCACATTCCTCTTTCAACCATGAAATCCGTCCCAGGTTCTCGAGTTTGTTTGTCATAACTTCCATAGCTCGGAATAGATACCTAACGTCATCCGCTGCATACTTTCTAGCCTCTTTGCTAAGAGGTCGTAGGCTCCAGTCGCTCCTCTGTAGCTTTTTATCTTTGGTCACATCGGCATCGATATATTCTTTTAAAATTGAATCGAGGCCTAATTTCTTTGATCCTAGAAGGGCAGCTGCAAGGCTGGTGTCAAACACATTGTTGAATGAAAAATTGTAATCTCTATTTAGACTACGAATATCATAATCACCGGCATGAAGGATTTTGATAATTTTATCATTAGCGAGCACCTTGCCTAGAGCGGATATGTCATCTATTGCTAATGGATCGACAAGGTATACATCTTCACCTACACAAAGCTGAATCAAACATACAAATTCTGGGTATCTAAAAAACCCGTTCCCTTCTATGTCAATGCTTACGTAACGGTTAGACAAGGAATCCTCAATGACCTTTTCTAGATCATCTGAGGAAGTTAGAATTTTGGGTATCTCGTCTATGGCTCTTAAACTCATGTATGACTTTTATTTCTTATATGAAGTATAACCTAATCTACCTTTTAATTTGCAGAATTTTTGATCTTTATGTAAGTTTCAGACCTATATAACGATCAAGGACATAAACATGGTAAGAATACCCCCGTGGAGTAGAGAGGAAACAATCCTAGCGCTTTACGCGTATATGAACCATGGGCGT
>DLRJ01000114.1:0-5091 GCA_002500485.1 Dehalococcoidia bacterium UBA7891
AAGCTGAAGCCTATAGCTAATTTAGTTAGGGGTATGAAGGTCGAAGAGGCCTTGGTAGCCTTGCAATTTATGCAATCTCCAGCAGCAGCTAGAGTTGCGAAAACTGTAAAATCAGCGGCGTCAAATGCAGAAAATGAATTGATGGCTAGAAGCGAGGACCTAAAAATAATTGAAATATTCGCTAATGAAGGCCCTAGACTCAAAAGGTTTAGAGCTCGGGCACGGGGAAGAGTTGGGCGTATTAACAGAAGAAGTAGCCATATAACAGTTGTAGTTGAAGAGGAGGAACTGTAGTTTGGGACAGAAAATTCACCCTAATGGTTTTAGAGTAGGTATCACTAAAGATTGGCATGCTACTTGGTTTGCAGGGCAAAGAGAGTACGCCAGCCTTGTGAAAGAGGATATTAATATTCGGCAAGCAATCGATGCGATGTATGAAGATGCAGGAATATCAAAGGTTGATATCGAAAGGGATTCTAATGAGGTGGCAGTCACCATCCATACCGCAAGACCCGGTATTGTGATTGGTAGAGGAGGTCAGAGGGTAGATGAGCTTAGGAAACATCTGGAAAACCTCACAGGAAGCCGAAGAGCCAAACTTAATGTAGTAGAGGTTAGGCAAGCAGAATTAGATGCCTATCTTGTAGCACGCAACGTGGCTGACCAACTTGAAAGGAGAATAGCTTTCAGAAGAGCTATTCGACAAGCAGTGATGCGAACGATGCAGGCTGGGGCTGAGGGAATAAAAATCACAGCCTCAGGAAGACTTGCTGGCGCAGATATAGCTAGGTCGGAGAAAGCGATGGAAGGAAGGGTTCCACTACACACCCTAAGGGCAGACATAGATTATGGATTAGCCGAGGCTCAAACGGAGTATGGTGTTATTGGGGTAAAAGTATGGATTTGTAGAGGGGAAATATTAAACCCCACGATAATTGGGGAAAATTCATCTAGTTCGGACGAAATTGTTGCTTCAAACGAAATAGAAGAAGCAGATGTGGCACCAATCCAGGTGATGGTTACGGCTCAAGATGATAACCAAGTTCCTACAGGATCTTCATTGGATCAAACGCAATTGACTAACGAAGACAACAAGGAAGATGAGGGAGCAAACACAGATGCTTCAACCTAAAAGAGTGAAATATAGAAACCACCATAGGGGTAGGAGGAAAGGATTATCTGTCGCTGGTAGTTCCTTAAATTTCGGTGATTTTGGACTTAAGGCCACTGAAAACGCTTGGGTAACTTCTAGACAAATTGAGGCTGCCAGAAGAGCTATGACTAGGTATGCCAGGAGGGGTGGAAGAATGTGGATAAGAGTGTTTCCTGACAAAAGTGTAACGGCTAGGGCTGCTGAGACTAGGATGGGAAAAGGTAAAGGAGCACCAGATCATTGGGTTGCAGTTGTTAAACCAGGGAAAATAATGTTTGAGATGGCCGGTATACCGGAGGAAATTGCTAAACATGCACTTACTTTGGCTGCATCCAAAATGCCCATGGGAACCCGAATTGTTTCTAGGTCTAATGTGAGGGCCAAAGAGTAGAGTAGTCAACAAACCAATGAAAAATTCCAAACCACAACAGTGAGCTAATTATGGCGGAGATTGACGACATCAGAAATATGAATGACCAAGATTTAGAAGAAAATCTTGACTCTATGCGGAAAGATCTTATGAATTTGAGATTTAGAACTGCAACGATGCAACTTACTGATACTAACGAAGTGAAAAGAACTCAAAGGAAGATAGCAAGGATAATGACAGTTATAAGAGAAAGAGAGATATCAGAGAGTTCCTTATGAGTAACGATCGTAGAAAAATAAGGGTAGGGCGAGTAGTCAGCCAGAAGATGGATAAAACCGTTGTCGTCTCGGTTGAATGGAGTCAGCCCCACCGAATATATAAGAAAAATGTTAAGCGTTGGAATAAATTTATGGTTCACGACGAGGGGAACTCTTGCAATCTTGGAGACACGGTTCGGATTGTAGAAACTAGGCCTTTGTCTAAAACCAAAAGATGGAAAGTGACCGAAATAATACAAAAAGGTGATGTGGCAGAGGTTCAGCCAGGAGAAATAGCAGTGCCTGGGGTGAATGAAGATAACGGTAAAGATAGCGAGTAAATGTAAAGGCGACAGCGATGATACAAATATATACAAGATTAAGGGTCGCAGACAATTCTGGCGCAAGGGTCATCAGTTGTATAGGTGTGCCCGGTGGGTCTGGAAAAAAATATGCTTGGTTGGGTGATGTAATAGTCGCTTCGGTAAAAGATGCTGCGCCTGCAGCAGGAGTGAAAAAAGGTGAGGTAGTTAAGGCTGTGGTTGTGAGAACCGCAAAATCTCATCGAAGAAAAGACGGATCACACATTAAATTTGATGAAAATGCAGCCGTGATCATCAATGAAGACAAAATGCCTCGAGGTACTCGCATTTTCGGGCCTGTAGCGCGAGAATTAAGGGATAACGATTTCATGAGAATCGTTTCTCTCGCCCCGGAGGTCATATAAGAAATGAAGATAAAGAAAAACGACAACGTGTTGGTGATTAAGGGAAAGGATAAAGGTAGACAAGGACCAGTCCAAAGTGTCTTTCCAGGTAAGGGAAAAATTTTAGTTGAAGGTATCAACATAGTTAAACGACATAGAAAAGCTCAAGGCATGAGTGGTGCCGAAATTGTGGAGAAAGAACTCCCGGTAGCGGTTGCTAATGTGATGCTTGTTTGTACCAACTGCCAAAAACCGGCAAAAGTATCAAGCAGAACAATGGGAGACGGTTCGAAGGGAAGAATCTGCAAGAATTGCGAAGAGGTTATTGAATAATGCCAGATGATAAAACTAATCAGTCTGCCACCTCAAGTGGTAGTGCACCTCGTCTTTTGCAAAAGATTAGAGATGAGATAGGTCCAGAGATGATGAAGGAATTTGGCTATACTAGCGTGATGCAGATACCTCGTTTGGACAAGGTGGTTATTAACATCGGGTTAGGAGAAGCCTTACAAAATGCCAGGGCTATCGAAAGTGTAACGGCTGATTTGGGCCGTATTACAGGCCAAAAACCTGTGACAACCAAGGCTAAGAAATCAATAGCAGGATTCAAGATAAGGGAAGGAATGCCTATAGGTGCCATGGTGACCATGAGGGGTCGAAGAATGTACGAATTTACCGATAGGCTTTTGAATGCATCCTTGCCAAGAATTAGGGACTTCCAAGGTCTTTCAAGGAATTCTTTTGATGGTAGGGGAAATTACTCAATTGGAATAAGAGAACACACCATATTTCCGGAAATTGATTACAACTCCATTGATAGGATACGTGGTATGCAAATTGTGATAGTTACATCTGCTGTAAATGATCAAGAAGGCATGAGATTCCTAGAGTTGGCGGGCATGCCTTTTATAAGAAACTAAGCAATTGAATAGGATTAATAATTTTCTAAGGATATAAAAGTGGCGAAGAAATCATCTGTTGCAAGAAATGAGAAGAGACGAAGGCTAGCAGAAAAGTATGCTGAGAAAAGACGACAACTTCAGAATGTTATAAAGGATGCCAGTTCATCTTCCGACGCGCGCGTGGAGGCTAGAATAGAGATGTCAAAACTGCCTAGGAACGCTAACCCGGTGAGAATAAGAAATCGGTGCCAGGTAACCGGCAGGCCTCATGGTTATATTAGATATTTTGGGTTGTCTCGTATAGCTTTTCGTGAGATGGCACATGCAGGTGAACTACCTGGTGTAAAAAAGGCAAGTTGGTAGGTAAAAGAAAATGTCAGTAACAGACCCGATAGCAGATATGCTCACAAGAATTCGAAACGCAGTGATGGTTGGCCATGAATCTGTTGATGTGCCAGCCTCTAACTTAAAGGTAGAGATAGCTCAGATATTGGAAAAGGAAGGGTTTTTGGAAGGGTATGAGATACAGAATGAGGGTCAAATTGATGCAAATATACAATTGAATCTCCATTATTGGCAAAAAGGAGAACCTGCTATTACTGGATTAAAGCGAATCAGCAAGCCAGGTCTTCGAATATACTCCAAAAATGACGAATTACCGATTGTATATGGCAATAGAGGAATTGCTGTGATCTCAACAAATAAAGGTGTTATGACAGGGATAGAAGCGAAACGGAGTGGGGTAGGTGGTGAGGTTTTATTCTACGTCTGGTAGGGAGAAATTTTATGTCGAGAATTGGAAACCAATTAATACAAATACCATCGGGTGTCGATGTAACTATCGACGGGACGGAAGTCACAGTAAAAGGCCCCAAGGGTAGCTTAAGTCAAAATTTTCACCAGGATATGATGATTAGCCAGGAAGGAGATATCGTCAAGGTCACGAGGCCTAGTGACGAAAGCGAGCATAAAGCCTTTCATGGACTCACCAGGAGCTTGCTATCAAATATGGTAGAAGGAGTGAGTGAAGGTTTCACTAAAGAATTGGAATTGGTAGGTGTTGGGTACAGGGTGCAACAGAAAGGAAAAGGAATAAGTTTGAGTGTCATGTTGAGCCATACAGTCGAAATACAACCGGACTCAGGTGCTGAATTAGAAGTGGATGGAAACACGCACATAAAAGTGTCAGGTATTGATAAACAGGTTGTTGGTCAATTAGCGTCACAGATTCGTAAGGTCAGACCACCAAACGTATATACGGGTAAAGGTATCAGATATGCTGGCGAGGTGGTGAAGTTGAAACCTGGGAAGAGTGCAAGGAGAGCCTAAATTATGTCAACTTCAAATGGAAAAATGAGAAGGGTGGTTCGTCACAAAAGGCTGAGGTCTAAGATCTCAGGTACTGCCGAGAGACCGCGTTTAGCAGTCTATAGAAGCATTTCACATATATACGCGCAGTTGATTGATGATGTGAAAGGAAGCACGATTGCGGCCGCATCTTCTTTGGAAAATGGATTAAATGATAAAGAAAAAGACGCGGGGAAAATATCAATATCGAAAGTGGTCGGAGAGTTTATTGGCAAAAGAGCAGCCGAAAAAGGAATAAGTGAAATAGTATTTGACCGAGGTGGATATAAATACCACGGAAGAATCAAAGCGGTTGCCGAAGGAGCTCGAGAAGCGGGGTTAAAATTTTAGCAAGG
>DLRJ01000114.1:5476-24933 GCA_002500485.1 Dehalococcoidia bacterium UBA7891
AGAAGAAGAAACAAAGACCGGGAAGAAGAGTCTCCAATAACAGAACGTACTGTTCGTATTAATAGAGTCTCAAAGGTGGTGAAAGGTGGGCGACATCTTAGTTTCAGTGCCCTTGTAGTGGTTGGCGATGGAGAAGGACGAGTTGGGATTGGTATGGGAAAAGCCTCGGCTGTTCCAGACGCTATTACCAAAGGGTCTGCATATGCACAAAAAAACATGGTGGATATCCCCTTAAAGGGAGATACTATTGCTCATGACGTTTCAGCTAAATTTGGCGGCAGTATGGTAATGCTGAAGCCAGCCCCTCCTGGTACAGGTGTAATAGCGGGAGAATCCGTAAGAGCGGTTGTTGAGTTGGTGGGAGTGAAGGATATCGTTACTAAAGTGAGGCGAAGCACGAATCCTACTAACGTTGTTAAAGCAACCCTTAAGGGGCTCCAAATGCTGAGGGACCCTGAAGTTGAAATCTCTCGGAGGCGGGAGTTCGCGCAGCGAACTGCACTAGCAAAAAATGAAACTCTTTCACAGGACCCATCAGATTAAGGTATCGCAAAATGGCAAAAATTTCGGTTACATGGAAAAAAAGCACCATCGGTTATTCCCAAAGGCAAAGAAGAATAATAGAGAGTTTGGGACTTAGAAAACTAAACCATACAGTGGTACATGAATCATCCCCTTCTATAAGGGGAATGATAAAGAAAGTAGGGCATTTAGTCGAAGTCAGAGAGGGCGAATAACAGGGACTGATAATTTAGGTAATTAGATATGACTATGCAAAATCACACAATAAAATCCTCAGGAGCCAAATCTGGGAAGCGAAAACGAATTGGCCGAGGTGATGGCAGTGGAAATGGAAGTTTTTCTGGTAAAGGGATGAAAGGTCAGAAATCCAGAAGTGGTGGTGGTGTTAGACCTGGGTTCGAAGGTGGTCAACTACCTTTGATCAAAAGAATGCCGTCACTACGGGGTTTCACAAATATTTTTAAAACTAACTATCATCTAGTAAATATTGATACCATCTGCCGTGTGTACCCGGACGGGGGGGAAGTATCCCCGCAAGGATTGGTTCAAAGTGGAGTTATCAAAGATGAGAAATTACCCCTGAAAATTTTAGGTAGGGGCGAAATAACAGTAAATTTGAAGGTCTCTGCTCATAAATTCACGAAATCTGCTAAGAACAAAATTGAGACGGCAGGTGGGACAGTACAGGTAATAGACTAGATGGTTCGGCAAGCTCAATCGTCTCGATCTGACCAATTATCACGACCTCAATTAATCCAGTCCATGCTGGATGCAATGAAGGTTCCGGATTTACGGTATAAAATCCTTTTCACCTTTGCGATGCTCCTGATTTTTAGGTTTGTTGCCCATGTTCCGGTACCTGGTGTTGACACTCAAGCCTTATCCCAAGCATTTCGTGATCAAGCACTTCTAGGGTTCTTGGATTTATTCAGCGGTGGTGCATTAGCTAATTTAAGCGTGGCTGCTCTGGGTGTTTACCCATATATCACCGCTTCCATCGTTATGCAGATACTCACCCCAGTTATGCCTGGCCTAAAAGAGTTATCTCAAGAAGGAGAGTTTGGACGCCAAAAAATCAACCAATACACTCATTACTTGACAGTTCCGATTGCTTTTATGCAAGGTTGGGGGCAGTTAACCCTGCTCAGATCCTCAGGAGTGCTTCCTGGAGTTGATTTTGGCCTAAATTTACATACCTTTGCCATGATGTTGTCTCTAGTTGCGGGTACTATGTTTCTGGTGTGGCTAGGGGAGTTAATAACCGAGAGAGGTCTTGGTAACGGGGTTTCTCTAATCATATTTGGGGGCATTGTTGCAGGTCTGCCACAAATGCTGGGAAGAGGATTTCTTGAAAATGACTATGTATCGACACTAATTATGCTTGGAATAATTGGGTTTGCCTTGATATATATAATCGTCTTTTTTAATGAGGCACAGCGTAGGGTGCCAGTGCAATATGGCAGGAGTGTCTTCCGTGGAGGGCGGATGCAACGTCAGAGTGGGTCTTCTTTTTTGCCTATCAGAGTGAATACAGCAGGTATGATCCCGTTGATTTTTGCTTTTTCAATAATTATCCTGCCTGGGACGATTGCTAGCTACTTTAACGATCCATTGAGCGATGGGTTTTTAAACTCAATCGCGTCTTTTTTTGCAAGTACCCTTGATCCATCAAACCTTCCATATTGGATAGCTGTTTTTATATTGGTAGTAATGTTTACCTTTTTCTATACCCTGGTAATTTTTCAACAGCAAAATCTTGCTGAAACCCTACAAAGAAACGGTGGGTTTATACCCGGAATACGCCCAGGATTACCGACTCAAGAGTATCTAAATAGGGTGATCATTAGGATCACTTGGGGAGGGGCTCTTTTCCTCGGTGGTATAGCAATAGTCCCATATTTTGTCTCTGAGCTAACTGGAATTCAAGCCTTAACCTTGAGTAGTACTAGTTTGTTAATCATGGTTGGGGTGGCCTTGGACACTATGCGGCAGTTGGAGTCGCAGCTTTTGATGCGTAACTATGAAGGATTTTTATAGGGTTCACATGTACCAGTACAAAGGCGAGAGGGTATGAAAATAATCCTTATGGGCCCACCGGGTTCTGGTAAAGGTACTCAGGCTTCATTCGTAGCTTCTCTCCTGCAAGTTAATAGTGTGTCGTCTGGAGATCTATTTAGGGAGAATCTAGCCAATAACACCGAGTTAGGAAAATTGGCCAAAACTTATATGGATCAAGGCAAATATGTACCGGACGATGTGACCATAAATATGGTGCTTTCGTGGATAGAAAATCCAGTAAATAATGGAGGATTCATTTTAGATGGGTTTCCTCGGACACTGTCGCAAGCACAGGCATTAGATGATCGCCTGGGTGAGGTAGCCGGAATTGATAAAGTAATATTATTCAAAGTGCCAGAATTGGAGTTGATAAAGAGGTTGTCGGGAAGAATTTTGTGTAGAAAATGCCAAACTCCATATCACAAGGAATTCTCCCCTCCCACAAACGATGGTACTTGTGATAAATGTGGCGGTGATTTATTCCAGCGAGATGACGATTCAGAGGTTGTTGTAAAGGAGCGGCTGAAGGTATACAGGCAAGAAACTGACCCAGTTGTTGAAAGATATAAAGAAATAGGCAATATACTCGAAATAGATGGTTCTCTTCCAATAGGCGTGGTTGAAAAATCTCTAAGGAAAGCTTTGGGATGATTACTCTGGTGCGTTCATTGTATAATAGTGTTTCAGCTTTTTTGCTGACGGTTGGAGTAATTTAGTTTATGACGGCCGGAAATGCTAACACCAAAGGGATAAATGTTAAGTCTCCTCGAGAGATTAATTTGATGAGAGAAGCAGGGCGTATTATAGCTGAAGCCAAATCAGCAGTGAAAGATGCGTTGGCCCCAGGGGTAACTAGCGCAGAAATGGACGCTTTAGCGGAGGAGATAATAAAAAAAAGGGGAGCTATTCCTTCATTTAAGGGATATCAGCCATCCCCTCATATGCCGCCTTTTCCAGCTACGATTTGTTTCTCCTTTAACGAAGAAATTGTGCACGGCATTCCGAGTGATCGTAAAATGAGAGATGGCGATATAGTCAGTGTGGATTTTGGAGCGATAGTAGAAGGGTACCATGGAGATAGTGCATTCACTTCAGGGGTAGGGCTAGTGAAGGACACAGCTCAGAAACTGATTGATGTGACTGAGGAATCTTTATTTGCAGGGATAGCAAAGGCTATGCCTGGGAACCGGCTGACTGATATATCGAATGCGATACAGGTTTATGCTGAAGCTGAAGGGTTTTCAATCGTCAGGGAATACGTGGGACATGGGATAGGGAGAGCCCTTCATGAAGAACCACAAATTCCTAACTATGGAAGCCCCGGTAGAGGGCCTTTATTGCAAGAAGGTATGGTGCTTGCGATTGAACCGATGCTTAATATAGGCACATGGAAAACCAAAATTATGCCAGATGGCTGGACTGTGATAACTGAGGATGGGGAATTATCTGCCCACTCAGAACATACTGTGGTGATAAATTCTGAAGGTCCTGAGGTTCTGACATAAGAAGGGCGGGAAGACTAACTATAGGAGTTTTATGACCAAAAAGGAGAAGGAATCAATAGAAGTAGAAGGTACAGTGCTAGAAGCACTGCCGAATGCTTCTTTTAAAGTTGAACTTGCCAATGGGCATGAAGTACTAGCCTATATATCGGGGAAGTTGAGGGTAAATTACATTCGGGTTTTGCCTGGTGATAGAGTGCTGGTGGACCTATCTCCCTATGATCTAACAAGAGGTAGGATCACATATAGATTTAGATAGTTTTTCAATGTATCTGAGAAAAGCGATAGTAATACAAAATGGAGAAAGTTATGAAGGTTAGCGCTTCCGTGAAAGTTAGGTGCGCTAAGTGCCGGGTTATTCGTCGTAAAGGTAGAGTAAGGATTATCTGCGAAAACCCCAAGCATAAGCAAAGACAAGGATAAGGGTGACTGATGGCTATAGTAGCAGGAGTAAATATACCAGACGCAAAACGGGTCGAGACCGCACTGACCAGTATCTATGGGATTGGCCCAGCAGTGGCATTGGATGTACTTAACCAGGCGGGAATTATTGACAACCCTCGAGTAAGAGACTTGTCGGATGAAGATTTGAATCGAGTGAGGGAAATCATAGATAAGGGACGCTTAGTGGAAGGAGATTTAAGAAGGGAGGTCAATCAAAACATTCGAAGGTTGATTGACATTGGGTGTTATCGAGGAACACGTCACAGGAGAGGGCTACCTGCAAGAGGTCAGAGGACCAAAACCAATGCAAGGGCTAAAAGAGGCCGAAAAATGGCTGTGTCAAGGAAACATTCTACAACTAGGTAAACGAAATTTCTTACTGGCATTGGTAACCTAAGGAGTTAAATAATGGCTAGACGGCCGAGAACAAGAAGAAGAGATAGAGGACCTGTACCTTTGGGTAGAGCGTACATTCAATCTACCTTCAATAATACAATAATAACTTTGACTGACCCGACAGGTAACACAGTTGCCTGGGGAAGTGCAGGAACAGCAGGATTTCGAGGTTCCCGTAAATCGACAGCTTTCGCTGCCCAAAGAGCTGGAGAAGATGCAGCGAAGAAGGCTATCGATGAAGGGGTAAGACAGGTCGATGTTTTTGTAAGGGGACCAGGAGCAGGAAGAGAGTCTGCGATTAGAGCCATACAGGGAGCAGGTATAGTTGTTAGTAGTATAAAAGACGTTACTCCCATACCCCATAATGGGTGTCGTCCGCCGAAGAGAAGAAGGGTTTAGAAAATATTTTTTACTACCCAAACATGAAATTAACAAAAAGAAATAGAGCGTAAACATATGGCGAGATACACGGGACCGATTCAGAAAAAACTCAGATCATTGGGATTAGATAATTTTGGTGCCTATAAAGTTCGAAAAGAAAACAAATCTAACCAAGGATTTACACGCAGAAGACGTGTTTCTGCATATGGGTTGCAGTTAAAAGAAAAACAGAAGGCTAGATTTTTATATGGGATTATGGAAAAACAGTTCAAGAATTATTATGAAAAAGCCTTATATATGGACGGAATAACCGGGGATAATCTCATGGTGTTGCTTGAGAAACGTCTAGACAATGCCCTGTATAGGACCGGCATGTTCTTTTCAAGAAAACAATCAAGGCAAGCCGTCAACCATGGTCACTTCATGGTAAATGGAGCCAAAGTAGATATTCCTTCTTATCAGGTAGGACAGGGAGACGAAATTTCGTGGGGGCCAAAGGGTCAGAAGACAGAACTGTTCGAGATAGCAAAAAGCAATTGCAAATCTATCCAAAGTCCTCATTGGATTAATCTGGATCAAGATAAAATGACTGCCACAATAGTCACTGAGCCAGGTGCGGAGGATGGTGAAATAGTCATCGATACTGTTCAAATTGTGGAATATTACTCAAAGTAAATACAGGAGGCTATTTAAATGGTAACGGATTTTACTGCTATGTCTATCTTGGATGCTCCTGAAGAGGAAGAGGAAGCTATTGTCGCCAATCCACGGATATCGGTGGCGGAAGCATCTGAAACGTATGGGAAATTTGTAATTGGCCCATTAGACCCTGGCTACGGCGTAACGTTAGGGAATCCTTTGAGGAGAGTTTTATACAACTCCTTATCTGGATCCGCTGTTACATGGGTAAAAATAGAGGGTACTCTGCATGAGTATTCAAATATTGACAACGTGAAGGAAGAGGTTTCAGATATATTGCTCAATGTAAAGAATCTGAGGATACGAACCGAATCAGAGTCCGTAGGACAACTTAGATTAGTGACCAGAGGAGAGGGTAAGATTACGGCAGGGGATATCACGCCTTCTTCAGAAATCACTGTCGTAAATACAGATCAGCATATTGCCACCTTAGACTCTGCCGATGCGGAACTAGATATAGTCTTGAATGTTGATCATGGGAAAGGCTATAAAGTAGCCGACAGCAGTGAAGGACACCCCATAGGGGTAATTCCTATAGACGCCGTATTTACTCCAGTGAGAAAGGTTAATTACACCATAAACCAGACTAGAGTAGGCCAGAGGACTGACTTCGAAGAACTTCACCTGGAAGTATGGACAGATGGGTCAAAATATCCGGTGGAGGCAGTTATAGAGGCTGCAAATATATTGGTGAATCAGTTTTTTCTATTCACCAAAGCGGAGGATGCCCAAGAAGGCTCTGATGGAGTATCAATGGATATACCGGCAGAGCATTACAACATGACAGTGGAGGAGTTAGAACTTTCATCTAGAACTTTGAATTGCCTCAAGCGCGCGGCCCTTAATAAGGTTGGCGAAGTTATGGAAAAGTCAAAGGGTGAATTGTTGGAGATAAGGAATTTCGGAGAAAAGTCCTATAGGGAACTTTATGACAGGTTTAGAGAGCTAGAAATACTGCCAGAACATCTAGATCCGGAATTGAATGCCAACCAGAAAGAACAAATCGCAGAAAGCAATCCTGAAATCGAAGTTGATGAAGGATAGGAATAGGAGATATTCATCGTGAGACATCAACTTTCAGGAAGAAAATTAGGTAGGCCTACCGGGCATAGACTTCTCATGCTTAGGAATATGTCGACTGATCTGTTACGAAATGAGAGGATGAAAACTACAGATTCTAAGGCTAAAGAAGTCAGAAAGATGGCTGAGAAGATTATAACTTTGGGGAAGAAAGGTAGCTTGCATCACAGGCGACAAGCAGCCGGCTTACTCACAGATGAGGCTGTCGTGAAAAAGGTATTTGATGAGCTTGGAGATCGCTATCAAGATCGGAATGGTGGTTACATCAGAATAACTAAATTGGGCCCAAGGAAAGGGGACGCCTCGGAAATGGCTATTTTAGAGTTGGTTGAATAGGCACAAGACTTTCCAAGTAACATGAAACTGGCGCTTACAATTGAATATCAAGGGACCGGATATCATGGATTTCAATATCAAACTAACGCAAACACTGTACAGGAGGAATTAGAAAACTCAATAGAACGGCTCACCGGTAGAAAAACAAGAATTACTGCAGCAGGTAGAACGGACGCAGGAGTTCATGCTAGAAACCAAATCGCAACATTCGACACAAACTCCGATTTGGAAACGGACCAGATAGCCAAAGGAATGAATCATTACCTTCCAGACGACATTGTTGTTAAAAAAGTTGTTCAAGTAGGAAAGAAATTTGATCCTAGGAGAGACGCGAAATCAAGGGTTTACAGATATTCGATTCTTAATTCCAATTTTCGTTCGCCTTTGAAGAGGTTGTACACACATAGTGTTATCGGCAGTCTTGATAGAGACCTTATGTGTGAGGGAGCTGAGTTGTTTTTGGGAGAACATGATTTTAGTAAATTTGCCGGTAAGGTGGAAAATAACAAAACCACTGTCAGAATGATTTATCGATCTGAATGGACTTATGGGCATGAAACGCTTACCTATGAAGTTGAAGGAAATGCCTTTCTCCCTCACCAAGTGAGACGGATGGTAGGAAGTTTGGTGGACTTGGGTAGGGGAAACTTAAAATTGCAGGATGTCCAAGATCTAATTAACGGTGAAGGTTCTGCTAGGAGCAATGCAATGCCTTCAAAAGGATTGTGTCTCGAAAAAATAATTTATGAGAACTATTGTGATTTAACTCCTCTCAATTGAAGGATATACCTATGACGATAAAACAAAAAATGGAACAGCCTAATATAAGTGAATTGAAACCAGGTTGGCATGTAATTGATGCGGAAGGCAAAACACTGGGTAGGATAAGCTCGGAAATTGCGATACTTTTGCAGGGCAAGCATAAACCTGGATATGTTCCCTATTTGAACACTGGGGACTATGTAGTTGTAGTAAATGCGGAAAAAATTCATGTTACAGGGAAGAAAGTAGAGCAAAAGAAATACTATCGACACAGTGGATACCATGGTGGTTTAACGGAAAGAACTTTACAGCAAATGCTGGATAAACATCCTGACCGTGTTATTAAACAGTCTGTGAAAGGGATGCTGCCCAAAAACATTCCGGGAAGGAGGATGTTGGGCCGATTGAAAGTTTATCCCGGAAGTGAACATCCTCATCAGGCCCAAATAAATTCTGCTGAATAACGAAGGGTTAATTGCCTAATTTGGAAAGGAGAAAACATTGGTTGAACAACAATACACATATGCAGTTGGTAGGAGAAAGACCTCAGTGGCGCAGGTTAGGCTATATCAGGATGCTGGTCCTGTAGTTGTGGAAGATAAATTAATAGAAGATGCTTTCCCTTTTAGTACATGGCAACAAATAATAAATGAGCCTTTCACTGTAACAAATACCCAAGGGAAATTTAGGGTCGTGGCTAAGGTGAAGGGTGGTGGAATTAGCGGACGGGCTGGAGCCATAAGGCACGGTATATCAAGGGCTCTTGCTGAAATTGACAATGGCAGATACAGAGATGAGCTGAAAAGGGCAGGGTTACTTACCAGAGATTCACGTGTAAAAGAACGAAAAAAACCTGGTCTTAAGGGAGCACGAAAGGCCAAACAGTACACTAAGCGTTAACTTAAACTATAATTTGAGTTTCTTGGTGCTATCGATATAGGTGCGGAGATTGGCAAATTCAAGAGCCATAACGTCAGCTGTTTTTAATACTTCTAGATTATCCATGGCAATGGAAAACTATCTTTTGTCTATTCTTCGCCTTGAGGAACAACAGACCAAAGTTTCCGTTGCCCAATTGTCTGAGCATTTTAAAACTTTGCCACTGGGTGAAGGACTAGGTACATCACTTCCTTCTGTCAGTGCAATGATCAGAAGGATGTCCAGAGAAAAACTGGTTGGTATCTCCACAGACAAAGAAATTGTCCTGACTAAAAACGGCCGTCAGTATGCGGAAGTTATTTTACGAAGACACCGTCTGGCTGAAAGACTTTTGGTGGATGTATTAAATATCGACTTAGAGTTTGCTCACATTGAGGCACATCGACTGGAACACGCTATGTCTCCATACTTAGAACAAAAGATTGTAGACTTATTAGGTAGCCCTCAGACTTGTCCTTTTGGACATCCGATACCAGGGAGTGACTATACCGTTCCAGCTAACGCTGTAACGTTAGATAAGTGTAGACCTGGCAACAAATATGTTTTGGACAGAGTTCCTGAGGATAATCAGGATTTGTTAGCCTATTTTGTTGAAAAAGGATTTGTTCCAGAGACTTCCATTAAGATAATCGATTCATCTTTGCCAAGAGGGATCGTAACCCTCGAATGCAATCAAGATGAACTTGTGTTTAGTACTGTAGTGGCCAAACTTATATGGGTTAAGTCCTAACAAGTAGAAATTTTTGAAAATCCTTTCATCTCATCAAATGCGGGATCTTGAAGCTAAGAGTGAAACACTTGGAATATCCACCAATGAATTAATGAATAATGCTGGATTCTCAATAGCAAGCCACATAGCAAAAAATATGGGGCCGCTGAAAGGCTTGAAAGTGGTTTCGCTCGTGGGGACAGGAAACAATGGATCGGATTGCTTAATAGCTAGTGGCCACTTAGCTAAGTGGGGAGCTTCAGTTACTGCATTGATTCTCAAACCACGCGCAGAACCCGACTTAAGAAGCCAGGAAACTCTCGAGTCGGGAATTTCATTAATAGATATAGGTGAAGGGAAAGGAAATATCTCTTTTTCCTCAGTGCATTCACTTTTAAAAAATGCCCACATCATAATCGATGGCATTTTAGGGATTGGGACCAGTTTACCTATTCGTGATCCCTTTAAAACAGTTCTTTCTGATATTAGGGATTTAAATGGAAAAAAAGCGAAGGTTTTTTCTATAGACGTCCCATCTGGTGTAGATTCTGACACCTCTGCAGTGGATCCGTTGGCTGTGAAACCGGATGTAACCCTTGCACTTGGCTATTTAAAGCCTTGTCATGCTAACCAGCCTGCAGCAAATTTTTGTGGGGAAATAATTATCTGTGATATTGGTTTACCCAGTCATTTAAGTGGTGAGATGGATACCGAATTGTTGTCGGATGATTATGTAAGACCAATTTTGCCAGCCCGACCGATTTCATCCCACAAAGGTAGTTACGGAAAAGGGATGGTAGTAGGTGGGTCAGATAACTACATTGGTGCACCGGTTCTTGCAGCTTCATCAGCTATGAAGACAGGACTTGGCCTTGTGACTATCGCAACCTTTGAGGGTTTAGTAAATCCTATGGCTAATATGTTTCCTGAAGCTACATTTCTACCTCTCAAAGAGGCCGAAATGGATATAGGGTCCGGTCAACATATGGCAAGGCAAATTTTTGAAGCAGTTGAAGACTATAAAGTTTTATTAATTGGATGTGGCTTTGGAACTTCGCGAACAGCGGATAGGATTTTTCAGAACCTAGTTCTGTCTAACATTAAACTTCCTCAGCTTGTTTTAGATGCCGACGGTTTGAATATGTTGTCGAAAATTTCGAGCTGGTGGAACAAGATACCTTTCAACAGTATATTAACCCCCCATCCCAAGGAAATGTCACGTTTAACCAGGCTATCAGTATCGGAAATACAGTCGGATCGTTTAAATGTGGCGAAGAGATTTTCAGAACAATGGGGAGTCACTGTAGTTTTAAAGGGTGCCAATACTGTGATATGTGATCCAAATGGTTCTTCAACAATAAGTCCTTATGCAAATCCTATTTTATCTTCTGCTGGTACAGGTGACGTGTTGGCAGGGTTGATTACAGGGTTCATCGGACAGGGCAATAGTCCGTTAGAAGCTTCTTCGTTGGGAGTTTACATTCATGGTAAAACTGCTGACTCAGTGTCACTTCAGATTGGATCTTCAGGGTTACTTGCAACTGAATTAGCGAATAATGTTCCATTTACGATTAAATATTTGAGGAATTAGAGATACTTTGGTTCAGCTAAAAGGGAATAATAGATCAGCTTTTGTGGCATCAATGTTTGGAAGAATTTCACGCCGATATGACCTGCTAAATACTCTCATGACAGTTGGAATGCATTACATATGGAGAAGAAAGGCGGCAAAATTAGCTGCAACTCATGTCACAGGGGATATTTTAGATGTAGCTTCTGGCACTGGTGATTTTGCCTTTGACCTACTTAAGCACTCCAATGTCAAGATTGTTGTTGGATTGGATTTTTCTCCCGAAATGTTAGATATCGCTATAGGCAAAAGTGTTAGATTAGGGTTTGAAGGTAGCTTTATTCCTGTGATGGGCGACGCACATTTTTTGCCATTTCCCGATGAAAGGTTTGTTAGTACTACTGTTGGATTTGGGGCACGAAATTTTTCTGATCTACCGAAGGCACTGGCAGACATTGTAAGAGTAACTCGGCGGGGTGGTAAAGTTACAGTGTTGGAAATCGTTAGGCCTCAAGGTAAATTGGCATCCGTTTTGTTTTTAGGTTATTTCGGGTGGGTGACTCCTAAGCTGGGAAGATTTTTCGCTGGGGATTACGAAGCTTATAATTATCTTCCGGAATCTGTTCAGAATTTTATGTCAGCCACGCAGCTTTCTGAAATTTTAGAGGGTGCAGGGTTGAGAAACTTGGTTGTCGAGACTAAAGGGATGGGTTCAATCGCTATAATTTCGGGGAAACGTCCTTAAATTAAGGCCTTACATCTAAGACTATTTCTGTCATTAAGGGAGATTTTTCGGAAATATAGGTCACCGTTACTATATCGCCTACGTTATAACCCCAAAGGAGGGGTAAGAACTCTGACATAGTTGGAGTTGCGGTTCCGTTAATTGCTGTGATGACATCCCCTACTTTAAGGTTTCCGTGATCGGCGGGACCATTCGGCGATATGTGGGTAACGAATATACCTTTTGAGACACCTAAGTCATACCTTTTTGCAATTGTATTGGTTGTATTTATTCCACGGAGTCCTATTAATGGCCGGGTTACTTTTCCTTCTTTTATAAGACTATCGATCACCGGCTGTGCCACCGAGGAAGAGACTGAAAACCCTATTCCTTGGGCACCACTGTATACAGCAGTATTTATACCAATGACTTCCCCCTCGTCGCTGACCAATGGACCACCACTGTTACCTTGATTGATGGCGGCATCAGTTTGGATCATGTCGTATAAATCCCCTCTTTCAGTCTGAACTGTTCTTCCGACACCACTTATGATGCCGAATGTCACGCTTGGGCCACCCCTCAAACCTAATGCATTCCCAATCGTAAATACCCAGTCTCCGGGTCTAAGCCCACTGGAGTCTCCAAATTTAATTGTAGAAAGATTGTCCGCTTCTATTTTGATTACGGCGAGATCAGTTAAAACATCAAGACCTACTATTTCAGCTGAATAGTTTCTGCCATCTGCTAGAGATACTTCTATATCAGATGTATTTTGTATCACATGATAATTGGTAATAATGTAGCCATCATTACTAATGATTATGCCAGTTCCAGATCCCTCATCAGTAAAATCAAAGAACCGTCCCCTTGAAACTATGTCTACGGATATGGATACAACAGATTGTTGGACGGTCTCAACTAAATCGGCCAAGGGGAATAAATTTTGTGTACCGATGGGACTTTTATTTAGATGAATATTTCCAGATGAAATTTTCTGGGTAAAGTCGTTCGAATCAATGACAGAATAGGGAGTCTTATCAGCAGAACAAGCATGAGTTGCCAAAATGGTGATTAATAAGAGGAGAGGGCGTACCTTTTTAAGGTTTAATCGAACGAACAATCAAATTACCCCTTCTTTTCAAGCCAAGGAACATTGTATCTAATTTGCTTTTTTCATCTTCTGCAACACCATATTTATGAAACATTGATGTAAGTTGCGCCCCAAAAAGTAATATGATGGCGGAGATATAAAGCCATGCTTGTAAAGCCAAAAGTGCTCCTACGGATCCGTAAACTGCGTTGTAAAGGGAGAACGTACTTACTACCCATATGAAACACCACTGCCCAGCAATAAACCCAAAAGTGGCAATAAGAGCCCCGGGTATCACATACTGCATCCTCACTTTTACATTTGGCATCCATGCATAAAGTATTAGTATAGATATGAAAGCCAATATTGGTGAAATTAATTGAGCTATTAAGTCAAGGACAAAATCTATACGGAAATCTCCGTCAGGGTCAAAATATCCGAAGAGATCTATTACAACGGAGATGATAGGCGCAGTCAAAAGGATTATTAACACCAGTATTCCTGCACCGAAAACTAAGCCGATATCTATCAATCTTTCACGGAGGAAAGGCCTGGGACGTGTTACTCCCCAGGCTGTATTGATTCCTCTTCTAATGGCCCCAAAAGCAGCAGACGAAGCCCATATCAATCCAAGAAAACTGGCAATTCCTGTGATAGTCCTAGCTTTCACTATACCTTCCATGGTCGAACCAATCAATTCACTTGAAACGGGTATAACTTCTGCCATCTGGATAGCTAACTCGGTTCTGTCACTGTCTGGGCCAATGATGAATGCCATTACAGATACCACAGCTAAACCTAGTGGAAACATTGAAAACAATGCGTAGAAAGAAATCGCCGCCGCCATAAAGACACAATTTTTGGATAAAAAATCGGTAACAGCTTCATAAAGGAAATTTATGATGTTATTGAGAGACATCGATATGATTCTTAATTGTTTTGTCCTGAGAAAAATTCCCTCAATGCCTTTACCGTTCCTTCGCGATTTTCACTGTGAAGGCCGTGTCCGGCGCCATCTATTTCTTTAACAATCCCTTTATTAGAAGGAATCTTAGCCGCCATTTCATTGGCTTGGTTAAGGTCTAGTACGGTGGAGGTTTCTCCTCTGATAATTAGTGTGCTGCAGGATATTTTGGGCACACAATCCCACAGGAATTCCCCCTCTTTAAGAGCAGTTCTACCTAAAAGCCACTTCATCTCTGGATCGGTTTTAGGTATGAGTATTCCATCCCAATTGGTGCGATAGGTGTACTTAACAGTTTGCCATATTTGTTCGTCGGTTAAGGTAGGTTCAGATTCCTTATGCCAATCAAATGCTTGTTCAGGTGTGAAAAAGCCTCTAGGTTTTTCTTTCGCCCCCTTTGTCATCCTTTGGTTAGCTGTGGCTTTACCGGCAGGAGAAGGGTCCGGCATTGGCCCATAATCTCCCAATGCCAGGTGCGAAATAAAATCCCCATAATATGCTCCTAAAGCTATGCCTATTCGGGATCCTTGGGAATGGCCGTAATAATCAAATGGGTATAGACCGGTAACTTTGGCAAATGCGGCTACGTCGGAAGCGAAGTTTTGAACCGAGTAACCGCCTCTGCTCCAATCGCTATCGCCGCAACCTCGAGCATCTATGGCTACAACGTGCCACTTGTCAAAAAATTCAGATGATATGTCATCAAAAAGATGAGCATGACCACCAATACCATGCATCAGTATTAGAGGTTTCTTTGTTTTGTCGCCACCCCAGTCAAGGTAGTGAATATTGAGATCATTTGCAACGATCCATTTGTCTTCAGGATAAAATTGGGTCATGGATAACACCTCTTATTTAAACTTGTCCAACACTCGTTGAAACTGGCGAACCTATTCTACCAATAATGGGAGCCTAACCTTACTTTTGAAACGAATTGCTCTTGTAGAATTATAGAATTGAATAAACATCATATTTCTGTAGGAACTAAATTTGAAGACTGCTGATTTTGACTACAAACTTCCAGAAAAATTGATTGCCCAATCTCCTTTAGAACCAAGAGATCACTCACGCCTTATGATACTGGATCGAATAAATGGTCGAATTAAACACCGTAATTTTTATGATATTACTGAATATTTAGACCACGGGGATGTGTTGGTCTTTAATGATAGTAAGGTCATACCAGCAAGAATGTATGGATCAACGGTAGATAGCGGTAGCCGAGTCGAACTCCTATTGCTATCTCAGATCAGTTCTAATGTTTGGAAAACCTTAGTTAAACCAGGACGAAGAATGAGAAAGGGGGCAAAATTTATAATAAATGGAATTAATGGGAAACAATTAATTGGAAGAATTCTGAAGGAACATCTTGATGGTAGTCGAGAAGTTGAGTTCGAGGGTGAGTTAAACTTTGAGTATTTTGGGTCCCTGCCGCTCCCTCCTTACATACATGAAACAGCAGTACCTGGTGACCGATACCAAACTGTATACGCAGAAAAAGAAGGAAGTATTGCGGCCCCGACCGCTGGTCTTCACTTCACAAAAAAATTACTTAACCGGATATCCGAGAAGGGAGTGTTGCTAGAATTTGTAACCCTTCATGTTGGTTGGGATTCTTTCAGGCCTCTAAAAACCAACAATCCTTTAGAACATAAAATGCATTCAGAATATTGGGAACTTACCCGCGAGGCGTGTGACAGAATAAATCTGGCGAAAAGTGAAGGGCGGAGGGTTATATCTGTAGGGACCACGGCGGTACGGCTTTTGGAAAATGCGGCAAGAATCAGTTTGTCTTCTACTTTAAGTCCAGGTTCTGGATGGGCTGACATTTTTATTAAACCAGGATATCAATTTCGCGTTGTGGATAGTTTAATCACAAATTTCCATTTGCCTAAATCTACTTTGCTAATGTTAACGAGTGCCCTTGCCGGTCGGGATAATATTTTAAAGGCGTATGAAGAAGCGGTTCAGAACCAATATAGGTTTTATAGTTTTGGTGATGCAATGTTCATAGTTTAAACTCGAAATGGGCAGTGTATAATCCGCGGTACATGCCGTTATTGAATTGTGTGAGGTTTTCCTAATGTATTCTCCAGGTAAAGACATATTAGAATCTCTAGGTCTCAGTCCCCTTATATCTGCTACTGGTACAGTGACTGCTTATGGTGGTAGTAGGCTTAGACCGGAAGTAATGGATGCTATGAATCGGGCCTCCAATACTATGGTCAATATGGATGAACTTAACCTAGCTGTTGGTAAACAAATAGCGGCTTTAACCGGTGCAGAGTCGGGAATGGTCACTAGTGGTGCAGCTGGCGGTCTTATTCTGCAGGCAGCAGCGGTAATTGCTGGTAATGACCCTATTAAGATGAAAAAACTACCAGATGCAAATGGCATGAAAAATGAAATTGTCATACATAGAAGCCATAGATTTCCCTATGACCAATGTTACCTGTCTGTGGGGGCCAAATTTGTAGAAATTGGAGATGGTCGTAGATGCCAGCCGTGGGAGCTGGAAGGTAGTCTCACTGAAAACACAGCTGCTGTTGCATATTTGTTTTCACCGTTTATAACCAGAAGAGCCTTGCCTTTTGAATATGTATGTGAAGTAGCTCATTCTAAAGGGATTCCTGTTATTGTAGACGCCGCTTCCTATTTGCCTCCTAGAGCCAACATTACCCGCTTTATAAAAGAAGGGGCTGATATGGTTGTTTACAGTGGTGGCAAGGGAATAAGGGGCCCACAAGGTACCGGTGTGCTATGTGGTAGGTCAGATCTCATTGAGGCTGCATATGCCAACGCGAGCCCCCACCAATTTATAGGTAGAGGTTTGAAGGTTGCGAAAGAAGAAATTATAGGTTTATCAAAAGCATTAGAAATATTTCTGTCTGAAGATGAGGAAAAAGAAAACGAAAGGTATCAGCAAATGTGTGACCAAATTGTGGATGCCTTGATAGAAATTCCAGGTGTCGGGCTGCAGACTAAATTTGATCCATATGATTATCTAATACCTACTGCTTTAATTACATTTGACCCCAATAGAAATGGCCTGTCACGAGATCAGGTTTGGGAACAGATGGTAGCAGGAGACCCGCCTATATATCTCAGCAATTTG
Source organism: Dehalococcoidia bacterium UBA7891 (assembly GCA_002500485.1). Taxonomy (GTDB): domain Bacteria; phylum Chloroflexota; class Dehalococcoidia; order Lucifugimonadales; family UBA826; genus UBA11996. Next base: position 22,768 of record DLRJ01000114.1, read on the forward strand.
GGCACACCCGACGAACTAGCAGTGGATCCTTTCAACATTGCCGATTCAGAATTGGAAATTGTTATTGCTAGACTACGGGAATTACTGATTCAAAATTAGTTTCATCTTGGGATGACGGAGGTTAGGAAAACATGTTAGATCGATTTAAAGTTCCAAAAGAAGATATCGTTAAAGTAGATCATGAATCTTTGCAGGAAACTGTAACTCAAATTTTTGGAAAAATGGGAGTCGTACCAGAAGATGCCAAGGAAGGGGCTAGTGTTCTTGTATCAACAGATCTTCGAGGAGTGGAAACACACGGAGTATCTAACATGCTTCGGAGTTATGTAGAAAGATACAATGCAGGAGATTTGAAACCTCGACCAGATTGGAAGATTGAACGAGAGACCCAAGGTACCGCGACGATCGATGCGGATAATGGTTTGGCGGTTATATTGGGCCCTAAGGCAATGAGGATTGCCATCGAGAAGGCGAAAACTGTTGGAGTAGGGGTTGTGACGATGCACAATGCTGGACATTCCGGCGCAATTGGTCATCACGCAATGCTAGCGGCTAAGGAAGACATGATAGGCATGACGGCTACCGCTGGAGGGATGAGTGTACTTCCAACGTTCGGTGCAGAGCCTAGATTAGGTACTAACCCGATAGCGATAGCAGCTCCAGCGAGGAATAATCCACCATTCCTTTTTGACGCCGCCACCTCTGCTATAGCAGGTAATAAACTAGGGCTAGCAGCTCGTGTAGGAGCCAATCTACTTCCTAACTGGATATCACAGATGGACGGGTCTCCCATAGGGGACGAAGTTCCAATGCCGGATCGTGGAGATTTTCATCAACTCCCTCTAGGGGGAACAAGAGAACAAGGTTCCCACAAAGGTTATGGTTTTGGTTTGATGTCAGAAATATTAGCTACGGGATTGAGTGGAGCTATAAGTGCTATGGTCATCGGTTCGGGTAAAACTAGCAGGACTGGAGGAACAAGTTGCCACTATTTTTGTGCATACAATATAGAAGCATTTACAGATATTGAATTGTTCAAAGATAACATGGATAACATGCTTCAGGCTTTGAAGGATACTCCACCTGCCCCTGGGCAAGATAGGGTCATATACCCCGGGCTTTCTGAATACGAGGAAGAAGAGGATAGAAAAGCAAATGGTATCCCTCTTCACTCTGAAGTGGTGGAGTGGTTTACAGATATAACCAGCGAACTTTCTGTGCCTATGGTCAAAATATTGTAACTGGGACAGTCCTTTTGTGATTTTGCACCAATATGCGATGAGCAAAGGAAATATTCAATGTAGGGTTGATTCCGGATTTTTTTTAAATCCAATGTACATCTTACTTCGTAATCTTATTTAGAGACTTACATATTTGATGAATCGATATTAGTAATTAATTAAGAGGATCACACAAATAGCAGGGAGATTTGGAGTGAGCAGCGAAAAAATTCTCATTATTGAAGATGAAGAAAATATTTTGGAGGCGGTGAAATATAGCTTAACTCAAGAAGGTTACGATGTATTTACCTCAATTGATGGAGAAGAGGGCTTAGAGAAGGCTCAAGAGATCAGGCCCGATTTAGTGTTGTTGGATATTATGCTGCCCAAAATGGATGGATTTGAGGTTTGCAGAATTCTTCGTAAGAATTTGGATATGCCAGTTTTTATGATCTCAGCCAAGATTGAGGAGATCGATCGGGTTGTCGGTCTTGAAATTGGAGCCGACGATTATCTAACTAAACCTTTTAGCATGAGGGAACTTGTTGCCAGAGTTAGAAACGTTCTCAGGAGGGCGGCTTTAAATCCGGTAGAAAATAATCTTGAAGATATAAAATATGATGAATTGGAAATTCACTTAACCAGTCACAGAGTCATAGTCAGAGGTGAGGAAATCTCTATGAAGCCCAAAGAATTTGATTTGCTCTATTTTTTGGCTTCACATAAAGGCAGAGCTTTTACAAGAGATCAGATTCTGGAAAAATTGTGGGGTAATGAATTTATTGGAGACATTAGAACCGTAGATGTTCACGTAAGATGGATTCGAGAGAAAATTGAGGCGAACCCCAGTCAGCCTAAAAAATTGGTAACAATAAGAGGACTAGGGTACCGGTTCGACGAGTAGGTAATAGATTTGCCAGGGGATGACTGTGTTAAGCTTTTTTAG
>DLRJ01000114.1:25273-42628 GCA_002500485.1 Dehalococcoidia bacterium UBA7891
TCACCTCTATGGAAAATAATTTCAGGTTTTTTAATTTTGGTGACTTTCGTCGTCATTTTCTCGAGTGTCTATATATTTAATCGGCTGGACGAGGTTTACTCAGGTCAGGCTAGCGAATTAGTAGTCGTTGTGATACTGGTTGGCCTACTGACGACGTTTGCCGCGTTGCTGGTAATTCTTTATACCAGTAGAAGGATCAACCGAGCGATAAATAAATTAATTACGGGGGTTTCCTTGATTTCTGAAGGGAAGTTAGACCATAGGGTCACTTCAATTTCAAAGGATGAAACCTCAGATTTAGCGGATGCTTTTAACCATATGGCGGAAACTATATCTGGGATGGTTATTGCTCTTTCCTCAGAAAGAAACACTTTGTCTGCCCTTCTGGACACTATGGGGGATGGGGTGATCGTTACTGATGAAAATGGAACGATTACTTTACTAAATAAGACTGCCCAAGCTATTTTTAATTTAGAAAATTCACCATATTTGGGTTTGCGATTAGTTGACGTGATCAGGGATTTCGAAATAATCCGGATGGCCTCTGATTGTTTTGAAGGGAAAGAGTCAATACAAGATGAGATTGAGATACCAGAAATTAGACGTTATCTAAGCGTGACTACAACACCGGTGGGTTCAGGTTCAGAGGCAGGGGTATTAATAACTGTTCATGATTTAACAAATATTCGGCAGTTAGAAAATACCCGCAAAGAATTCGTGAGCAATGTGTCTCATGAACTCAGGAGTCCGCTAGCTTCGGTAAAAGCTATGATTGGAACCCTTGAGAATGGAGCATACGAAGATCCAAGAATTGCTGGTGATTTCCTCAAAAGAATCGATAGGGACGTTGATAGGATGACCTCTTTGGTAGCAGATTTACTGGAGCTTTCTAGACTAGAAAGTGGTCAGGAAAATATTGAACTCGAGCCTGTCGAAGTAAGATCTTTAGTAGCTGAGACTATTTCCATAATTTTAGATCAGATTGAAAATTGTCCCGCCATATCTTCCAATATAATAGATACAGTGGAGGTACTTGGGGATAAACAGAAGATTACTCAAATACTGATTAATTTGCTTCAGAATTCTGCAAAATTCACTTCACATGAAGGCAAGGTAACAGTAAGTGCTAAGTCTGATGAGGAATTTTTAGAAATTTCAGTGCAAGATACTGGTTCCGGTATTGGGACTGAACACTTACCTCATTTGTTTGAACGGTTCTATAAAGTTGATCGGTCTCGAAGAGATGGTGGTACTGGGCTCGGCTTGGCCATTGTTAAGCATATAGTCCAGGCTCACGGCGGAGTGGTCTATGTTGACAGCATTGAAGGTGAGGGGAGTAATTTTCACTTTACCCTGCCATTATTGAACCGGCTTCACGTGGTTAGGAATTTCGGTAGTAATTAAGATCTCTTCTTAATAACCGTATTTTAATTTTTCGTTAACCTTTCGTTAAACTCAGCCTCGTCTTAGTCCACTAACATTTATTTGTAAGTAAATTATCGGCACGAGACGCTCGGTTCGAATTAAACTCAAAATATTCAGATTTATGAAGGCAGGATTTTTACCTTGAATATAAATCAAAGACTAAAGATATTTTAAGTTTAAGTGATTCTCCTAAAACAAGCCTCGTACATCAAGGTCAACTTATGTGTAGATATATTTAAAAATGTTAAATAATTATTTGAAAACATAAGAAGAATATTGTGAATATTAAGGGTGTTATATAAATTGATGTTTACTCTAGAAAGCATTACCCAGCTGGGTAGGGGTTTAGTAATCACAATAGGGTTATCCTTAATTTCAATAATGATGTCTTGTGGAAGTAGTTCTTCAGAAGAGCTTGTAGCTCCAGCAACTGAGCCGGCATCTAAGTTAAAAGGGACGATTGAGATAGACGGTTCTTCTACTGTTTATCCGATTTCAGAGGCTGTAGCAGAAGAATTTAACAAAATTTTTCCGAAAGTTAGGGTAAATGTAGGGGTTTCTGGTACAGGGGGAGGGTTTAAGAGGTTTACAGTTGGGGAAACAGATATATCTGATGCTTCTCGTCTAATGAAAAACCCTGAAGAAACTAGTAAAGCTGAGGAAAACGAGGTTACTTATGATGAGCTCAGACTTGGTACGGATGGACTTTCCATAATGGTTAATCCCGATAATAACTTTGTTGATTGTTTGACAGTTGAGGAATTAAAAGCAATTTGGAATCCTGAGTCAACGATTACAAATTGGAATCAGGTACAGAGTGGGTTTCCTGATCAGAAGATAAGGTTGTATGGACCTGACAGTGACTCCGGGACCTTTGATTACTTCACGGAAGAAATAAATGGAGAGGCTCAGGCTTCTAGAGCTGATTACACTGCCAGTGCAGATGACAATGTTCTGGTGCAGGGCATCGCAGGTGACAAAGGTTCTTTAGGTTATTTTGGGTATGCTTACTATGCTGAAAACAAAGATAAGCTGAAGCTTGTTGCCGTTGATAGTGGATCAGGCTGTGTAGAACCAAGCCTGGAAACAATACCCTCCGGTAAATACACACCACTGTCGCGACCACTGTTCATTTATGTAAATGAGAAAAGCTACCAACGGCCAGAAGTTAAAGCTTTTGTAAATTTCTACATGGAGCAGGGCCCAAACCTCACTAATGAAGTCGGATATATAGCCTCGGGAAATGCGACTTATACTGACAACAAAGATAAGTTAGCGAAGTAACTAAGGATCTCCTACGGTAGTTGTTTTCAAGTTATATTTGTAGGCTTGGGAGTAGGGGGCCATAATGGATGGAGCTATAGATGATGCCCCACATGAAATACCGCCAAAGGAGACTATAACCGAAGTGTCAGGGCTCATGGATCCTAAAAAAAAGTTATGGGTAAAACTTGAAGGATCTATAGTTAGATGGTTATTTATGTCATGTGCATTGGTGTCAATATTGACGACAGTGGGCATTCTTATAATCTTGTTGTATCAAGGCTATGGGTTTTTTAAGGAAATAAACCTTTGGGAATTTCTCACAGGTACTCGATGGACTCCAATATTAAAGCCTAGGTCATACGGGGTTTTGCCTCTCGTTTCAGGAACCTTAATAGTAACTGTGATTGCCGCTTCAGTAGCTCTGCCTGTTGGTCTTATGACTGCTATATTTTTGTCAGAATATGCGGCGGATAGAGTTAGGAGGGTTATTAAGCCGATATTGGAGATTCTCGCTGGTATACCAACTGTTGTTTATGGGTATTTTGCCCTTACATTTGTCACGCCACTTTTACAAAATGTACTGGATGATTTACTGATATTTAATGCGTTGAGTGCAGGGCTCGTGATGGGCATTATGATCATACCGATGGTTTCTTCCCTCAGTGAAGATGCCATGATTTCAGTGCCAAGGAATTTGAGAGAGGCCGCTTATGCATTGGGAGCCACAAGATATGAGGTCAGTCTTAGGGTAGTAGTTCCCGCTGCTCTCTCTGGAATAATAGCTTCTTTCATCATTGCGTTATCGAGAGCAATTGGTGAGACAATGCTAGTAACCATAGCTGCTGGAGCTACTCCTAAAATGACTTTAAATCCATTGGAGAGTGTGCAGACAATGACGGCTTTCATAGCCCAAACTAGTATGGGAGAGCAAGCTGTGGGCTCTTTTGAGTACAACACAATATTTGCGGTTGGGCTACTTTTGTTTTGTATGACGCTTTTGATGAACCTACTTGGATTCTGGATCGTAAGAAGGTTTCGGGAGGCTTACTGATATGAACAAAGACAAATTTATTACAGGGAATATAAATCCTAATAGAAGGTTCCGAAAAATAATTGGAGGTTGTGTATATATACTGTTTCTTCTTTCAACTTGTGTGGGAATTATTGGATTAGGCCTTTTAATCTTTGATGTTTTAAAAGAAGGAATACCTTGGATAAACTGGCAATTTTTGACGGATTTCCCTTCAAGAGACCCTAAGGAAGCTGGTCTTTTATCCGCCTTGTTTGGAACCATATGGTTAATGTTTCTGACGGCGCTATTCACCGTACCTATCGGGGTGGGAGCCGCCATATATCTGGAAGAATATGCGCCAAAGAATCTCCTTACCAGGGTCATTGAGATAAATGTTTCAAACTTAGCAGGAGTACCTTCCATAGTTTATGGTCTCCTGGGTATGGGGATTTTCGTCTATCGTTTTGGGAGTGACGAAATGTTTTTGGATAGGGTTCTGATAGCCGGTGCTTTAACTTTATCCTTGCTGGTTCTTCCAATCGTTATTCTTGCTTCGAGAGAATCTATTCGTGCTGTTCCTGATTCATACCGTCAGGGGGCCTATGCTATGGGGGCAGACAAATGGCAGGTCATTAAAGGGGCAGTATTACCTTCGGCATTTTCTGGAATCTTGACAGGGACAATTCTTGCAATGTCTCGAGCTATTGGAGAGGCGGCTCCAGTTATTGCTATTACAGCTCTAGTGTATATAACCTACATACCAGCTCATCCTTTTGAACGTTTTACTGTGCTGCCGATACAGATATTCAACTGGGTCGCAAGGCCTCAAGATGATTTTCGATCACTGGCTGCTGCAGGAATAATAGTATTACTTGTAATATTGCTAACAATGAACGCTATAGCGGTTTTTTTAAGAAATAAATATCAAACCCGATCGGAGGAATAAATTGGCAGACAGTACTGTTATAAGTGTTAAAGGGTTGAATGTCTATTACGAAGATTTTCAGGCGGTAAAAGACGTAGATATGGAGATTAAAAGAGAAAGTGTTACGGCTTTAATTGGGCCTTCAGGATGCGGTAAAAGCACCTACTTGCGATGCTTAAACAGAATGAATGATTTGATTATGGGCGCCTCAATCCAAGGGGAAGTCCTATTTGAAAATAGGAATATATATGACTCAAATGTGGATGCAACAGAAATAAGATCTAGAATTGGCATGGTTTTTCAAAAACCCAACCCTTTCCCTAAATCTATATACCAGAATATTGCTTTTGGTCTTAAGGTGAATGGTTTTTCCGGTGACATGGAAGAAGCTGTAGAGAAATCACTAAAGCAGGCTGCTTTGTGGGATGAAGTGAAGGACAGGCTCAATGATAGCGCTTTCACTCTTTCTGGTGGGCAGCAGCAACGATTATGCATAGCTCGTGCCCTTGCTGTTGAACCAGAGGTAATTTTAATGGACGAGCCCGCCTCTGCATTGGATCCAATAGCTACTTTAGCTATTGAAGATTTGGTGAGAGAACTTAAGACTGACTATACAATCGTTATAGTAACCCATAATATGCAACAAGCGGCGAGGGTATCTGATGAAACAGCTTTCTTCATGGTAGGAGAAGATCGTTCTGGGTATCTTGTGGAACAGGATGATACACAAAAAATATTCACGAATCCTACGCATCAGAGAACAGAAGAATACATAACGGGTAGATTCAGTTAGAGGGGTGAGAAATGCCGAGAGAAGATTTCGAAAACAATCTTAAGGTTGTCCAGGATGAGTTAATTCAGTTATCCAGTATGGTAGAGAAGGCGGTTTTTAAGTCAATTGATGCCCTTCGTAACAGAGATATTAATGCCTCTCAGCAGGTTATAGATGATGATGATGCCATTGATGAGAAGCAGCAAGATATTGAAGATAAATGCATTGAATTGATAGCTTTGGAAGCGCCTATGGCAGGAGATTTGAGGGTAATTATATCCGTGATGATGATGGCCACGGAACTTGAAAGAATAGGGGATTATGCTGAAGGTATTGGCAAAATCAGTTTGGCAATGGGAGATCTCCCGCCATTAAAGCCACTTATAGATATACCACGCATGTCTGACCTTGCAACCGATATGTTGAGAAGGAGTACGGAAGCTTTCATAAATAGAGATACCGCCTTGGCTACGTCTGTTCGGGATGATGATGACGTAGTCGATGAACTTTACCACCAAGTATATCGAGAGCTCTTGACTTTTATGATGGCGGATCCGAGCACCATTCAAAGGGCTACCTACCTAATTTGGGTGGCTCATGACCTCGAGAGGGTCGCAGACAGAACAACAAATATGTCGGAACGCGTTATATGGCTGGTGACGGGTCAGAATCCTGATTAGGTGAATCGTCTTTCCAGGTTATTCGATTGCCCAAAGCCTTTCCTAATTTACATGCGAGTTTGTGAGCGACATCTTCAATTTTCAGGTGATCTCCAATTTCTTCTTTAATGGAAGTGACAACGCAATTATGTATGCCGCAGGGGATAATGTGATCGAAATAGGATAGATCTGTGGTTACATTTAAGGCCAATCCATGTGAGGTGGTTTTTTTGCTTATCCTGACTCCAATAGCGGCGATCTTTCTATCTTCCACCCAGACTCCGGTCGGCATATTTTTCTCGTTCGTGATGATGCCGTAATCAGCAAGACATTCAGCGATAGAAACCTTCAGTGAATTGACATATGCAGATGGTGTTAATTCAATCCGATCTAATTTTATTATTGGGTAAACTACCAGCTGACCTGGACCGTGGTAGGTTACTTCACCACCCCGATCGGTATTTCGGATTTCAAGATTCAGCCGTCTAATGGCATCGGTTTCTATTAATATGTCCTCCAACCTTCCCATCCTCCCCAAAGTATATACATTTGGGTGTTGAAAAATGAGAACTTGATCGTCTCCTCCTGCAGCTACTTTAGCATGAGTTTTCTGCTGAATGGCTTGACCTATGTCATACCTGACTAAACCATAGTATGTAGTCAGCATTCTGGCCCCAGGTTAGTAAATTGGTGTTTCTGGATTTATAGTTTCCAGCAAGTTCTTCACAGTCATACTGAATGCACTTGCTTCTGCTCCATCCATTATTCTGTGATCAAAAGATAAGCAGATATTCATGATAGATCTGATGGCTATGGCGTCCTCTCTGACCACCGGATGTTTGACTATTGCCTCTGTAGTCATTATAGCTGCCTGAGGATGATTCACTAACGGCCTGGAAGATACAGATCCCAAGGCGCCTGTATTATTTAAAGTGAATGTACCACCTTGGACTTCAGGTAGGTCCAACTTACCATTTTTTGCCTTGGTTACAAGATTTTCTATAATTCCAGCTATTCCGGCTATGCTGAATAGATCAGCGTTGTGTATGACGGGAACTACCAGCCCGCCAGGGGCCGCAACAGCTATACCAATATTAATGTTTTTTTTCAGGATGATTCCTTCTTCTGACCATGATGAATTCAGTAATGGATTTTTCTTTAGTGATTCGGCAACTGCCTTTACTACGAACGGCAAGTAGGTGATGTTGATGCCTTCTTTATCCATGAAGGACTTTTTGATGCTTTGTCTTTTCAATACCATCCCCGTGACATCTACAGCTACTTCACTCCAAGCTTGGGGTATTAAAGTTGCGCTTTTTACCATGTTAGCCGCTATCATTTTTCTCACCGGGCTAAGGGAAATTTTTTCTTGATCTTTCCTGGGGTTGGTGTCGTTTGCTGGCATTGGTGGCAATTCTTTGTTTTGTGGCGGGGTCAGATCTGATTCAATGAATGCGGCTACGTCTTTACGGGTGATCCTTCCGTTAATTCCAGTGCCAGCAATTTGAGATAAATCTATTTTATTCTCCTCTGCTAGCCTTAAAACAGCTGGAGAATACCTACCTTTTGAGAGTTGTTTTTTATCAGGAGTTGATTTGGATTCATCCTGGTGGATCGGACCTCCAGATCCAGTTGGTCCGACTGGATCTGTATTTTTTAGAAGAACACCAGTCGTGCCAATTTCCTGACCTGTTGTATCTGGTTCAGGTTTATAGTCATTAGCACCTTCTTGATTTTCGCTTGTTTCAATGTCAGCAATAAAACCACCCATTAGGACAGTTTCACCTTCATTAGCGATTATTTTCCGAAGAACTCCTCTCACTGGGGAGGGAAGTTCCATATTGACCTTATCGGTTATGACTTCAACCAAGGGGTCATACTTTTCTACTTTGTCCCCGACATTTTTTAGCCATCTGCCTATGATTCCTTCTGTGACAGATTCGCCTACCTGCGGAAGTTCGATCTTCATGATACCTAATACTCTGCTAATTCTTTGATTGCTGTTGATATTTTTCCTGGGTCTATCATAAACATATCTTCTAGTGGTGGGCTGAAGGGCATTGCTGGGACTTCGGGGCCACCTAATCTAATGACTGGTGCATCCAAGTACTCAAATGCGTGTTGCGAAATCAAAGCCGCTACTTCCGATCCGATTCCGAGTGCTTGGTTGTCCTCATAAACTATCAAGGCCTTTCCGGTTTTTTCCACTGTGCCAATGATACTTTCTATATCTAAGGGTCTTACTGTTCTTAAATCTAAAACTTCTACACTGATATTTTCTGAACTGGCTAGATAGGCTGCTTCTAAGCAATGATGAACCATTAGACCATAAGTAATTATACTAATGTCTTCACCGGGTTTCTTTACATCGGCTTTTCCTATGGGAATTGTATATTCTTGTTCTGGGACTTCACCTTTCACGAGTCGGTATGTCCTTTTGTGCTCGAGGAAAATTACAGGGTCATCGTCTCTTATAGCGGACTTTAACAAGCCTTTTGCATCGTACGGAGTGGAAGGTGTCACAACTTTTAGACCGGGGGTATGTGCAAAAAGAGCTTCAACGCTTTGAGAGTGGTATAGGGCTCCCCTTACACCTCCACCTTGCGGGGCTCTCAGCACCAGCGGTGCGTTTAGTTTACCTTCTGTACCATACCGAACCTTTGCTGCCTCGCCAACAATTTGATTTATAGTGGGCCAGATAAAATCAGCGAATTCTATTTCTGCAATAGGTCGGAGCCCACTCATGGCTGCTCCTAAGGCGATTCCAGCAATTGAAGATTCGGCAAGAGGTGTGTCTATTACTCTTTCTTCACCGAATTCAGATAGGAAACCGTCGGTGGCAAGAAATACTCCCCCCCTGGCGCCAATATCTTCCCCCATGATGAACACCCGTTCATCGTTTCGCATCTCTTCTCGCATGGCTTCCCTAATAGCTTCTAATACGGTGATTACAGCCATTTCATTTATCTACTCCGCATACACATGTTTGAAAAAGTCGACAGTTTCAGGGTACGGGGCATTCTCTGCTTCTTCCGTTGCTTTATTTACGATATCTTTGGCATCTTCGTGGATATATGTATCTTCTTTTAGGTTCATTATCTTTCGTTCCAAAAGCTGTTCGCGAAGTAACTTCAAGGGATCTCTTTTTTTTGCTTCTTCAATCTCTTGAGAAGATCGATATATAGAGTCGTCGTCGTCACTGGTATGAGGAAGATATCTTTCTACATTTGCTTCTATTAGAGTAGGCCCTAAGCCGGCCCTGGCTCTGGCAACTGCTTCGATGGTGGTCTCGTATACTGCTGCAATATCGCAGCCGTCAATTTCTATTCCCGGCATTCCGTACCCTTCAGCCCTCGCAGCGACATTATCCACAGCCATTTGTTTAGATAATGGAACAGATATCGCGTATCCATTGTTTTCACAAAAAAATATGACTGGAAGCTTGTGAATGGCAGCAAAATTCATGGCTTCGTGGCAATCACCGGCGCTGGAAGCGCCATCTCCAAAATACGCCACTATGACCCTGTCCTCCTTCATTATCTTTGCAGTTAATGCTGCTCCAACAGCTTGAGGTATATGTGTTGCTATGACATTTGAGAGATTGATTACACCATAGGTAGGATGGGCACCATGGGTCGGGAATTGCCTTGCTCCGCTTAATGGTTCTCCTTTTTTCGCGATAAAACCTTTAATTATTTCAGCTGGGGTTAATCCAAGTGTGAGGAGCACGGCAAGATCCCGATAGTAAATGTAACATTGATCGTATCCTTTCCGGAGAGCCGCCACTGAACCAATCTGCCCTGCTTCATGTCCTTGGGAAGAAGCCATAATAGCTGCTTTACCTTGCCGATTTAGCATCCAAATACGCTCGTCGAGAGTTCGACAGAGAACCATCTCTTTGTACATCTGTAGAAGCAAGGCATCGTTAATTTTCAAGTTTGTGTTCATTGCTTGTTTTCAGCCAATTTTTTGCCTATATCATCGATACGGAAATGTTCAAATTTCTAACGGCATTATATTGAGGATATCAGAGGGAGGTCAAAATTATTTAACTGAAGGTAGATGAACGGTAACGCCTAGCTAGAGGATCTAAACCTATACCCAACGTTCCAGATAGTTTCAATGTAAGGGTTTTCTGGATTATTCTCTATTTTGCTTCTTAGTCTTCTTATGTGTACATCTACTGTTCGGGTTCCGCCAAAATAATCATAGCCCCATATTTGGTTTAAAAGTGTTGCTCGGTCATAAACCCGACCGGGGTTTGACGCCAAAAGTAGTAACAATTCATATTCCTTAAACCTCAGATTAATCCTGCTATTGTTTATCAAAACCTCATAATTGGAGGGATTGATCGTAAGGTCTCCTCTATTTATTAACTCTTCCTTTAAGGGACCGGTGGTGGCCCTTTTTACAGAAAAGATTGACCTCACAATTAATTCTTCCTCAGGGAATGGGGCAACAATAAAATCTGTAATTATCATATCGGTATCAAGTGACATTAGGTCTTCAGATGAAATTATTGCCAGTATTGGAAGGTTTTTTTCTTTGCATAATTCCGATATCTTGGACGTTTGTGCCCTATTGAGGAAGCCTAAATCCATAACTATTAAAGGACTGGCTTCGGCGATGTCGACTTGACCCATGAAAGTTTCGGACTCATTGGAATTAGACACAAATATCGGTGTCACCATCTCTTCAGCTAGAAGCTGGCAAATGTTTTCTCTGGTTAAGCCGTTAGATTTGTTGTGGGCTATATTCATTTCACTTGAGCCTTAAAGCGTATTTCACCAACATCAAATTATTCGTTTACACAAAGAAAGGTAACAGACTTATGAAAGTCTGTTTTAAATAGTCTGCTATTCCGAGGTTGTAGATTATAGCAAACGTGAATTTTTGTGTTGATACTGAACCTTAAATCTTTGCTCCAACGCAGGGGTGTAATGTACTATTGAAGGCCCTAATCTGATAAAGAAAAACGGTACAGTTTAGAAATTATCCAAGTGTAAGAATATATGGAGAACGTTAGATGAATATGCGTTCCATGAGAAGCATGTTTATATATTTACTGATAGCTGTCGGAATAATGGCTATATTTTTGACGGCTTTTAAGGAGCCATTTGGAGGCTCTTCAGAAATACCAATAAGTAGAGTTATATCGCTCGCATCAGAGAATAAATTGGAATCGATTGAGATAAGTGGGGATAGCTTAACGGCCGTTGGAAGTGATGGTAGTCAGTATACTTCGAGGAAGGAATCGGGCTCGAGTATTGTCGAACAGTTGGAAGTGGCCGGAGTAAGAAGCGGTGCTGGAGGTGTGGACGTATCTGTCCGTGGGGCTGGTGGTATTGGGAGCTTTTTTGGAATCCTAATTAATTTTCTACCACTTATTTTTTTTGGAGCCATATTACTCTTCATGATGAAGCAGGCGCAGGGTAGCACTAGCCAAACATTTAGTTTTGGTAAATCGAAAGCAAGGGTTTTTGATAGCGATAATCCTACTGTAAGTTTCTCTGATGTTGCTGGCGTAGATGAGGCTAAGGAGGAGTTGCAGGAAGTTGTGGAGTTTTTGAAATCTCCAGAGCGGTTTTTAGCTTTGGGTGCCAAGATTCCCAGAGGAGTTTTGTTGATGGGACCGCCTGGTGTTGGTAAAACCTTATTGGCTCGCGCTGTAGCTGGGGAAGCAGCGGTTCCTTTTTTTTCCATAAGTGGTTCCGAGTTTGTTGAAATGTTTGTCGGCGTTGGGGCATCGCGAGTCAGAGATTTATTTGATCAGGCAAAAAAGCACGCCCCCTGTATTGTTTTTGTTGATGAAATTGATGCTGTTGGTAGGCATCGAGGTGCGGGGCTGGGTGGAGGGCATGATGAAAGAGAACAGACATTGAACCAAATATTGGTTGAAATGGACGGTTTCGACACAGGAACGAATGTTATTGTGTTGGCCTCTACGAACCGACCAGATATTCTTGACCCAGCTTTGTTGAGGCCTGGTCGCTTTGATAGAAGAGTAACTTTGGATAGTCCAGATGTGAAGGGTAGGGAAGAAATATTGAATGTTCATTCAAAAGGTAAGCCGATTTCTGAGGATACCGACATGGAGGCAATAGCTAAGCAGACTGCTGGTTTTAGTGGGGCCGACCTCATGAACTTACTTAATGAATCAGCTATCTTGGCTGCTAGGCGAGATAAAAAGACAATTACATATGATGAGATGGCAGAATCCATTGATCGTGTGATAGCTGGTCCAGAAAGAAAGAATAAAGTGGTCAGTGAGAGAGAAAAGAGCATGGTGGCTCATCATGAAGCAGGGCATGCCTTGGTGGCCCATCTACTTCCACACGCGGACCCTCCCTTTAAAGTAACTATAGTGGCCAGAGGCCAAACTGGGGGTCACACTCGATTTATACCAGAAGAAGAAACTCAACTCGTAACCCAAAATCAATTAGAGGCAAGGCTGGCATCGGCGCTCGGAGGTAGAGTAGCTGAAGAATTGGTATTTTTTGAGGTGACCACAGGAGCAGGCAACGATTTGGAGCAAGCCACAAATATTGCAAGGGCTATGATTACAAGGTTGGGTATGAGTAAGAAATTGGGGCCCAGGACTTTTGGTAAACGAGAAGAATTGGTATTTCTGGGAAGAGAAATTTCAGAGCAAAAAGACTATAGCGATACAGTAGCTCAGACTATTGACGAAGAAGTACATGGGTTGATACAGCATGCCTATGAAATTGCCAGAAATTTAATCGATACTAACATGGGTAAATTGACCGCATTGGCATCTCATTTGATAGAACATGAAACTATAGAAGGGGACGACTTAAAGAAGCTTTTGGATGAAGCTTCAGCAGTGGCTTCAAATTAACAGATAGTTAATTACTAATTCTTGAACCCAATTTCTGGCAGAACGATTTTTAGAGCGTCTATGGCCTCTTTTATGTCTGATTCTGTTGTTTGCCCCATGTGACCAATTCTGAAAATCTTTCCACTGAGAGTAGCCTGACCTCCTGCTAGAACCACTTTGTGCTCATCCCTCATTTTAGAGACAAGTTTAGATCCGTCTACCCCTTCAGGAACTTCCACCGCAGTGCAAGTATTGGATGCTATCTTATTACTCTGGGGGAATATGTTTAGGTTCAATTCTGCTATGCAATCCCTTGTGTATTGGCCAATCGATGCGTGTCTTTCAAAGACCGATCCCATGCCCTCTGTAATAATTTGGTCAAGAGCTAGATCAAGAGCGAACATACATGAAACTGATGGCGTGAAAGGGGGTTGGCCTATCTCGTAGTACCGTTTGTACTCAGCCATGTCTAAATAAAATCTGGGCATAGTAGACCGTGAGTGTGCATCCCATGCCTTTTCGCTAAAACTAATAAATGCCAGTCCTGGTGGAAGCATCCAACCTTTTTGAGAAGCGGTTGCGACTACATCGAGATCCCAGAGGTCTGTTTCAAGCGGTAGAGAGCAAACGCTGCTTATTCCGTCTACCAAAATTAATTTATCGTATTCTTTCTTAACCACATCAGAGATGCCTTTCAGGTTGTTTGTAACACCAGTGGAAGTTTCGTTGTGGGTGACCATTACAGCTTTCACGTCAGGGTTTGCGTTAAGACAATTGCGTAAGACATCTAAGTCCACATCCGAACCGAATGGGAATTCCAAACTCACTAGATCTATACCATATCGTTCAGATATAACTCCGAACCTGTTGCCGAAAACTCCAACAGTTGCATTAATCGCTTTGTCCCCGGGCGACAAAGTGTTTACCACAGCCGCTTCCATTGCTGATGTCCCGGAACCAGTTATTATGTAGACATCATTCTTTGTAGAGAAAACCGTTTTTAGCCTTTCTGTAGTTCTATATAAAATTTCCTTAAATTCAGGACCTCGATGGTTTATCATTGGGGTGCCCATAGACTCCAATATATCGTCGTTTACAGGAATTGGGCCGGGGATTCTGAGATTAACCAATTTCTTCCTCCGCATCAGCTATTGATGCTGAAATTTCATATGAAAAACAAGCTCGAGAATTTTATCACAGCAACGGGTCAACTTGAATAACAGATAAGGTGAATATCTATTTTATATTAGCCTCACATACCTTCTTCGACCTGCTCTAAGGATTCCTTTCTCAAGCCGGTTTACTGGTTGGTTTTGGGTTATTTGAATTTCATTGATCTTGACGGCACCTTGTTCTATGAGGCGTCTGGCTTCTCCAGAACTGGACGTTAGTCCACTAGCGACAAGAATATTACTCAACTTAAGGCCTGCGGCAGCATTCCCCGAAGGAATGACGTACTCTGGCATATCATCTGGAGCCTGGCCTCCTTGGACCGTCTTTTCAAAAAAATCCCTAGATGAACTTGCGGATTTTGCATCATGGAAGTCTGTTACCAATTTATATGCCACATTTTTTTTAAGTTCTATTGGATTAACAGATTGGGTTTCCAATGAATTCTTGATTTCAGTAATTTCCTTTGTAGGAGTGTCTGTAAGCCAGTCGAAATAAGGTAATATCAATGAATCTGGAATTGACATGACCTTGCCAAAAATTTCTTGCGGCGTCTCATCTATGCCAATGTAGTTTCCAAGGCTTTTACTCATTTTTTGGACACCATCGGTTCCTGGAAGCAAAGGCATTATGAAACATTGTTGGGCTTTCATACCTCTCATTTGTTGCAATTCTCTTCCCACCAGCAAATTAAATTTCTGATCCGTCCCACCAAATTCAACATCTGATTCGATGGCTACAGAGTCGTATCCCTGAAGCAATGGGTACAATAATTCTGTTATAGATATTGGTTGGTTTTCTCCAAATCTTTTTGCAAAATCTTCCCTAGCCAATATTTGGGCTACCGTAAATTTACTGGTTAGTTCTATTACATTAGTTAGAGTGAAAGGTCCAAACCATTCACTCTGCCATCTTATTTCTGTCCTTTCTTTGTCAACGATTTTAAAAAATTGGTCCAGGTATGTCTGTGCGTTGGAATGAACTTCCTCAATACTTATCATTTTTCTTGTTTGAGATCTTCCACTGGGATCGCCAATTTGGGCTGTCCAATCTCCAACTATCAATACAACTTGGTGGCCCATTTCTTGTAATTGTCTGAGCTTCCTCAAACCTACGGCATGTCCTACATGAATGTCGGGCGCGCTAGGATCAAATCCCATTTTGAGACGCATTTTTTGCCCTGAATTCAATCTATCGATGAATTCGGATTTAACAATTATCTCTTCGACACCCCGACTAAGTATGTCTTCCTTTTCCGTGAGAGGCATTTGAAATACCTTTAGTTAAGTTTGTGGTTTTTATATTTTCAGATCAGGATAAATGGTAACAAGGGTGGAGTGTGAGTTTTCATTGAAGTTCACCAGATTTGTTTAGTTTTCTTACTTCTGATACATCCGATTTCATTTGTTCAATTAGATTATCAACGCTATCAAATGTAAGTTCATTTCTAAGTTTCTCATAAAAAGATATAGACAGACTCTGTCCGTATATATTTTTATCGAAATCCAATATGTAGGTCTCTATAGTTTGTTCTTTCCCAGGAAAAGTGGGGTTGGTTCCTACACTTGTGGCTGCTGGGTATCGTACTCCCTTAATCGTTGCAACGGTGGCATATATGCCGTTCGACGGGATAGCAATGCCTTCGTTGGTTTTTAAATTAGCTGTTGGAAACCCTAGTGACTTACCTCTTTTCATTCCTGTGATGACGCTGCCTTCCAGAGAGAATTTTCTTCCTAACATGACTGAGGCATTTTTCACATCGCCGTCTGATATGAGACTTCTTATCATGGTACTCCGAACTTGATCTCCTCCCTTTGTTTGCACATCCACCACTTCCAATTCAAATCCTAATTTTGATCCCAAGGTGGCCAATCTATCAGTATCAGCCTCTCTATTCTTACCCATTTGAAAGTCAGGACCTACAACTAACCCTTTCATTCCCAATCTATTCTTTAGTAGGCTCAGGAAGTCTTCGGCCGTTAGATCAGCCACTTTATGATCAAATGTAATTGCCGATACGAAATCAACTCCTGTATTTTTCAACAAATCCAACTTAGTTTCAAAGCTGGTTAAAAAATTTGGTTGAAATCGTGGATTTATCACGGCGGCGGGGTGGTTTTTGAAAGTTATGATGCCTGATGATTTTCCGTTCTTCATCGCTGACTCTATGAGTTTTTTAGCTAGGTGTCTGTGCCCCAGGTGGACTCCATCGAATACACCTATAGTAATAAACGAATCCCTTAGATCCTTTTTTATATTTAGTTCTTGCGATAATCCCATGCGCCAATGTTACTAGTCTTAGTGCTTTAGGTTCAGGTTTTTGGAAAACTATTTTACCTAGCCGCCCACTACTTATTCATATTCGATATAAAAACTAGCATGCGACTAAACCTCGGTCAAGAAATCTTTAAATTGGATTATTATCCACAATGGTTAATGATATTGAGTTTGCCGCTATGGCCCTTCATCTGAATATTGTGCCAGGTTTCTGGGAGGAAATTGTTTATAGGGATATTTTTCTAAATTTTCCTCTATAAGATCCATGCCAAGTCCAGGTTCTGTGGGTAATTTGATGTACCCATTATCTACCTCAAAGGGGTGTGTAGATATGTCTTTTCCAAGATTTTCAAAATTTACGAAATATTCGGTAATTAGAAAATTAGGTATTGCGGCCGATACTTGGATTGTAGCTGAAAGACCTAGAGTAGTACTGTTGTAATTATGAGGTGACACTGCGACATAATAAGGTTCGGCCATAGCAGCGATTTCCTTTAATTCTAGAATACCGCCAACATTACACACATCGGGATTAATAATGTCCGCGGCTTGTTTTTCAAAAATTTCTCTGAATTCGAACTTTGTATACAGTTCCTCGCCGGTCACTACTGGTATGTTGATGACTTTCTTTGCTGATGCTAATGCATCTACATTTTCTGCAAGTACCGGTTCTTCAAACCAAAATGGGTTGAATTCTTCAATTTCTTTTGCAATCTTTACTGCATGCATTGGGGCTAGCCTCCTATGCATTTCAACCAGAATGTCAATATCTGGACCAACAGCTGACCTAACAGCTTTGACATTCTCTACAGCCTGCCTTTCTACCTCTTTGTCGACGAAAGTACGCCAAGGGCCAGGGATAGGGTCAAATTTCATGGCAGTAAAACCCATATCAGCAATCTTTTTTGCCTTTTCGGCTATCTCATCCGAATCCCAGTTACCTCCCCCCCAACCATTTGCATAAACTCTGATCTTATCTCTGCATGGCCCGCCTAGCAGCATATAAACAGG
>DLRJ01000110.1:0-18226 GCA_002500485.1 Dehalococcoidia bacterium UBA7891
CAATTTTGGCCAGCGTTATACCCGCCAATGAAGCCAGTAAAACCTATCCTGCCGAAGCGCTACGATACGAATAGCCGATTCACCATTACACTTCACAAAAGAATCCTTGTTGACATTGTGTTGGCTCAATAATTCAGGGAGCAATTTGTCGGTGCCCCTTGAAAAAGGCTTTCTCCTCACACTACCAATCGTTAGTGATAGAATCACCCCTGCCCTGATGGATAGGTATCCAAATTTGGTTATATGAATCCTAGGCATTAAATAAATCTGGAAGTAAAAGGAGATATAAATGAACCCAATGCGAGATAGATTAAAAGCGGGCAAAACAGTAGTCGGAACGGCTGGATCTGTTTTTGAGGACAACATGGTTATGTTGGCCGATTCAGGTTTAGATTTCATACTTTTCGATACTCAGCATTCCCCTGTTGAACCCAAGGAGTACAAGAGATCCTTCGACGCGATTAAGGGTAAATCTGCCACACCCATAATGAGAGTCAGCGCAAATCGACCTGAATTGATTTGTTTTGCCTTAGACCTTGGTGCGAGAGGTATAGTCGTGCCCATGGTCAATACTAAAGAGGAAGCAACGGCAATGGTACGAGCCTGCCAGTATTCACCACTTGGAGATCGCAGTAATGCCGGTGTCCGTGGTGAATGGGGCGATTTCGGTGACTCTAACTACAGGGAATATTTAGATACAGTAAATGAAGAGCTCTTGATTATTCCCATGATCGAGACTCAACAGGCAATAGATAATATAGATGAGATCCTCAGCGTCCCAGGGATAGATGTCCTTTTGGTTGGGCCATCAGATTTGTCAATTGAACTTAATGTTCCACTGGATTACCCAAGTGATGCTTATCAGGCAGGATTAGACAAAATTGCGGCAGCCTGCAAAAGGCATGGTGTCGTACCTGGCATGTATTTCATACCTCCGACAATGGATCCTAATTTTTACGTAGAAAAAGGGTTCAAATTTTTCACAATGCCATGGGCATCTTGGGCCTTGCAAGGGATAGGGACTGGGCTTGGTGCGATAAACCGAGAATAAACCCAAATCTGCTGCCTTTAAAAGGGCAGTTTGGCAAGGGAATTGAGTCGTTGCAGGACTAGTGAACTTCCTGCGACGGCTTTTTTGGGGTAAACCACCTATATAAATAATTTAACCCCCGGAATTAGCCGTTTTTAAGATTACAGACTTCAGTATTGTTCCTTTTCCAGAACGATTTTGAGTTCCATATTGCTGGTTATTTTTAAACCAGTTCGACCAGCTGGATTAATAAAAAGATATGAATGTTGTGGATGTAAGTCACCCACTAGGGCAAAAAATAAATGTAATTGGCGGCGGCGGGAAAACAACTCTTGCCAAAGCCCTGTCTGCTAAATATTCCTACAAAAATATAGAGCTGGACTATCTTCATTTTCTACCCAACTGGGTAGAAAGGGAACCAGAGGATTTCCGGAAAATCGTCGCGATGGCTCTAAAGGATTCTGGAGATAAGTGGGTAGCAGATGGGAATTATAAAGCGAAATTGCAGGATTTGGTTTCCTCAAGAGCTGACATGGTAATTTGGCTGGATTTGCCTTGGTTTTTGATTTTTCGGCGAATACTTTTAAGATCGGTTAAGAGATTAATAGACAGAACTCAGGTTTGTGGTGACAACACAGAAACCTGGCGGCTTTTTTTTAGCAAAAACGCCCTTTGGTGGTGGTATATAGCAAACCGAAAGGAGATCTCAAAACGTGAGGAGGAGTTTTCTGAATACATACCACAGAATACTCCAGTAATTCGAATCAAAAATACCAAGGAGTTGAATGCATTTTACCGGTACCGGTTGAGCAAATAACCACTTCGTATTGTGACAATCAATAAGTTATTGAAGAAGGAGGATTAGGGTGAAAATAGGACTTTTTATTGGTGGAACAGGATCAGCGGGAACCTTGCAGGAGCAAATTAGCCAAATCGTTGAAGCTGAGAAAGCTGGCTTCGACAGTCTGTGGGCTGCCCATATTATGGACGTCGACGTTATGACCATGCTAAGCATGGCGGCTGAGCAGACTACCCATATTGAAATAGGTACGGCTGTAACACCTACTTTTTTGAGGCACCCTATAGCGATGGCGCAACAGGCCCTCACTGTACAAAAAGTGGCGAATGGAAGATTTACATTAGGGTTAGGTGTTAACCACAAACCAGTGGTAGAAGGTCGTCTAGGGATGAAGTTCTACAGGCCCTGGAGACATATGTTTGAGTACCTAAACATTGTTCACTCCTTAACTAGAGAAGGGAAAGTAGATTATGAAGGGGAAATATTCAGTGCTAACACCCAATTTACTATGTCATCACTTCCGGAAATTCCGGTTCTGTTGGCTGCACTAGGTCCACGCATGCTCAATACTGCCGGAGAGTTGGCGGATGGAACGATAACTTGGATGACTGGGACAGAAACCCTTAGACGGTACGTTGTTCCCACAATTAATGATGCAGCTCATGAGGTGGGAAGGAAAAAGCCCAGAATAGTCGCTGCTGTTCCTTTATCAATTACAGATGATCCTGATTCAGCATTTGAACAGGCCGATAAGTATTTCGGCAGGTATGGTCAATTGCCAAGTTACAGGGCGATGTTAGAGAGAGAAGGTGTGGAAAGTTCCGCGGAAATGGCACTTATTGGGAATGAAAAAGAGGTTGAGGCTATGCTGAGAGATTATTCTTATGCAGGAGCCACTGATATTGCGGTGCAAATATTTCCCACTGGACAAGAGGCTGATTCTTCCTCGAATAGAAGTATGGAATTTTTGAGTGGTCTGGTAGGAAAAATTTAAACAAACTTAATTTATCAATGCATCCTGTCGCCACTTCCCTTAGTCTTATTTAGGTGTAAACACCCTATTCAAAAAACTATTTTGGCGATAAAATTCCGCCAGGCTTTCGATATTTTCAGTTAATACATACGCGTGGTTTCAAAATTTGATGAATACTAAACCTAAAATGGCAACTAGGGCATTAATGTTTTTGGCTATCTCAATTTCCCTCTTTGCTTTAATGGCCTGCGATACCGCTATTGGTAGGGCCATTGGTGGTGATGGTGATGGTGGTGAAATTGAAGTTCCGGATACCCCAGAGGTCGGGGTCGTTTACACAGTGTCTGGAGAGCTCGATTCTCCAGCACCTGATGAAGACGAATGGACATTCGAAAACCCACAGGGCAGCATCGTCCAGATACGGATGGTAAGCGCACCTGGTTCCCCCGGAATAGACACCTATCTCGTGCTTAATGGGCCCAACGGGCAGCAAGTGGCTATGAACGATGACTTTGAAGGTCTCCACGCAGGAATCAATATTCCGCTCGCAGATTCGGGGCAATACACGATTGTTGCAAAGGGGTACGGCAATACAACAGGATTATATGAATTGAGACTGGAATTCGCCAGTCTTGGTGGCTCTTTGGTAGAGGAAGGCGGAGGCACTATATCTGACATGGATCCAGAGGGACAAAGCACTTCATATGGTGAAATTCAAGTTGCCAATCAAGAGGATGTGTGGGAAATCTCGGCACTGTCAGGAGACAACCTTTTAATTGTTTTAGATGGAATTACTTACTTGGACCCCACGCTAACCCTTCTTGACCCAAATGGGAATCAAGTTGCCTATAACGATGATTACGTGGGACGAGATTCCCAGGTTTCATATACGGTCGAAAATGATGGGGTTTATTTGGCTGTCGCAAGAGGTTACGGTGGCCATTCTGTTGGTGATTATTACATTACTATTACGGGTAACTCTGACAGAGAAGCTTTAGATGGAATTACTGAAAATCTTGAAAGAGCAGAGGCCGACCTCGCAGCAGCAAACGAGCTAGTGGTGGAGGCGAACGAGATGGCGGCGGCGGCGGTTGTTACAGAGCTTGTTGAGGATGCCGAAGTTGCTGAAGCACAGGCGGCTGCCGAATTAGTCGAAGCTGAGCAGGCTGCGTTTGCAGCAGAGGAAGCTGAGAGGAATTCTGCCCAGGCAGATGTGGCATTAAATAGTGCCGAACAGGCAGAAGCAGAAGCGGAAGAAGCACTAGAAGAATTAAATGAAGCATCTGACCAGCTAGATGAAATGGTTGTTCAAGATATAGCTCAGTTGGACGAGATTGCCGCTGAAGCTGATGCTGCCGCTGAAGCAAACAGAATAGCTGAGGAACAGGCTGCAGAGGCAGAAGCTGAATTAGTTCGACTTAGAGAAGCAGAAGCTGAATCAGCGAGAATAGCAGCTGCTGTAGAGGCACAAGTACAGGCTGAACGTGAAGAAGCCGCGGCAGAAGCCGCAGCCGAAGCTGCTAGGTTAGAGGAAGTTCGTACTCTCGAAAGGATACAAAGAAATGCCGAAGAAGCAGCTAGAGCTGAAGCTGAAGCAGAGGCAGCTAGAGCCGAATTAGCTGCACGAGAGGAAGCCGCTGCACAGGCAGAGTTAGCTGCCCTTGCTGCTAGTATCGCTGAACAACAAGCTGAAGAAGAACTTGCAGAACAAGCCCGAGAGGCTGCGGAGGCCGAGGTTGTGGCGGCTGCAGCTGCAGAGGCGGCCCGAAGCGCGGCTGGAGACTCGGCATTAACGACAATAGTAGAGGGCGGATATGTTGATGTTTCGAACCCTCAGTATGGAAGTGCATCTGTAGTGGGTGGGGAAATCTATTACATCCATGATGGCTCTTCGAACCCGGTGGATACCTTTACGGCTACTGTGCGTGGTACCGATGGCCAGCTTTTTGAAGTAGCGATGTCGGTAGAACTGACTTACGTAAGACCGAATAATGCCCCTGTCGCTGTAGACGATATTTTCACCATACAATCAGGTGTAGACCCGGGTAGCTTTGACCATCAAGTATTCGACGTCTTAGGTAATGACATGGATGCAGATGGAGATAATCTCACAATAACCCATATTAATGGGATACCGGCAGAAGAGGGACGTGCTGGCGGTTTTTCATGGGGTGCCTTTGAGTATGCAGATTTACGTATAGCTATTTTGCCAGCTCCTGATACTCCAGATTTAAATGGAATGTCCGTCGCTTCGACTCATCCGTCCAATTACAGCGGTCAGGAGGCTTTCACTTACACAGTATCTGACGGTAACGGCCTTTCCTCCGTTGGCACGGTAGTTGTGAATCTCACAACGGATTACGAGCCTCCGGTTGCTTCGGATCGGAGTATCCAGATTCAGCAATCAGCTACTTCCGAATATGACTTTCACTTGGGACCATCTACCAGGATTCAATCAGCAACCCAAGGAGTTCATGGCATCGTTGACATTTCGGGTGGTCACTCAATCACATATGAACATAACGGGGATGAGGGGAATAGTGACTCATTCAGATACACGGTTGTCGATAATTTTGGTGCTACCAGTTCGGGGGCAGTACATGTATCAGTGATAATACCAAACCGAAATCCCACTCCTCCCAATGTATCCGCAATTGTGGATGAAGGTGGAGCGGTTCATATTCCTATCATTGGTCCCCTGTCTGGGTTCACACCAGATCAGTTGGACCCTGAAGCAGATCCAGTGATTCCAGCAGCGGATGATTCTGGTTTTCACGGTGATACAAGAGCAACTCACCCGTCCAATGGCACATACACTTTTTCAAACATCATTGATGGAGAAACCGGTAATATCACCGAGTCTTTTTTGGTGTACACTCACGATGGTTCTGAGACATCACAAGACCAATTTAATTATGAGTTGCGGCAGGAGCATGGAGGAACCGGCTGGGGATGGGTGACCATAACAGTGGCTCCTGTAAACGATGCACCGTTCGCCGCGAATTACGAAGTGAATGTTGCGCAGGGCGGATCAGCTGATGTCAATGTTGTTAATGCTATGACTGATCCTGACGGGCCCGATCTTACTGTTGCGATATCGGGAGAACCCGCGCAGGGCTCTTTAGTTTTAGATGGATCAACTTTCACATATACACATAGCGGCACTGATACCTCATCCGATATTTTTGAATATTCTTTGGATGATGGGCTTGGGCATTCAGTTTTCGGAAGAATTGCTGTAAACATCCGTCAGGCCGCACTAGATGTGCCTGCTGTTGCTTTACCTTCAGCGGGACTAGACAAAGTTTCATGGGACCCGGAAATTGGTATAAGAATTTCTTCAATTGACAGCCTAGATATTAGAAATTTAGAAGGATCACTCACGTTATATGAGTGTGCTGACTCACTTTGTGAAGAGTCACAATTAAGTCCAGTAAGTGGACGAACGGTTCAATTACCAGAGTCGGCAAGCCAAATTCTTAGTTTCATACCAGATGTTCCTTTGTATGGAGACACTTCCTATAAAGTTGCTGTTAATTCAGATTCTGGCATAGAACTAACTGGTGGCAATATGCAGGATTTACCTAGCCTAATCGGGGACATCACCTCGTGGACATTCACTACTGCTGATATGACAAGGTTTACCCTACCCATGTTGATTACCTACAGCGACTCCCAATGTAGAGGAGCACAAGAAGTAAAAGTCGCAGATCGGGTTGGAGAATCATTGTGTCTAACGTTGGAAGATATTGATAATCTTCTATACGGAATGGAAGAAGACACACCAGGTCACTATTTTGATGTTATGAGCGACGGTAAATTTGCCATATCTCCAATTCGTGACCGTGCAGGTCATGTTGTAAAGTCGATTCAAATCGATAGAGACAAGCCATACATCGGCGGAAATTGTGGACGCGGATGGGAAAAGAATGGTCAGAAGCCCTTATCAGTCTGCCCTGAGTTCGATCAAGACACTACGATACCTGAAGAAATAGATCAACGTTTTGACCGATTAAGGTACAGAAATTTGTACCATAAAAACGGGTCATATAATTTGCTTGCCCCATACCGACCGAGCCGAGAAGATGTAATCGATTCATTCGGTCTTGGAACCGAATGGGATATAGCCGGAAATGGCCAGCATTACTTTAGAAATATAACTCCTATTTTCGTCTGGGGCGTCGGAGGTCCGGATACTGGCCCTAATAGCGTAATAGGTATGGCCAGCCCACCCGTATGGTCCCAAGACACCGAGCTTGATATATCACATGAAGAAGCCCACAGAACATGGGGCCATGAATTAGGCCACGCGTATTTTGGACTGCCAGACTACTACCACAGGGGTGCTCCTGCAGGACCGAATAAGACAGGACCTTTGGATATCATGGGCGATCGTTTAGGCAGCAATGAGGGAAAACAGTGGCCACCATTGACGGCTTGGAGCTTGATCAAATCAGAAATCCAAGAGCCAGAGCAATTATTCACCGATACCGATTTACTCGCTGTCCTTGGTAATGCATCTGGTCTAATCGAAGGTCCTGGAAGCCTTTACAGTAGGGAAAATGAAAACGGAGCTAACATAATTAAAATTCCTGCAATAATAGAGCGAGATACTCAATTAGTGAAAGGGTATTACTTACTAGAGCTATATGGGTCTACTGGATACGACGGGCAAATATATGTGAATTCAAACACAGTAAATTTTGCTGATAACGCTGGTGCCTTCCCGGGTGGAATAGCCATATGGAAATGGGATACAACAGAGCAAAAAATTAGAGAACGATGTGCAACCTGGTCTTCGTGTACTGGTTACGAATTCTTATACAATAATGGAAACATTACAGACTTTATAGAGTACTACCCCAGTATCCCAAGTATCACACCTGGAAATGATGCAGACTGGCCGGGCAGCTCTCCCGGGATATACAACTTGTTCCCATGGTGGTACTCAGCGCAGTTACCATACGGGGCTGACTATGAAAACGATCTGTCTAATATGCCAACCACAATAGAGTTGCCGGTATTGGAAATTGCACCGGCTGCTGAAGATCCGAATTACGGTGGCGGTAACAAAGTCGCTACCATAACTCTCTCATTTGATGAATTTATAGATGATATAAAAACAAAGGTACGGGATGATTCACAGAGGGCCAATAATGGTAATTTGAATGGGTATACCTTCGGTGATACTGCCGCATTTACATATAGTGTTGAGAAACATGCAGCCCCAGAATACATGACCTATAAAGACCATGTGAGGGAAGGTCAAATCCAATTCGCCTCAGGTGAGATGTGGGATGAGATGCAGGCCTATGGTTTCTTTAGGTTCACTGAATAAGCCACAGAAGAATAGCGATTGCAACGAATCGGCTTAACTATTTTGCAATAACCGTCTCAGAGGACTTATAACTCTGAGGTGGTTACTGTAAGTAATTCGAGTAGCCCAGGGTGGTGCTCGAGCAGATACTGCGCAAAGATTTTTGTGGTTACCCGATTTTATGCTGATACTGTTTCATTCCTGATACCTAGTGATATCATCAATAATATTGTCTCACTAAGGAGGAAGAATGTTTCATATTAAAAGAGTATTTAAGGCTAAGCCAGGTCAGTCTCGTAAAGTCGCCACTCTAGCCTATCAAGCAGCAGAAACCTACAGCGGTGCCGGACAGCGAGGAGAGTTTTCAGTTTATTTTAATCCTGGTACTACCCCGGGGGAAAAAGATATCGTGGTTTTGCAATGGGCAGATGAAGCCTTGAAATCAGTTTTTCGAGAAGAGAACGAAATTCCATCTAAGTCACTCGAAATTTGGAGAGAGTTACTGACGCTTACGGAAGAAAATTGGATTGAATTTAATGAACTTCTGACACCGGATAAAATGGTTAAATGAATCAGTTTTTCTTAAGATGACTTGATGTGAAAATCAAGTGTCGAGTTATTGTCCGGTTGAGTGAAAAAAACATATTTTTAAAACTTAAATCATGAGAAACAAAAAAATCGCAATAATTGGTGCGGGGATCGTAGGCGCATCGGTGGCTTTCCACTTGTCCCAACATGGGATCGACGTGTCTGTATTCGATAAAAATCAGCCTGGAACTGGTGCAAGCGGTCACTCTTTCGCTTGGATCAATGCCTTCTCGAAACAACCTCGGCATTATTATGATTTAAACTATCGTTCCATGGATCGTTGGCCTAGATTTTCTGAAAATTTGGGTGAAGACATTGGTCTCCGTTGGGGCGGGAACGTCACCTACTGTTCGGATCCTGATGAAGGTCGAAGATTGGCTTCAGAGTGTGAACGACTTAACTCATGGGGATATTCAGCGAGACTAATATCAATGGAGGAACTTTCCAGGTTTGAACCGAACTTGAAAATCGGGCAATTTCATACTGGTATTTACACCCCCGACGAAGGACACGTTTTACCTGTCAAGGTGGCGGAAGCCTGTTTGCATAAGATTCAGAAAGCTGGTGGGAAAATCTATTTGGACACCCCTGTCGATTCCATTACCCAAAGCGCTGACAAAGTTTTTCTGCGCCTGGATGAGCAGGAAATGGAATTTGACCAAGTAGTGATAGCTGCGGGAATAGACTCGACTAAATTGGCGAAGACCGCAGGTATAAACCTGCCTCAGAGAAGAAGTCCCGGGGTGGTTGTGAAAACAAAACCCCTGCCCTCCTTCATCCATAGTTTGGCCACCATATATCTGCCACGGATCAGCAAAGAAGAAAAAGAAATACATATCAGGCAAGATATTGATGGCGCGGTGATGATCGGTGCCGGTGACCAGGAAAGTGAGACGGAAGATGATTCACAAGAATATGCGAATAAGCTCATTCAAAGGGCAGCTCGATATTTTGACCAACTATCAGGTGTTGAGGCAATAAGGGTTCCTGTGGGTCTTAGGCCTATGCCAGAGGACGATCTTCCGGTAATAGGGTTTTCACCCGGGCATAATAATATCTATCTTACCCTTATGCATAGTGGTGTCACACTTGCCCCACTGGTGGGTGCTTTGGCGGCATTGGAAATGGTAACGGGAATACCCAATGGTGATTTAGACCCATATCGTCCGGACAGATTTGCGTCCAAGAATTGATCGTTTGAATTAGAGTTGTGGATTTCTCCTCCAATATCTATAGTTCGGGGGCGTCAAATCCAATTAGCTTAATAACTAAGTAGTTAAATAGTGAGAAATATGAGATTAGAAAATAAGGTTGCTTTGCTAACTGGTATTGGACAAGGAATGGGCAGAGCAACAGCACGATTGTTTGCCCAAGAAGGAGCCAAAACAGCTCTCTCGGCAAGAGGGGAAGAACGTCTTAAAGAGACAGCAAGTCAAATAGAGAGTCTGGGGGGAACCGCGATCGTAGTTCCTGGAGATCTTTCTGAAAAACAGGCGGTTGAGGAAATTGTGAACAACGTAGTCGATGAGTTTGGGAAAATAGACATTCTATATGCTGCAGCTGGAGGTAATTTTGATCCGAACCGCAGTCTAGAGGATATCGATCAAAGCTTTTGGGACAGTACGGCCGCCAACACAATGAATAGTTTATATAACCTTGCTCAGGCCGTCCGCCCTGTTATGAAAGAGAGTGGTGCCGGATCGATAGTAACCGTCGCAGCTAGCTTCAATGTGCGTCAGGCAGGAAATGCTTCATACGGTGCTGCCAAAAGTGCCGTTATTGGAATGTCACAAAATCTTGCGGGCGAACTATATGCAGACAATATTAGAGTAAATACTATAGCTGCTGGATTGTTTCGGGGGACTATTGGAGATGGAAGAGTGGTAAATGCCGAGGTCAATTTGAGCCGTACCGGCTATCCTCAAGATATAGCCAATGCAGCGTTGTTTTTTGCATCAGATGAATCAGCTTGGATAACTGGGCAGGTCTTGGCTGTGGATGGCGGCGTGGATGTAGGTACCCGAGGTCTATGGGACCATGAACGCTAAATTTAACGCTTGTACTACTACAAAAATTGTATGCAGGCCTAACTGCCCTCCAGGTAGACGTACCAAATCTCAAAATAGACGATATTTCCGATCCTTAAAACAGGCTTATGAGGAAGGTTTTAGAGCCTGCCTCGTTTGTAAACCTTCCCAAGGGCCTCCAGGCCCATGGTTGCCAGTTAAGGAACGTAGAAAATGACGGTCTATAACGCCCGCTTTTTAGTGAAAACAATTGCATATGAAAACTAGGAGTACTGAATGATTAAAAACTTTTCGGTTTTTTATGTTGGAAACATCGATTTGGAAGATGTGGGACTCGACGGAATTCCGGCTAATGACAGAAGATACAAAAATGAGCGGTTGGTTCAGTCGATGGAGACAGCTGAAAAGGCAGCGATCCTCATGGATGAGCTCGGCTATTATGCTCTTTGGATGGCAGAACATCACTTTCAAAGGGAGGGATATGAATGTATTCTCAACGTGATATTGCTAAGCACACATCTGGCTGCAAAAACAGAAAAATTAAAGTTTGGGTGTGGATTTAATATTGTGCCTATGTGGCATCCTCTTAGGTTAGCTGAAGATTATGCCATGGCCGATGTACTTACGAGGGGACGGATGATATTCGGGGTGGGACGAGGCTATCACTCTCGTGAAGTAGAGACGTTTGGTTCCCCGGTTATAGATAATGATTTAAATAGGGAATTATTTGAAGAACAAATAGAGGTTATTTTAAAAGCTTTTAACAGCGAATCATTCAGTCATCATGGGAAGAACTATTCGATTCCTGCACCCGTCCCGTACAGAGGATATGACCTTGAGGAGATAACTTTGGTTCCAAAGCCCGTGAATCTACCGGTGGAAACCTGGCAACCTATTGTGAGTGGAGGAAGTATCGATTTTATAGCCAGAAATGGCTTTAAAGGCCTAGTTGCCTTGACGGGAGAAAAATTGGTAGATGAGGTGTTTCATAGGTTTAGAGATGCATGCTCAGAAAATGGCAGAGGGAATGTTCTGGGTAGTAATTTGGCTCTGGGAATCGGATTTTAAATAGCGGAAAACGAGAAAGAGGCCATGGAGAGGTTACGTCCGTTCCATGACGAGCGATTTAAATGGTTTGCACCATTTGGATTTGTTAGATATGCAGATGAAGAAGGGCGTGTTTGGGGAACTCCGGGCGCCCCAGCGAGGACTCCTAAGATAGAGGATGGAGTTGAGCAGAAAGCATGGATATGTGGTCCACCTTCGCACCAAATCAAATTTCTTAAAGAAGTTGAAGCAAAATACCCTGGCCTCGAAAACATTATTCTTCACTGGCCAGAAGGTATGCCGAGGGACGAATACCTGTCTCAGCTACGAATTTTTGCAGAAGAAGTAATGCCGGCCTTCGGCGGAAGGCAAGAATAATTAACCCATCGGCAGCTGGTCTCCGGTAAGGTCCGATAAATTAGGCATCACCTTCTCTGCCATAAGCCTCATGGAAGTTTCATATGCTTCACTGTTTTCAGAATGGTCGAATGTTAACCATAAAAGATGCCCAAAGCCCCCAACTGTCGCATAGAGATTTCGGAGTTTTTCTGTGACGGTTTTTGGGGATCCGACTATCCAGAGGTTTTCCATCATATATTCGATAGTTACATCATCATCGGACATATTTTCGTCATGCTTCATAAAGGATACGAAGGGGTAGGCTCCTTGTTCGAATAAAGATCGCAGATATTCTTTCCAAGCTCTTCCAAGCATCCCATTCATAGCTCCTTCCCTAGCCTCTTCATCACTATCAGCTACCCAAATATCTCGTACAATTCGCCATTCACTTCTGGATGGTGGCTGTCGCCCGGCTGACTCTGCACCCTTAGTTACTACGTCCCAGTGATTAGCCACATAAACAGCATTTAACCCTAGACTCATGGGAATATAACCTCGTTCTCCAACTATCTTAAGAGTCTCAGATCCAGGGCTGCCTCCGGCGACCCCTATAGGCGGATGCGGTTTTTGAAATGGCGTTATGTGATGACGTAGGTCGGCAAACGCATAGTCTTTGGGGTCGGGTATATTTATGTCCCAGAATTTACCTTTATAAGTAAAGGGTCCATCTACGTGTTTCCATTGGTTTAGGATTATATCGAGTGACTCTCTAGTTCTTTCTCTATGTTCACCATTTTCCATATCGACGCCGAATAATTCATGGTCTGACTGAAGACCGCCCGAACCTATTCCAAACATATATCTGCCTTGGGCCAAATGATCCAAATATGCAACCCTTGCAGCAAGCTCTATAGGGTGATGAAAGGGTAGAAGGTGGGCACCGGTTCCCAAGGAGCCGTAAAGTGTTCCCCTATCCAAGCCTCTGCAAGGCCGTGTTGGTCCGCCATACGTAAACATTTGAGATCCCATTGTTGGGCGTCGTACGGCGACCTTTCTGGAGGGTGGGAGGGCATAAGGAATAAACCTAGTTTCATATCTAAATCCCTGTAAATTTATTTGCCTATAAATCAGTATCCGTAATAATACTAATTACATGAGGCGATTAAAAGTGCACGAAAAATATGTGCCAGAAATTTTCAATGATGAATAATCTATTGTTTAGTAGAATGCTTATAAATAAAAGAATTTGGAAGGTATCCATGGCTGAAACAACCAAAAAACTAGTAAGTGGGTCTTGGCTATTAGACCACCTCTACGACCTTGATGTTACCGTGCTGGAAGTGTCGTCAGACCAGGAAGGGAAAGCGTATGAAAATGGTCATATACCCGGAGCAATATTTTGTTTTTGGAAAGATCTTCTATGGCATGAGACTGACAGAGAATTTGCCACATCTTCTGAGCTTAGCGACAGACTAGGTGATTTGGGTATTTCTACTGATTCCACGATAGTGCTTTGTGGTGACCCAGTTCAATATGGAACATACGCTCTCTGGGTAATGATTATGGCAGGAGTAAAGGATGTGAGAATTTTGGACGGTAGCAGGTTACGATGGATTAAAGACAACCATCCTTTGACATCTGAGGTTCCAACACTCAAACCTATTAAGAATAAAACCCCAAAACCCAATTCTGAAAGTAGGATAGGAAGAGTTGAGGTTCTAGATAAACTAAATTCCTCAAACAATATATTTTTAGACGCCCGTTCTCCGGAAGAATATCGGGGAGAAAGAGTTAGCCCTCCGGGAGGATTCGATCATGGTGCAGAAAGAAGAGGGCGAATCCCTGGCGCAGTGCACCTGTTCTTCCGCGACTTATTAAGTGAAGATGATACGTTTATATCGGAAGAGGACCTTAAAAAGAAATTCGCCAAAGTGGGCATTACTGGGGATGGAGAAAAAGAAATTGTGAGTTATTGTAGGCTGAGCCACCGGGCCACTTTGGCGTGGTTTGCTATCAATGAAATTCTAGGAATAGATAAAGTGAAGATCTATGATGGCTCCTGGACAGAATGGGGAAGCATAGTTGGGTTTCCGGTGGAACAGGGATAAATTTTCTAACTTCAGCAAAGGGGTTTATGTTTTGTCAGAAAATAAAGATCTATTTTCAACTGTATGTCCAGGTGTACTTACAATATGTACTTATACTGAGTTTGCTCCTTTTTCGTATGTAGATGGTGGAGATATTGTAGGTACCGATATCGGTTTGTTGAAGGCATTTGCACGGGAAATACAGCTAGAAGTGGAGGTTATAAAGAGAGCCTTCGCGGGATTATGGGAAGCACCCGGAAAGGGTGATTGTGATGTATCGGCAGCAGGGATGATGGAACATGAGGATCGAAAACTCGGGAAAAATGCGGTATGGAGCTATCCTTACATGCTTGTCACTAGATCATTGTTGATTCGTAAGTCTGATAGGGACATTCTTAAGGGCCCGAAGGATTTTCAAGGTAGGAAGATAGTTGTAACTCCCACCTCAAGTGCTCATATAGATGGGAGTATCAGGTATGAACCGCTAGGAGCAACGATAATTCCGCTTGTTCCTTCCCAAGATGAAATCGTGTCACAATTGTTGTCAGGAGAGGTAGACGCTTTTGGGGAAGGTGATGTCAGTAATGAATATCTTGCGGGGAAATACCTTGATGATTATGGGAGGGAATTACTTGTTTTGACAGACATTCATCCTATGGAAAATCCGGAACTTCTGAGGTTTGCTGTAAGATCCGTTGATGAACGACTTCCAGATAAACTGAACGGGTTTATAGCGAAGACTCAAAGGGGTATAAATGCTTAATGTGGCTGTGTTGGATGACTATCAGAATGTTGCGGTTGGATTCGCAAACTGGGGTCAACTATCGAGCGAAGCTAAGGTTACAGTTTTCAATGATCACATCCACGATTCGGATTCTTTAGTGAAAAGGTTGGAATCGTTCGAAATCGTTTGTGCTATGAGAGAAAGAACTCCTTTCCCTATCGAAATATTACAGCGACTCCCTAAATTGCAATTATTGATTACGACCGGTATGAGGAACGCATCAATAGATGTTAAAGAAGCGAATAACCTGGGTGTCGTCGTTTGTGGAACAGATGGCCTTCTCTACCCGACAGCTGAATTAGCCTGGGGGTTGATTTTAGATTTAGCTCGAAACATAGCAAAGGAGAATGAGTCAGTTAAAAGGGGAAAGTGGCAAAGTACGGTAGGTGTTGGATTGAAGGGAAAAACCCTCGGGCTGATTGGTCTAGGTAATCTTGGTGGCCAGGTGGCTAATTATGGAAATGCTTTTGGGATGGATGTGATCGCTTGGAGCCAAAATTTAACTAAAGAAAAAGCAGAAAGAAGGAATACGAAATATGTTTCTTTGGAAACCCTAATGGCTGAATCAGATTTTATCAGTATCCACACTGTGCTTAGCTCAAGGACTAAAGACCTTATTGATGCATCTAAACTTAAATTGATGAAAAAAACTAGTTTTCTTATCAATACCTCTCGAGGCCCAATCGTGAATGAATTAGCACTAGTTAATGCCTTGGCCGAAGGTGAAATAGCTGGTGCTGCATTGGATGTGTTTAGCTTGGAGCCATTGCCTTCAGATCATCCTTTAATCACTTTAGAAAACACCATTATTACCCCACATATTGGATATGTTACAAATGAAACGTATAAGATTTTCTACGAACAGACAGTAGAATGTGTTATCGGATTTATTCAAGGAAACCCTATTAGAGTAATAAGCCCTATCTGATTTAACTAAAGGTT
Source organism: Dehalococcoidia bacterium UBA7891 (assembly GCA_002500485.1). GTDB lineage: Bacteria > Chloroflexota > Dehalococcoidia > Lucifugimonadales > UBA826 > UBA11996. Next base: position 15,934 of record DLRJ01000110.1, read on the forward strand.
AAGGGCAAGTTTATGGAGGAAATAGCAAATGCCATCATTCGATATTGTTTCAAAAACAGACCTTATGGAAGTCGATAATGCTGTTAATGGAGTAAAACGTCAGATTACACAACGGTTTGATCTTGCGGGAACTAAATGTGACATAGCACGAAGCGAAAACACATTAACTATAACTGCCGACGACAATATGAAGCTGACGCAATTACACGACCTATTGAGGCAAAATTTTGCCAGTAGAAAAGTTGATGCTAAGGCACTGGACTTTGGAAAGGCGGAAAATGCTTCGGGGGACTCACTAAGACAAGTAATATCTATTAAGCAAGGAATTGATGCTGACCTTGCTAGAAAGATTAACAAATCTGTGAAAGGATCCAAAATGAAGGTTCAGATTTCTATAAAGGGAAGTGAACTTCATGTGTCAGGTAAGAAACGTGATGAACTTCAAGAAGCCATAGCTTTTATAAAAAAAATGGAAACTAATCAGCCGCTACAGTATGTAAACTTTAGGGACTGATTACGCCTAGATATTTTGCATCTGCCATACAGGCCGTGAGGGGATTGTGTTTCAGGTCTGATTTTTGTTCTTTAAGTGCTGATGAGAATGTGTATTTCGGAACCAAGGAAACGTAATCGTTGCTGGACATCTAATTTCCCTTAATCTGCAGCGACAAGAAATCGATATAGCAGATATATGATCAAAATAACTGAGCCTATTATGAAGGTAGAAGCTGATCTCATTGAAAGAACGTGCCAGTCGAAAAATTTCCTAGAATAGTATTTTTCAACGCAACTTTGGCATTACTTCTTTACAAAATAGTGAAAGCGAGTTTTCTACAATGCCGGCAGGAATTTCTTCTCCCGCATTAAACTCTGCTGCAATCCCGTCTAGAGTAAGAACATCAATCATATTTTTGAGTTGTTCCACAACGGTATCCGGGTCTCCTACTGCTACCTTTTCCCCCTGTATATCGGTCCAGTCTATTTCCGATAGGTTTTTGCTGGTATTGCCTTCAGTATTTAATGATGCCGTCGCATTAGTACCAAGCTGAGATCCCAAGCGTCGGAACTGTTTCATGAAACTCGCTTCCGAATTTGCCAAAGCTTCCTGGGTCGAGTTTGCTACGTGCACTGGAACCCTTAGCAAAATACTACCAGTAGCATGTTCGGATTCTCTAAGGGCATCACGATACAAAACGACTTGCTGGGCAACGTCGTATAAAGAAAGCCCTCTTACTCCAACAAAAATTGGAATTCCCATCTGCCCCAATGTGGTGAAAGTTTCGGAGGTTGTGGCTGCTATACGCATTTGCGGGTACGGATTTTGCAACGGTTTTGGGGTCAAACACACGTCTTCATAACTGTTATATTTCCCGGAATAAGTGAAGCTGTCTTCAGTGAAAGCCTTTTTGATTATCTCCATGGCCTCATAAAATCGCTCTCTGCTTTCCGTGTATGGTATGTTGTACCCATTATAGGCACTAGGAAGCCCACTCCTACCGATACCAAATTCGAATCGTCCTCCACTGACATGGTCTAAGGTTGCTACTTCTTCGGCGATTCTGAGAGGGTTACCAAGCGGTAATATTTGTACTGCTGTGCCTATTTTGATTTTTTTTGTTCGGCCCGCTATCGCCGCTGCTAAAACTAACGGAGCAGATAACACTGAACGGTTTGGGTTGAAGTGGGTTTCGGCTAGCCAGACTGTATCGAGCCCCAGTTCTTCAGCGAGTGCGACATGGTCAAAGGATTCTTGAAAAGCGTCCTCTTGTCCATTTCCTTCTCTAGTATGGAATTCCATGAAGCTTCCAAAATTCATTCTTTATCCTTTGTGAACCAAAAGGGAGTCAACAATTTTCTGAAATTGGCATCAGAATAAAGAGGCTAGGTGTAGAAATCAAGGGTAGAAGGCGGGAATTCAACTTCTAGCCTCAAACGTTCCAGAAGGGCCAGTTCTTAAATGGGAGTTGTCATTCAGGCAAACAACGGACCATCCCTTGCTGTTAAATATAAACCTGGAAATTGAAGTGTTATCTACACCAATTTTATATATCAACCTTTGATCAAAACCCATGATGTAATGAAATATTGACCTCATAGTATTCCCATGGCCTATGATAGCTATCTTCAAGGATGTAGGGGTGCTACAGAGTTTGCGGTTGTAAATCAGTTCATCTTCTAGCCAATTCGTTGCTCTTTTTTGCACTTCCCTTATGCTTTCGCCATCGGGCCCTACAAAGTCCCTACCCTTTTCCATGATGTAAGTCATTGTATCGTTGGTATAGGCCTCCTCAGT
>DLRJ01000110.1:18613-35647 GCA_002500485.1 Dehalococcoidia bacterium UBA7891
GAAGCTATTGTTTGGATTACCCATACCCGTGAAAATGTTTTCTGTTGTTTGAATAGCTCTAGTCAAAGTTGAACTAAAAACTTTATCAAAACTTAATTTTTCACTCTTAAATCGTTCCCCCAATAATTTAGCTTGCTGGTGGCCTAGTTCAGTAAGCGGTGCATCGAAATTAATGCCGGCTGCAAGACCAGGGGTAGCGTTCGATTTTGATTCCCCATGCCTTATAAAATAAATGTCACAACTAAAATCTTTATGTATCATGGCTTTATTCCTAATTCCTTTGTCAGATTTATTGAACCTAGAAGTTTATATTCATATTTTACGGGAGATTTCATGTACGCGGGTTTAGTTATTACGTCAGCAAATGGCGATGTAGGCATTGGGGAATCCATAAAAGTGTTAAAAAATGGTGGAACTGCTATGGATGCTATTGTAGCCGGTATCAGAATGGTGGAAAGTAATCTTTCAGACCACTCTGTTGGGCGAGGAGGATTACCAAATTTATTGGGTCAAGTCGAATTAGATGCCTCCGTAATGGATGGACAAACCTTACGTGCCGGTGCTGTAGCAGGACTTAAGAATTTTGAACATCCAATTTCTATTGCCCACAAGGTAATGGAAGAACTTCCTCATGTCATGCTTGTAGACAGGGGGGCTGCCAAATTTGCGAAAGAAATGGGGTTTCGTCCCAGGAATTTGCTCACCTCTGCAGCAAAAAGGAAATGGGTGGAAGGTCTCGACGAAAGAGGAGAAGGGTTACAGGGAATGGATAAGTATCTCGATAATTTAAGGAAATATAGCTCAAATTTGCCCACAGCTAAACACCTGGGAACAGTTAACTTTATAGCTCGAGATAGGAAAGGGAATATAGCTTCTGGGGTATCAACCAGTGGCTTAGGTTGGAAATATCCAGGTCGAGTAGGAGACTCGCCAATAATAGGGGCTGGCAATTTCGCAGACAACAGATATGGGTCAGCTGCTTGTACGGGTAGAGGTGAATTATCTATGAGGGCTTGTACTGCTCGTTCTGTGGTGATGTATCTTCAATCTGGTTTGACTCTGTTGGATGCTGGACAAAGGGCCATGGAAGATCTGAAAGATTATCAAGACTCTTTTGGTACATATATGAACATAGTATGTATGGATAAAGACGGTCAAACCGCTGCCTTCAGCTTTGCTGAATCAACCATATATAACGTACAAAATGAGGAAATGGATCGATATGAGGAAATCCCTAGGAAAAAGATCAACATTTGATTCCAATGGATCCGATTCATCAACAAACTTCACGATGGCAACGAGGACTTAGAAAGGAACCTCAGACCTCTTAGTGTTAATATGCGCCTATTCAGTGGGTTAAGTATGAAAGGAGGCAGATTGTGCATGATCTATTAATTCAAGGAGGCACTGTTGTAACAGCCTCCGGCCCGAGGAAGTTGGGTATCCTTGTCGATGACGGGCGGATCACTTCTTTATCGACTGAAGAAATAGATGCAAATGACGCTAACAAGATTATTGATGCCGAAGGTATGATCGTAGTTCCAGGAGGGATAGAACCACACGCTCATATAGGAGGGCCACGCCAGCCTGAAAGGTCTGGTGCGGAAGTGGTATCCAAAGCGGCCTTATTAGGGGGCACAACAACAGTACTGGATTTTGCAACTCAAATACCTGGGCATGATTTATATCACGCCTTGGAAGAGGCTGAAGAGCGATGGTCTGGTAATGCTTATACAGATTATGCCTACCATCCAATTTTGACCAACGGTGCGGATGAGGACAGCATATCCCAGATCAAGCAACTCACAAAGGAAGGAATAGCAAGCTTCAAAATATTTACGACTAGTATTCGGCCCCCGAGCCCTCAGATGCAAAATAACCATACCGATTTTGGAAGATTGGGGACAATTATGGAACAGGTGGCTGATGCAGGATCGATCTTACTAGTGCATTCAGAAGATGATGAGATGGTTCATTACAACTATGACCGGCTCAAAGAGACTGATGAATGGGAATGGTGGAATATGCATAGAGTCCATACTAAACAGTCAGAAGATGTCTCATTTAGACGGGTTTCACGACTGTCAGAATTAAAAGAATGCCCTATCTATTTTGTACATGTTAGCGCCCAAGAGGGAGTAGAAGAGGTCTATAGATGTCGGGCTCAAGGGTTACCGATTTATGGAGAAACTTTACATAATTATGCCTGTTTTACATTTCAAGACTATCGCAGTAAAAATGGTATGAAATATCACACATATCCTTCCTTAAAAGGTGAAGAAGATCGCGATTCCTTGTGGGGAGGACTAATGGAAGGAACTCTTTCAACTATAGCCACGGATTTGGTCTCCACGACCTGGGAGGAAAAAATCAAATTTAGGACCGTTGCAGATGTAACAGGTGGCCATAATGGTATTGAAACCAGGATGGGTGTTGCATATACGGAGGGGGTTGTGAAAAGAGGAATGTCTTTAGAAAGGTTTGTAGATATAACATCAACCAATGCCGCGAAAATACTTGGTTTGTATCCAAGGAAAGGTGTGATAACCCCGGGAAGTGATGCGGATATCACCATTATGGATCCAACAGTGGACAAGGATTTGTCCCTCGATGATTTGCATCTGGAGGATTACAGTATTTGGGAAGGGTATCGGGTGAAAGGATGGCCAAAATCGGTGGTACTGCGTGGGAACATCTCTGTATTGGATGGTGAACTTCTATCGAAACCATCCCAGGGTGAATTTCTTCCGAGGTGTATTTCATCGAAAGTTTTGGAAGGGCCCGTTTGTTAACAGGATATTTTTGTGATTAGAGTTAGTCACCGAATTGATATAATTCTCATAAAAACAATACCAATGTCAGGATGAGTAGGCGTTGAAATTATAATTTCAAAAGGAAAAGGAGAATTCCATGAAATTTGCGGTTAGAAACACATGGGTATGCCAAAGAGGAAAAGGGCCTGAGGCCTTGGATGGGTTCAAAATTGTCGCGGAAAATTACAGGAGTATGGGAGTGGGATGTCGCTTGTACGTTGATATATCAGGGGCAATGGATGTTGTCGCTATGGAATTGGAAGTGGATAGTTTAGACGGCTATTTCACAGGCCAAAGGCAATTTTATGCCGATATGGATGAAGCGACTAAAGGTTTAATCGGTTCGATAAATGGCGACACTGCCTCAGGTAGCCGTGTCCTGTACGAGATTATTGATTATTAGAATTGGAACCTGCAATAGTGTTAGAAAATGCAACTAAATATAAAATCAGCCGGCGAAACGTTTGGTTATGTTGTAAGCTAAAGTATCCCTGCCTGCTGGAAAGCGTTTTTTAGTTCTTTAATTTCCCCTATGGACAATTCAGGGGTGGGCTTCCTGGGTTTGGTGGCTTTGTATCCAAGAAGATTCAAACCTGCTTTCAGGGCAGAGACACCTTTGTTCATTCCAATATAGTCTGCATGGATAAGTGATTTTTGAACGATTTGTGCTTCGTTAAAGTTTCCCGATTGCACTAGAGAAATAACTTTGCGGCATAAATCTGGGGCCCAATTTGCAAAGAATAAACAAGCCCCTTCCGCCCCTATCATCGCCCCTGGCATCAAAAGGCTTCCATTACAGGTCCAGAGTTGGACTTCTGGGTTAATTAATGAAGGCAATCTACTTTCCCACCTAAAATTCAAGGATATTATGTAGGCATAAATGCCTTCTAGGTTGGATATTTCACCGATTTCTTCCGGTGTAGCGTCTACATCCATCGCCAGTTTTGGTTGATGAATAGGTATCACTGGGACGGGGCTGTTTCGAGTCACCATTTCAAAGTAATCAACAACGGATTCCGATCCATGTTCTCTAGGGGTTTTTGGAATTCTAACCCTTACCATGTCAGCGCCGACTTTTGCATATTCCTCGGCCTGCATAGATGCAACCGTTGGGGATAAAGTGTCTATCCCTGCTATTACAAACTTTTGTCCCTGATGTGCTTGAGAGACAGTCTTGATAATCTCTGTTTTCTCTGTTTGTGAGAGATGAAATTCTTCTCCTCCGTAAGAGCCAATAACAAATCCACTTAAACCGGTATCGACCCATTGCAATATGTTTTGTTCTAGGAGCTGTAAATCCGGTTTGTCATTATGGTCAAATGGTGTTGGTGTTGGCGCCACTATTGGAATACTGGCTCTTTCTGGGATTGTACTCAATTTAAGTAGCTCTTGTTGTTATCAAATTAGGAACCATTTGCCCAGCCTCCGTCAATAATGTGGGCCTGTCCAGTAGTGAAACTGCTTTCATCGGAGGCTAAATATAATGCTAACAAGGCTACTTCATCTGCCGAAGCAATTCTTCCCATTGGTTGCCTCGCCTTGAAATCCATAAGGGCTTTTTGATAATCACCAGTGTCTCTAAGTCTTTGCCTGAGAGAGGGAGTATCTACTGTACCAGGGCAAATACAGTTACATCTTATACCGGAATCGACGAAATCCCTTGCGACGGATTTAGTTAACCCTATAACTGCAGCTTTGGTGGTGCCATAAATGAACCTATTTGGTGCTGCTATGACTGAAGATACCACTGAGGCAATATTTACGATCGATCCATGTCCTTTTGCCTTCATCCCAGGGATTGCTGCTTGGATTGTATGAAACATTGGTCTCACATTGAGGTTCATGGCAAAAGAAAATTCGTCATCTGATGCATCCATAATGGTTCCGTGATGAACAAAGCCTGCACAATTTGCCAGCACGTCGGGGTCAATTTCTTTAATCGATGATTGTAATTCACTCTTGTTGGTTACATCTAATGCAAAGGTATTGGCATCAGTTAAACCAGATAGCAGAGGTAGATTTATATCCGTTGCTGTTACCTCTGCTCCTTCTTGTAGAAATCGTTCCGCTATAGCTCTTCCAATCCCTTGGCCTGCTGCTGTTATAAAGATAGTTTTGCCAGCTAAACTCATGCTATATCCTTATTCAATGATCAGAGGGAGTAAACTAATTTGGCTGATAGGTATGATACTAATTTCTAGGCAGTATGAATATCAGGAAGATTTTGGTAATGCATCGTATTGGTAAAAAGGGGACGGGAAGCCGTGTTAATATTCCGTTATATAAACACAGGAATTAGTAAGGAGTGACGGAAAAATGGCGCAGACTGAAATAGAAGAACGTTTTGACAACTCTTTTACTGAGAAGTTCGGGTTTCCAAAAAGCAGGGCCGCCAACAAAGTAGTGGAATCCTTGCGGGATTCGCACATTGCTTTTATAAGAGAGGCTCCTTTTATGGTAATGGCCACCTCAGATTCTTCCGGAAAATGCGATGCTTCTCCCAAAGGTGGGCTACCAGGATTCGTTAAGGTCTTGGACGAAAATACCCTCCTACTACCTGATGTCGCAGGGAATAAACTTTTTCAGTCATATCAAAACATACAAACTAATCCTCATATAGGACTCATATTTTTCATTCCTGGATTGAATGAGACTTTGCGTGTTAATGGCAGAGCGAAAGTAATTTCAGATGAGGCTGTTGTAGATTTTAAAATACAACTGGAAGTGTCCAATCCTGATGAGGATGCAAAAATTTTACAGGGCGTGTTGGTGGAAGTTGAAGAAGCCTACGGCCATTGTCCTAGGGCTTTTAGTTTTTCCTCTTTATGGGATACAGATCAGATAAATCAAAACAGAGGCGGAGCCGCCAAACTAAACGACTGACGACATTTATTTGGAGTTATTGAATTGACGACTATTAGCTACAATCCGCAAGGGATGTACTCTATAGACATTACCGACGAGATTTATATTCAAGACGGAAAAGAATCTTTTGAGGCTAGAATATACCAACCTAAAGGCGCCGGTCCGTTTCCAGTATTACTCGATGTTCATGGCGGGGCGTGGCAAGGCGGGACCCGTCTTAATGGTTGCTATATGGATGAAAAGCTAGCAGAAAGCGGAATTTTGGTAGCAGCCATAGATTTTAGAGTTGCTCCACAGGACCCCTACCCGGCTCAAGTAATAGATGTTAATTATGGTGTCAGGTGGTGGAAAAATGAATCCAATATTTATAAGGGTGACCCTTCAAGCTTTGGAATCTTAGGCGTTTCTAGTGGTGGTCATACAGCTATGCTAAATGTGCTGTGCCCTGCTAAAGCGGACTACATAAAACGACCCTTTCCTGTAAACGGGGCCCCAGTAGATGCTTCAGTTGATTATTACATCGGGATATCTGCTGTACTGGATTCACATGAAAGATATTTGTATGCCAAAGACCGGGGTATGGAAAGCTTAATTCGTGGTAGTTTGGCATATTTTGGGGAGGAAAAAATGATGAAAATCGGAAACCCTCAAGCTATTTTGGAAAATTCAGAATTTGAAAAATTGCCGGCGGCACTTCTTATCCATGGATCCGATGATGCAAATGTTCCGAACCATATTCCTGCGAATTTTGAGTTAGCTTATGAGTCGAAAGGTGGGGAGATTGAATTGGTTGTATTTGATGGTATGCCCCACAGTTTTGTGAGAGATCCGCAGCCAGAATCAGATGAGGCAATCGAAATCATGAAGACTTTCATATCCCACCAACTGTGATTTTGTAGAATATTTACTCCGGACAATCTTGGTGGATTAATTTTTCCTGTTTCAATTCCTTCCACAGATCGGAATCTATTTTTACTGAAGCCATTGCTATATTGTCTTTTATTTCCCCTGGGCTCCGAGGTCCTGGAATAGTTGCAGCAACGGACCGGTGCATCAGTCCGAACTGTAGTGCAGCTGCTTTGAGAGGTATCCGATGACGATCGCAAACCCGTTTTATCTTTTTTGCCCTTTCTATTACTTCAAGGGGTGAAGGGTCATAGAAATAGGTGCTTTTAGTATCCAGGTCAGATGCTAGTATTCCGCTATTGTAAGGACCCCCGAGTATCAGGCTTATATCTTTTTCCAAACACAAGGGCATTAATTCATGAAGGGCCGAGTGGTCAAGCAATGTGTATCTGCCTGCCACAAGAAAACAATCAAAATCTGCATCTGCGGCGAACCGCCTCAGCATCTCCCATTGATTCATACCCGCCCCTATAGCTTTTATGACTCCTTCCTCTCGAAGTTTTGCCAGAGTGGGGAATGCTTCATTCAACGCAGAACTATAATGGTCGTCTGGATCGTGTATCAGCACTATATCTATTGAATCCAAATTCAATCTTGTGAGACTTTCATCTATGGACCTAAGAATCCCCTCTTTTGTGTAATTAAACGGGATATCTTGGCCGGGAATTATCAACCGACCTACCTTACTGGATAGGACAAAGTCGGTTCTTTTTAATGTTGAAAGAAATTCCCCATTATGTATTTCACTCAGCCCTGATCCATACAAAGGTGCCGTGTCAAAATACCGTATGCCTTGTGCATAGGCATATTCCAGGGTGTTTCGGGCGGTTTTAGAGTCTAGTCCACCTAAAGGGGCTCCACCCATACCTATTCTAGTAACACTAACGTCGGTTTTCCCTATCTTTGAAGTATCCAAACTAGTTTTCATATGCTACACCTGAATGTGATTTATTATGTGAGCCCTGATAACATCACAAATCATTTTACCTAACCACGAGATATTTCTATACATGTCCAACCCACAAATGACTCCCCGGCGTATTTTGATCTTTGGATCTGCTATGCATATATGGAGCGATCTGATATTTGCACTGCTGATACCGCTCCTGCCTGCTATTAAAGACAGTTTAGGTTTGACTTACGCCGAGGTTGGGTTACTCCGGTCTACTCATAGTGGGGCTACCGCTGTATTGCAGGTACCAGCAGGTTTTTTGGCAGAGTATTTCGGAGAATTTTGGATGCTTGTAACGGGTAACTTATGGGCCTCTGCAGGGTTAATAGGGATGGGGGTATCGAAGGGGTTTTGGTTACTATTTGTGTTCGCAATTATTGGAGGTCTTGGAGGGGGAACCCAGCATCCATTGGCTTCCAGTATGGTTTCTCGGGCATATAATGATTCTGGCCGCTCAGCAGCGGTAGGAACCGTAAATTTCTCAGGGGATTTGGGAAAAATGGTTGCTCCAGCATTGGGCGGAACCTTGCTAATTATGTTCGGTTGGGGTGGAACCATGTTCTACATAGGGGCTGCAGGAATTTTCTTAATGTTGGTGACCGCAGCTTTTAACCGTAACCTTAATATGGGGCGACCTAAACCGAATGTGACCAGCCTTTCCTCAGGTGATGCTTTAGGAGAATCAACTCAGAACCAGGCGTTCATTTCATTGAGTTTCATAGGGGCACTAGACAATGCTACTCGGACAGGCGTACTCGTTTTCCTACCTTTTATTCTAGTTGGTCACGGAATGGGGACGGGTGAAATAAGTACTGCCTTATTTCTTTTGTTTTCCGGTGGAGCCGCGGGTAAATATGTATGTGGATGGTTGGATGGCAAAATTGGCACGGTTAACATTATTTGGATCACTAAAGGAATGACGGCGGTTTTTATCGTCTTATCACTTTACACTCCGTATCTGCTTATTTGGCCTCTTGTACTTGTGATGGGAGTTGGGTTAAATGGTACCTCTAGCGCCCTCTATGCAACTGTAGCTAAGTTTGTACCTACCAGTCGGAGGGGAAGGTATTATGGATTTTTTTATACTACCAACGAAATAGGTACGATTGGGGCGCCTTTATTGTACGGGTTTGTGGCGGATGCTTTTGGCTTGGTGCGGTCTACTTATGTAATGGGCTTGGTTACTTTTGCAATACTTCCGTTAAGTCTTCGGTTGAGGAAATACTTGTCACATGATGTCTTGTAATTTTCCTACGTTTGTTGATATACCTGTATTCGGTGGCGATTAGTTTCGGTTACGTATACCCGGTTAAACTTATCCAATTTGATTGAAACTGGGGACCAAAAATATTTTTCTATATGAGCGGACTCGCTGTGTGGATCATTATCATCAAGGAAATCCAATTCTATATCCATGTTTGATGCTTGCCGGGCGTCATTTTCTTCGACATTAGTGTTTAGAAATTCACCAGCCCATTTTGAAATTGTTCCCTCGCCTCTTAAATTTTGGATCATGAGGCCCTCATCATTTATTATTTTCACCCTTTCATTTCCCCAGTCCGATATGTAAATTAACCCATTCTCATCCACCACCGCGCCAGAAGGGTATTTCAATTCATATAAAGGATTTGACTCGTTATGGATGACCGATAAAACATCCCCGTCTATCGTTAATTCTTGTATGCGGTTATTTCCCCAGTCGGCGATGCACAATGTGTTTCGAGGAGTCATTGATATACCCCATGGTAGATCAAATTGACCGTTATTTTTTCCTTGGTTACCGAAAGTGGCTATATGGTAACCATCGATGTTAAATTTTTGGATCCTGTGATTGCGGGTATCTGATATGTACACGTTATTATCAGAATCAACAGCTAATCCCGATGGACCGTTAAGTTCACCTTCACCTTGACCGTAAATCCCCCATCGGTTTAAAAATTTACCTTCTAAGTCAAATAAATTAACAGTATGAGTATAGTCATCGCAGACAAGGATTCTCCCGTCGTCCGTAGCCTCAATAGCCGAAGGGGACTGCAGCTTCCCATCTGAGGTTCCAAAAGTTCCAAATGTCCCATAAAATTCACTGTCGAGGTCTAATACAGTTATTCTAACCCCTCGTTCTCCATAATTCCTCGACTTATTTGTTACGTACAAACGGGCATTCGGAGCTGACACTGAGTCTGTTGGGTACTCAAATCCCCTTCCTTCCATTGCGACAATTCCTAGCGTAAGCAAATATTCAATCATTTTCCGGCTACGCCAATTGAAATTCTCTGGAAGTGGTCAAAAGACGAAGTACACCAGTTATTTTGGAAACTGGATCGTCAATCTTTTGAGCATATCTCACTAAAATATATTTAGTCTCAGCAGAGATTTCCAGGAAGCCTAGTTGTGCAAGACAATTTGAGACTGTCTCCTCACTGGACAGGAGTCCAGCACTGTCTTTTATCAATGTGTCTACTATTTCGCGAACACCTGGATTTTCGTAATCGCTCAGTTGATCTGATGCAAAATTAATTCTCTCTATCAGTGTCCCAGTATCAATCCATTCTTTCCCCTCATGCCAACCTTCCACGCTCGAGGGATTGCTTAACTCTTGACCCATCCAAACAATCTGTTGATATTTCAGGATCATATCTTTATTTGGAAGATTGAATTGCCCACCAAGTCTCAAAACAGTTGCCGCAAATTCAGCAGGTCCTTTCACCTTTTGGTACCTGACATTTTGGGATTTGAAAAAATTTGAATTGAAGAGGGTTCGCAGCATCGCAGTTATGCTGTGATCCGAGTTGAAGTACTCTTGAACTAGTTGATCAATTGCCTCTGGGTCTCTAGGTGCTACTGTAGACCATGAAGGGACTGGTGCTTCATCCGCCACAAAAAAGTGATAAAGGTGTCTTGATATAAATCTTGCTGTACTTTCTTGTTCGCAAATTATTCGGATAATGTCCTGACCGTTGAAATTTCCCTTTTGCCCTAGAAAGGTTCGTTCTTCCATATCGTGATCGTCTTCTCGATATTCGAAATGGTAGGCGATTCTTCCATAAGGCCAATCGGAGTCTCTTTTTGCTCGGACCATCATGTACTCAGTGTTTCCGATAGTCCAGCCCGTGAATGCTCTAGCACATTCCTTTACGTCTTCTTCAGTGTAATTTCCAACACCCATGGAAAACAGTTCCAAAAGCTCTCTACCCCAATTTTCATTCATCGCATCCCTATGGTTCTCTTGATTATCTAACCATACGATCATTGCGGGGTCTTTTGAAAGTTGTAACAATAGGTCGTCCAACCTTCCGGTACCATATTTTCGGAGCATATTTATCTGGTCAAATAACACTCTTCCATTAATGACCTTTGGCACGCCAGTGGCAAAAATACTGTGCCAGAGAAGGGGGATTTTTTCTGTCAATGGATTGGCTGTGCTGATCATTCTGTATAGCCAATTACGGGATGCCCCAGGGGCATTTATCATTCCTGATGCCTCTCCATCGAATCTTCTTACAATATGGTCTCCCATCCAATCGGTAAAATTTGGGACCAGAAGATATTCAACAGTATCTTCGTAGGAATTTTCCATTTGTCTCTGAAGTTCCGACCTAGTTGATCCGAACCCTGCTCTTCTGAGTAGATGGGCTCTTAACTCAAATTCTTCCTTGTCAGAAACTACCATGGTTTTTCTCTGTCGACTTTATTGATTGTCGCTCTTTCTTGAAAACCCTAGAAGGCCAACTGGGGCCTTCATATTTCCGGGGCCAACAGGTGTTGGAAAAACTTAAGTATTTATATCACAGTATTCTATCTAACGTAACAAGCCGTAAACTCGTGTTGGTTCCAGAACAACTATTACAGCCTCTTGTCGTACCATTGCTCTATCGTATTCTTCCCAGTTTGGATGTGGGCTGTCACTGCAAGACATGTATGCTTCCCTAAGTTGGGTCCGCATTATTTCTTTATCAGTATTGCCGTAATCAGTGAGAGAAATTAATCCTTCCACTGCCACATAATTTCGCCAATCCCCAGTTACTGATAGGAGAGTGCATTTGGGATTTCTTCTTAAGTTCAAAATTTTTTGTGATTTGGGATATACAGATACGAAAGCTGGTTTGTCATTATAAATCCCACAAACTACGATGCTGGAATGTGTGGATCCATCCGGCCTTGTTGTACTTATAACACCTTTGTGGTTTTTAGCTAGGAAAGGGAGAGCTTCATCGTAATTCATTTTGATCCTCCATTAACCGAGTAATTAACTTATTTGCTGCTATCCAACTATGTTATTTCTGATGGTGTATACAGGATTTACAGCTTCTGTGTGGTATATATAGTAAAGTGGAAATATATTTAAGAATGAAATTATGGAACTAATTCTATGATTAGAACAAGATTGACCGATTTCCTTCAGATACAACACCCGATTTTAAATGCACCGATGGCTACTAGTGCTACTGCAGAATTGGCAGGAGCCGTATCTGAGTCAGGTGGATTTGGGATGCTGGGAATGGGCAACACCATTCCAGATCCTGAGTGGTTGGAATTTCAAATTAAACGTGTACGGGAAATTACAGATAAGCCATTTGGTGTGGGTTTTATAACTAGTGTCGATGGTATAGATGAACTAGTTTCTGTCGCAGTAAGGAATAAGGTAGATCTGATTGGCCATTCCTTTTCAGATCCATCTCCATACATAGAGGATGCTAAAAATGCGGGTATAAAAGTTTTGGCTCAAGTGCAAACACTGGGACAGGCAATAAACGCCAAGGAAATAGGGGTTGATTTGATAGTGGCCCAAGGTACGGATGGTGGCGGGCATACCGGCCATATAGGTACAATTTCGATCGTTCCTGCGGTAGCTGATGCGTGTCCGGAAATTCCTGTGTTGGCGGCTGGTGGTATTGTGGACGGAAGGGGTGTCGCTGCCGCTTTGGCCTTGGGAGCAAGTGGGGTTTGGGTTGGCAGTAGATTCGTTGCCTCGAACGAATGGTTTGGCCCCGAGTGGGCCAAACAGGCCTTAACAGAGATGACCACGGACGAAACTATTGTTACTAAATCCTATGATTTGGCCACTGATGCCCCCTTTCCTTATGAAGTAGGCCATAGAGTCATCCAAAATAAATTTACTAAAAGATGGCACCAAAACTATGAAGAATTGCTGGAACAGAAAGAAGATTTAAAGACAGATATAGCCCTGGCAATGAAAAACGCCGATTTATCTGTCGCTCCGGTAAATGCGAGTAGTGCCTCTGGGGCAATTACCTCTGTGGATAAAGCATCCGAAATTATTCGGAATATGATGGATGAAGCAGAAGATGTGCTGAAAAATATAAGTTCAGTACTATAACAATGATTTTATTAGGAGCATCAGTTGGAACACTTGTTGATTTACCCGGTCAAAAAGGGATATTTGGATAGAGACCTAATTTCTGAAGTCGGTAAAGCGGCGGAACAAGCAGGGTTTTATGCATTCTTGTCGTGGGACCATTACATGCTACCCGATGGGCCGGAAACCTTAGATGCCTGGAGCATACTTGGTTACCTTGCTGGCCAGACTGCGTCTATTAAACTTGGTACGGTAGTTACACCAATTCCCTTTCGCCCCCCATCTCAGTTAGCGAAAATCGTGGCTAGTGTTGACCACTTGTCTGGAGGTAGAACCATACTTGGGGTAGGAGCAGGTTGGCACCAGCCTGAATTTGACGGCTTTAGTTGTTGGGATTCACCTGGCCAAAGGGTGACAAGGACAGAAGAGGCGCTAGATCTGATTACAAGACTGTGGACAGGTGAAAAGGTGAGTTTCGAAGGTAATAATTACAAGTCGGATGGTGCGGTAATTTCCCCGGTTCCAACGCAAAACCCACACCCGCCTATGTGGTTTGGTGTAAGGGGCAAAAGAATGCTTCAACTAGCAGCAAAATACGGAGATGCTTGGATCCCAACGAATATTAGCCCTGATATATACGCGGAAGGCCTTAGTTATCTTAGAGAGAAGCGTTCAAAACTCGGTATAAATATTCCTTTGAAAGGAGCGTTGCAAAACTTTGATGTTTTCACAGAAGCTGAGCCCTGTATAGAAACTATTAATTCATACGGAGACGCTGGGTGTGAATATTATGGTTCTATTTGGTCTTATCCTCCTGAAGAGATGGTCAGTAGAATTGGATGGTTTGCTGAGAAAGTAATGCCCAATGTGTGATCATTGTTTCTGAAAAAGATTAGCTGAGGTCCCCATGGGTCAAGTTGATTTGTATATGGATACCTCCTCAATTTTGCTAGGGTATGTTCACTGGCCAGTGAGTAGGTATGTTTACGGAGCCGATTTCTATCTCAGATAAGTTTCTGTAGCCACAAAAAGCCAAACATCTGTCGAATTCTGACTTGAGGATATCAAGCATTAATTTGACTCCTTCAGCGCCCTGATATGCCATCCCCCAAAATGCGGGTCTACCTACAAATACCCCTCTAGCTCCTAAAGCTAAGGCCATAAAAGCATCTGACCCACGTCTTATCCCAGAATCAAAATATACTTCTAAGTTTTCCCCAACCGCTTGGGTTATTGGATATAAGGTTTCTATGGAAGATAATGTCCGGTCAATTTGCCGTCCTCCATGATTTGAAACTACTATTCCATCGGCACCGTATTCGGCGCAGAGTAAAGCATCTCTAACTGTCCTTATTCCCTTTATTACTAAGGGTAGGTTGGTGAGTGATTTAAGCCAATCTAATCGTTCCCAGGTTAACCCTTGGTATTCTTCCGGACTAAAATCTGAAAAATCTGGAACGATGATATCTGTGCTTCTCGCAAATTCCGGCCTTTCCCTGAAACTACCGTTGTATAGCTCTGGTTTACGTCTAAAATTGTTCCGTAAATCCTTTTCTTTAGGAGCGGATGTTGGACCATCGACGGTCAGGCAAATGGCAGAGTATCCAGCGCTTTTGGCCTTCGTCACGAGAAATTCTGTTATTTCATCATTTGAGTGATACAGCTGGAACCAAAGAGGTCCCGATGCCACTTCTGCTACTTCTTCGATACTGAATCCAGATGCAGTGGGAAGAGCGTATAGGGTTCCGGACATTCCGGCCCCTTTGGCGGCGGCTATCTCCCCTTCAGGGTGTAACTGTCTTTTACCACCTGCAGGAGCGATCATTATAGGAAAGTCTATTTTCTTCCCAAAAACTGTGGTAGAAAGGTTCCTAGTTCCAACATCTATTAAGAAATTCGGATTCATGGTAAGGTCAAGAAATTTTTCTTCATTCCTCTGTTTGGTGACCTCATCAAAAGCAGCACCTTCTATAAAATCCCATAGATCTGACGGTATTTTTTCTTTCGCTGCTTGTTTTAGGTCGGCGAGGCTAACGATATCCATTTAGATCTCCATGAAAAATTGCCAAGTAGAATTGACCAATTTTCGCTAAAAGGAAGTAATGAAGTCAATCTCGGTATGATACCAATAAAGAAGCACTGGCTTAAATAATTTGGACCGGTGTTTCTTTATTCAATCAAATAAATTGTGAGAGATGGTTAGTTCTTCTTATTGTCCAGGTTGAATTCAGCAGAAAAAGCGCTAGATGTAAACTCTAAGCATTTTGCTGCAGCATCACCGACTTCCATACTTTCGTTCTCAATCATAGAGTCTATACACGATTCAAATTTGCCACCAACTTCTCCCGCCATACCCCAGTTGTCACCAACTGCGAGTCCACCAATGAGGTCTGATGCAACAATATTAACCACATCATCAAGCGCATCGGCATCTACGTTATTTAAGCCATCATTCAAATCGGGATTTGACTGGACTGCCTCTGAAATCTCCCGAACTATGCCATATATCTCAAGGTTAAAACCATCGCCGCCAGCTATGGAAACTTCGCCTCTTTCATTGATCAAAAATCTATCCATGTCATCATTGTCAAATAGCCGTATTGCGGTTTCGTTGACAATAGTTCGGATTGGTTCTTCGAAAGATGCCCAACGATCTTCCTTAATACCGTCAAGGGCACGATATTCTTCATGTAATCTCATAGCTATTTCTTCCAGGTAATATTCGCGAGACTCATACTGATCAACATAATCGCAAGGTTCTCCCTTGATACCACTAGGGTCGCAATCTAGGTCATCTTGTGCGAGGTCAAGAATGCTTTCCATAAGGTCTTCCACACCTTGGCCTGTCAAAGATTTATTGTAAAGTAGGTCCTCGACACTGGACTTGAATTTCTTGTCGTTTATGTCATCAAGACCTTCTCTTATGTCCTTCCTAATCTGTCTAGTGGCCATGTCGTCAGAATCGAGTTTTCTCTTCAGTGATGTGGCCGCATCATCGCTACTACTAATCGCTGCCCTTTCAATAATGGAATCTGCCCCACCATTTTTTAGAATATCTTCATTTACGTCTCTATAGCAATTTCGTCTGTAAAGCTCAGCTCTACCTATGAATTCACCTGTTACTGGATCTTCTATCATGTCCATTGTGAACATCATACCTTCCAGATCTTCCAAACACTCTAGTACCCCATAAACGGCATCTTCAGTGTCCGGGTTGGATAACATGGCAGCGTTATCTATTTCACCCACATTTTCAGGTTCCATTGCTTTGATTTCTTGATGAAATGCAATAGCCTCTTTTGCGCAGGTTTCTCTGGCTACTCTAGCATTTTCTGAATCAGAGTCATCCATACAATCTTCCAACTTATCTGCCATTCTTTCTCGGCCATCCATTCGGATAAGTTTTTCTGTGGCTGTCTCCTCTTCATCATCTTTGAAAGTCACTTTTAATATATGACCGATAACATCTATTTTCTCTGAGGCTTCTTCTGCCCTCCTTGCTAGGGCAACGTATTCACTATCCTGACCTTTTAAACCATTCACCAATTTTGCCTCCAGTTGGTCGGCGTGATCTAGATCCTTAGCTGCCTCGGCAAGATCCTCATTTAGAGTTCCCAGTTCGGCGTTTGCGGCATCTAGCTGGTCATTTAAAAATTTAATCCTGTCCCATGGAATTTTCTCAGCATTTTCAAGTGCTACTAAAATCTCCATCTCCCTATCCCTGGCTGATTTGGCCCGGTTTATAAGATCCGAAAGATCTGAATCATCCGCTCCACCGTCGGTTAAATTTTTTGCAGACACTGATATATTACCGAGGTCTACGTCATCGCCTATCAAGACAATAAGTTCATCGATCACTTCGCTTGAGCTGTTAAGAGCTTTTAACAGCTCTGCTCGCTCTTCCTTGTGCAGGCGATCAATCTTTTTAAGCATGTCATAGAGCTCTTGTTCTGATTCTGTTTCTGGCTTCATTTCAGCAAGTGTGGCATCCACGTCTACTTGAGTATCACCCACGGCTCTACCTACAGCAGGCCCGCAGGCAAATATAGCTACGGATAATATTGAAATGGAAAAAAGCATAATCAACTGCTTCATATATTTTGACCTCTCGTGTCTGGTGGAACTAAATATCTCCCTACGATATTAAATGCTTTTCCGGAGGTTAACAACGGCAATTCCAC
>DLRJ01000052.1 GCA_002500485.1 Dehalococcoidia bacterium UBA7891
ACCCCACAACCAGGTAGATTTATGCGCATCACACCCAGACTAATACTATGGGCCTGCATTGGCCCTTTGGTAGTTTATTTGATAATACAGGCCTTTGGGGGTAAATAAAAAATAGCCGTAGGAGAAACACCATTGAGTGGAAGAAAAGTCCTGATAACGGGATTAGCAGGGAAAATAGGTGGAATAATCCGGTCAAACCTAACGTTAAAATACGCTTTGAGTGGTCTTGACCTTCAGAAAGTGCCAGAATTTCCTACTACTGTCGCTAATCTTTCAAATCTGGATGAAATACTGCCGGCATTTGAAGGTATTGACACAGTTGTTCATCTGGCAGCAGATCCGAATCATCAAGGTAGTTGGGAAAGCAATCTGGAAAACAACATAATTGGTACGCGTAACGTATATGAAGCCGCCCGCCGATCAGGAGTGAACCGGATCGTTTTTGCTAGCAGCAATCATGCCTTGGGATTTTATCCTCTAAGGGATAATCCCTATAAACAAATCTATGAGGGAGAATTCCGAGAGGTACGTCACCCAGTTATTCCCTTGGCCACCAATCTTGTACGACCAGACGGTTATTATGGGGTAAGTAAGGCATTCGGGGAATCCTTAGGTAGCTATTTTCATGACGAATATGGAATGTCGGTCATATGTCTGAGAATAGGTTGGGTAATGGAGCCAGACGACCCGACCTTTGCTCCGTCCGCCTTGTCTTTGTGGATGAGCCATAAAGACACCGCAAACCTGATCGACTGCAGCATAGATGCGCCAGAGTCTGTAGGATTTGCTATCGTCTACGGAATGTCAGATAACACTTATGGAATATGGGATTTGGAACAAGGGCGGAAGATAATAGGTTTTATGCCTGAAGATAACGCAGGCACACAATGGGCTCCATCAAAAGATCGGTCTTCAGTCATGAAATCTGGAGACCCACAAGAATGATTGATTGCAAGAGGAGAAAAAGAAATGAAAATACAAAGATATGAGACAGGTATTGTCAGTCTGCCTAGAGAGGAAGGTCCTCTGTCAGGAGGGATGGGCAGTAAGGCAGAATTCATAACGATAAAGATCATCACGGATGATGGTATCGAAGGAATAGGTTATTCGGGGTTCGCGAGTTCAGTAATGGTCAAGGCCTTAAAGGAAACCGTTGATGCATTGCTTGAACAGATTATAGGAGAAGACCCCAGGCGAGTAGAACATATCAATACTTACCTGAGAAATCTGGCGGGAGGCGGAGCCCCAGCTGGCCTTGTAACACGGGGAGTCTCAGGAATTGATGTTGCCCTATGGGATATTAAAGGCAAAGCTGCATCAGAACCTCTCCACAGATTGCTAGGAGGGTTCAGAGACACTGTTCCCACTTATGCAAGTGGTTATTTATGGCGAAATTTTGACTTGAGCCGGTTAGAAAATACAAGTAAAGAGCTCGTAGCTCAGGGCTTCAAGGCTATGAAGTTTCGTATGGGAGCTGAAGATAGTGCCCAAAAAGAGATAGCAAGAATGGAAACCATGAGAAATTCAGTGGGTCCAGACATTACAGTGATGCTGGATATCAACCAGGGTTGGGACGTTAACACCGCCATTTCCATAGGAAGGGAACTCGCACAATATGATCTTTTTTGGCTAGAAGATCCAATAAATCACCAAGATTTTGAAGGTTTGTCTCGTATCGCCGATGCCTTGGACACACCAGTTGCAGCGGGAGAATACCACTATGGTATCGAACCATTTAGGACTCAACTAGAACGTCGATCCATCGATATAGTCATGGTCGATTTACTCAGAGCCGGAGGGATAACACAGTGGATGAAGGCAGCTCACCTAGCTGAGGCTTACAATTTACCAGTTGTTACACATTTGGCCACAGAGGTCTTGATGCACTGCTTGGCTGCTTGTCCAAACGGTTTGTACGTGGAACACATGCCATGGACCTTTGCCATGTTCAATGAGGAACCCGAAGTTGTCGGTGGGGAAATTGTTTTGCCTCAAAGTCCAGGATTAGGGTTGTCCTTCAACGACGACAATTTAAAAAAATATGCGGTTTCTTAATTTTTATAGATACCCACCAATAATTGCATACCTACTTAGTCCTAGGTGATATGGTAAACTGAGGGGTGGATTTATAGCTCGATTTTCACTTTCTTAGAATCTCTCAAGGAGTTTTGAATTGGCAACGCAGACACCGAAAAATTACAGCGCCATTGGGAAAAGACCTGTCCGACACGATGGAGCAGATAAAGTTACCGGAAAAGCTCAATACGGAGCGGATTTGAACTTGCCCAGAATGTTATTTGGCAAGGTCCTACGGAGCCCACACGCACATGCCCGAATTAAGTCAATCGATCTGTCTGCAGCACTTGCTCACCCAGAGGTCAAGGCTATCGTCACCTCCAGTGATTTATCGCCTTTGCCGGATAAACCTGCAGAGGTGGGTGAAGACCTCTATGCGAATATGAAGTATGTGAGAGACAGGATTCTCGCTTCTGATAAAGTTTTATTTAAAGGTCACCCTGTGGCAGCCATTGCGGCTAATGGGCTTCATGAAGCAGAAGAACTTTTATCATTGATCAAGGTGGAATATGAAGTTCTGGAATCGGTGACCGACGTCGAATCTGCGATGTCTGAAAATGCCCCAATACTCCATGGCACTATTAGATTTGCCTCGATGTCAGGGGACGAAGTTCATGGCTCCAACATTGCTAGTCATGATCAATACATACTCGGGGATATAAATGAAGGCTTTAAAAAGGCCGACCTAACTATTGAAAGAGAATATCGGACCAAAACAGTGCATCAAGGCTATATTGAACCACAAAACGGTACAGCTTCCTGGAGGTCGGATGGCCACGTTACCATTTGGTGCAGCAGCCAAGGACATTTCGGGATCAGAGATCAAGTTTCTACTATTTTGGGTCTGCCCGTTTCTAAAGTAACTATAGTCCCCATGGAAATTGGCGGTGGTTTTGGTGGGAAGCTTCCTTGCTATTTAGAACCCTTAGCCGCCCTTCTATCCAAAAAAACTGGTACCCCAGTCAAGATGTTCATGACACGATCTGAAGTGATTGAGGCCTCAGGGCCAACCTCTGGAAGTTTTGTTAGGGTGAAAATAGGTGTTACGAATGATGGGAAAATTACTGCCGCCAAAGGCTATCTTGCTTTCGAGGCTGGTGCATTTCCCGGCTCCCCCATAGGAGGAGCTACCGCATGTATGCTTTCCCCTTATGACATAGAAAATCTACAGCTGGATGGATATGATGTGGTCGACAATAAACCTAAAACTACGGCATACCGAGGCCCCGGGGCTCCCATAGGTGCCTTAGCGGTGGAAACTGTTATAGACGAGATCGCGGAGAAGCTGAAAATCGACCCGGTCGATCTTCGACTGTTGAATGCTGCCAAGGAAGGTACACGAAGATCAGACGGAGTTGTCAACGGCAAGATTGGAATGATTGAGCTTTCGGAGATTGTAAAAAATCACGACCATTACCAAACACCTTTGGAAGAAGTTGAAGGTAAGTTAAGAGGCAGAGGAATAGCGTTCGGATACTGGAGAAATAACACTGGACCGGCCGCATGCGTTGCCACTGTTACACCGGATGGAGCAGTCAATCTATCTGAAGGTTCTGTGGATGTTGGGGGCTCTAGAACTGCAATAGCACAACAACTTGCTGAAGTCCTCTCCATACCAGTTGAAGACGTTAACCCACAAGTTGCCGACACTGATTCCATAGGATACACATCAGTAACAGGTGGCAGTGGGGTTGCTTTTAAATCTGGCTGGGCTGCATTTGAAGCGGCACAAGAAGTAAAAAAAGAAATGTTAAAGAGAGCAAGTTTGGTATGGGACGCCAAGGAAGATGAAGTCGAATATGCCGATGGAATTGCCCAACACAAATCCGACCCTGAACTTAAACTGACTTTTAAGGAAATTGCAGCAGCTTCGAATGGAACAGGTGGACCGATTGTTGGTAGTGCTGGAGTCAACCCTAGAGGCGTCGGAGGATCATTCGCAGCTATGCTTGTAGATGTAGAAGTCGATGAGGAAACTGGCAAGACGACAATCCTTCGGTGCACCCCTTTCACTGACGTAGGGAAGGCAATTCATCCAGCTTACGTGGAAGGTCAAATCCAAGGAGGCACGGCGCAAGGTATCGGTTGGGCTTTGAACGAGGAATACTTTATGAGTGACGATGGTAAAGTCATGAATGCTAGCCTTTTGGATTATCGAATGCCCACAAGTTTAGACCTGCCTATGATAGATCCTGTGGTGGTAGAGGTATTTAATCCAGGGCACCCTTTCGGTGTGAGAGGTGTAGGAGAATCTCCTCTAGTACCACCACTCGCTGCAATGGCCAATGCCTTATATCATGCTACCGGAGTGAGAATGCGAGAATTACCAATGTCTCCTACAGCTGTAAAAAAGGCTATCGATAACGCCAAAATTTAGTCCCAGGCTTAAATTTTAGTATCATTTAAGGTACGTACGAAAAGAAATTAACGAGGTTTAATAATGCCAAAACAATTCCAATTTAAAGACAATGCCCGAACTCAATTGATGGAAGGTATCGATCTTATGGCCCGCACTGTGGGAATAACTTTAGGACCTAGTGGTCGGAATGTAATCTTAGAAAAAGAGTTCGGCCCCCCCCAGGTATGTAGTGATGGAGTAACCATAGCCAAAGAGATTGAGTTGCTTGAACCATTTCACAATATGGGTGCGCAGCTACTTAAGGAGGCGGCCTCAAAGACAAATGATGATGTGGGAGACGGTACCACCACATCCACAATCTTAGCCCAAGCTATATTAAAAAACGGTTTTAAGAATATAGCCGCCGGTGCTGACCCAATGGCCCTGAAAAGAGGTATTGATCAAGCAGTGGATGTGATAACCAAAGAATTGATAAATATCTCAAAAGATGTCACCGGAGACGAACAGATTTCGCAAGTAGCGGTGCTTTCCGCACATGATGAGAAAATGGGCCAATTGATAGGCCAGGTGATGAGTAAGGTTGGAAAAGATGGCGTCGTAACTGTCGAAGAATCGCGAGGCCAGGACTATGAGGTCGAATATGTAGAAGGCATGGAAATAGATAGGGGGTATTTATCCCCTTATTTTGTGACTGACCAAGATAGAATGGTTACAGAGCTTAATGAGCCCTACATCCTCATTACTTCGGAAAAAATTACGAGTCTAGAAGAATTACTCCCATTTCTTGAGAAGTTTAGCGCTGTCGGCAGAGAACTAGTCCTGATAGCTGAAGATATAGAAGAGCAGGCCCTAGCCACACTTGTTGTAAACAAAATGAAAGGGACACTAAATTGCCTTGGGGTAAAAGCTCCTGCTTTCGGAGATAGGAGAAAAGCTATCCTGGAAGATATGTCCATTCTTTTCGGTGGAACAGTCATAAGTAGTGAAACAGGTAGAACTCTTGATTCCATCGAGATTTCAGATTTAGGAAGATGCAGAAGGGTTATATCCACCAAGGATTCCACTACTTTCGTAGAGGGAAGTGGAGAGGCAAGCCTTATCGATGCAAGGGTGAGTAATATAAAATCTCAGGCTCAAGAGACCAAATCTGATTACGACCGTGAAAAGCTGGAAGAGCGTGCGGCAAAACTATCGGGTGGTGTGTCGATAATAAAGGTCGGAGCCGCAACGGAAGTTGAATTGAAGGAAAAAAAGCAGAGAGTGGAAGATGCATTATCTGCTACCCGGGCAGCTATGGAAGAAGGAATCCTCCCAGGAGGTGGTACCTCACTTATCAGAATAGCTGCTGATTTACGTGAAAATTACTCAGATAGTTCTGATGAGGCAACTGGGGCCAGGATTGTTTTGGATTCTGTAGATGCACCTGTTGTACTTTTGATACAAAATGCTGGGTTTAGTGGTCAGGTAGTACTGGATGCGATTAAAAAAGGAAGTGGTGACTACGGGTTTGATGCTGAAAATGATAGGTATGGCAGTATGTACGAATTCGGTGTGATCGATCCAGTGAAAGTCACGAGGTCGGCCCTTGAAAATGCAGCAAGCATAGCTGGTATGGTCTTAACCACGGAATCTCTCATTACAGAGTTGGATCCTCCTAAATTACCAGCACCATTTGACGACTAAATTTTCATTCTCAACAGGGCGGCCTCAAAAAACCGCCCCAAAGGGAAAGACCTATGTCAACCGATAAAGAAAATGAAAATCCTATAGACCCGGACGTTACTATTTCAGTGGAAATAGTGAGTAAGAGCTTTGGACCTCACAAAGCTGTATCCAACCTATCTTTTTCAATCAAAAGAGGAGAGATAGTTGGTTTTCTAGGCCCAAACGGGGCCGGTAAAACGACTACCATGAGATTGCTGACTTCTTATTACACTCCAGACACCGGTAAAATCCTTATAAACGGAATAGACAATTCAGAGAACGACTTAGAAACCAGGAAAAGCATTGGATACCTAGCGGAAAACAATCCTTTGTATGAAGATTTATTGGTCAGTGAATATCTTGATTTTATAGCTGATCTCAGGGGACTTTCAGGCAAGGAAAGAACCCGTAACTTGGAACAAACCGTTGAAGAGGCCAGCTTACAAGAAGTTTTCTATCGGCCCATAAGCGAATTATCCAAGGGGTATCATCAAAGGGTAGGCTTGGCTGGCGCTATAATTCACCGGCCTTCCATCCTGATACTGGATGAACCTACCGAAGGTTTAGACCCCAATCAACGTTTATCGATGAGGGATTTAATCAAATCTTTGGGTCAAGATCGAACAGTTTTAGTGACAACTCACGTTATGCAAGAAGTAGAAAATACCTGTGAGCGAGTGTTACTTATAAACCGAGGCCAACTCACAGCTGACAGTCCGGTCGATGAAATTTTTCAACTCACACCTGGGTTAAGAAAAATATATGTGGAGGCGGAAGGTAATCAAATTGAATCAGGTTTATCTTCACTAGATTCGGTGAAATCTGTCGAACGATTGGATCCGATTGATTCTAGAAAAAGATACATCGTCAATCTATCAGGTTCCGAAGATCCAAGACCAGCTATATTTAAAATTGCTACTAACAATGGATGGATACTGTGGGAATTGCATGAAGAACGCATGCGTCTAGAAGACGTATTTCACACCCTCACATCAGAAAATGAGGCTGAAAGGTCGCTACTAGGATCATGAAATCTCCATTTTTAGCTTTAATTAAGAAAGACCTCAAAGGGTATTTTGACCAACCCACCGGTTACATATTGATCGTCGTCTTTGTGAGTATGCTGGCTTGGTCATTTTTCCAGTCGGCCCTTTTAATCGGAGAGGCTTCCCTAAGACCTTTATTCACAGTTGACTTCGCCATAGACAAGCCATCCTTACCGTGGCTGTTAGCCCTATTTATACCGGCTGCCACGATGAGATTACTGTCAGAAGAACAACGGGATGGTACCTTAGAAACCCTACTAACTCAGCCTATTAGAGGTTGGATTGTGCTGTTAGCGAAGTTCACATCAGGACTATTATTTGTGTCGATAGCTATCGTAGCTACCATAGGCATACCCCTATCTTTAACCAGTGCTGGAGATTTAGATTGGGGTGCCTCGATTTCCCAATATATTGGCAGCATTTTTCTGGCTGGTTGCTTGGTTTCTATAGGATTATTCACTTCCAGTCTTACAAGAAATCAAATCGTCTCTTTCATACTAGGCCTAACCGTAAGTATGGCCCTCATGATTATGGGTCTAGAAATCGTGGCAATAACACTACCTTCAACTGCTGCGAATTTACTCCAACTTCTGAGTCCAATAACTCACTTCGACAACATTGGGAGAGGCATTATAGATTTTAGGGACATACTTTACTTTTTATCATTGATTTCAACCTTCCTTTGCGGAACTTTCATGGTAATGAGAAGTAGGACTCTCAGCCATAAGACCCCGCAATACCGAAACTTACAACTAGGGGTAGCTGGATTTATCATTCTTAGCATCCTCATAGGGTGGTTCGGAACTTCGATTAAAGGCAGATTAGACCTTACAGAAGATAAAATTTTCACCTTAAGCCCAGCAACTGAGGAAATCGTAGGCCAGTTGGATGATCTATTAACAATAGACGTATACATGTCCAAAGATCCTCCCGTACAGGTTTCTCCAGTATCGAGGGATATTAATGACTTTTTAGACGATGTGGAGTCTAGCTCAGATGGAATGGTCAAGATAGCACGTCATTTTCCAGAAGATGATGAAAAAGCTTTGAAAAAAGCTGATAATGCTGGGATACCCCCTATACAGTTCAATGTGAGATCCCAAGGAGAATTACAAATTAAGACAGGTTATATGGGGTTAGCATTAACCTACCTAGACAAACGTGAGGTAGTCCCTTTCATACAAAGTGTTGATGGATTTGAATACCGGCTGGCTAGTTTAGTTAACAAGATGCTTGACGATAGATCCCAAAAGAAAATTGTCGCGTTTTTATCAGGCCATCAAGAAATGGAAATATCTAGGGAATTGGCATCTTTTGCCTCAGTCTTAAATCAACAATACCAAGTAATAACCTTGGCTACCAACGAAGGTATACCAATAGACCTAGAAGATGTGGATGTACTCATGATTACGTCTCCCAAATCCCGAATAGGAGAAACTCACAGAGAATCGATAAAAAATTATATAACCGATGGGGGTAAGGCATTCATAGCTATAGAACCTGTCCTCGTAGACTTCAACCAATTAGCAGGAATACCAAACAGGGACAGTTCGGCAGATTTCATATTATCGACATTTGGTATATCCGTGGAGTCAGATTTAGTTTTCGATCTTCAGTCGAATGAAACTTTAGCCTTTGGAACTGGGGGAGCTGGAAATGTTTACCTGCCCTACCCGTATTGGGTAAAAGCAAACGTTGTTGACAGTAAAATTGGTGGCGAAGTCAGTAATGTGGTAATGCCTTGGGCCAGTACTGTCGGTATCCTAGACCTACCTGACTCCGAATACACTGTGAGCCCATTGATTTCAACCACTGAATTTGGTTCGATTGACATGAATCTTAGAAATCTGAGACCGAATTCCCCCACATTTTCTGAGACCACAGGGGATAATTTTGTTCTAAGTGACTTAGGCGTGGCTTTAGAACACAGCAACGGTTCCAGAATGGTCATCACAGGAGATGCAGATTGGATCTCCGAAACTGCAACTCGTTTTAACAGTAACGTCCTATTAGGACTCAACATCATCGACTGGCTTGCCCAAGAGGATAATTTAGCTTCAGTCAGGTCAAAGGTGGTTTCTGAACGTAACTTGGTATTTTCCTCTGACAGACACAGAAATATAGTGCAGTACTCAAACATAGGAGGAGTCCCGCTTGTCTTTATCATTTTAGGGCTTGCCAGGTTCATGCAACGTAGAAGCAAAGGATTTAGAAATAGGTGGTCAGTAGGATCAAATGCCAAAAGTGAAAGCCCTCAACAGAACGAGGTTTCAGATTAATGAAAAGTAGGCAAGTCGGATATGTACTAATAGCATTGATAGTTATAGGAATTGCGGGACTGTTTTACAGGATTGTCATAGGCGGTACCGATGAATTTATCTTAGAAGGACTTTTACCCATCAGTGAGGATATTATAAATCAGGTCGATATTAAAACAAATGATGGGTTAGCGTCTGAATTGCTAAAGGTCAATGACTCTTATTGGGAAGTGGCAAATAATCCAATTTTCACCCCAAAATTAGCTGCCTTTTGGGAACATGTTGACGATGTGTCAGGAGCACAATTAGTTGCAAGAAAAACTAAATACCACCAGCTGTTAGGTGTAGATGACGAAAGCAGTACTAAGGTTTCATTCTATGTAGGCCCCTCCTTGCAAGAGCAATTTCATATTGGGAAATGGTCGCCGGAGGTAAGGCTCTGCTACGTGAGAAAATCTGGGAAAAATGAAGTGTATTCGATACCTTGCTCTCAAAATGGGATTTTTTCCTCGGACCCCGATTCTTGGAGAAATCCTATTGTAATATCAATACCTCCGTCAGATGTAACGTCTTTTGACTTTATATACCCAGACAGCAATGAGAATTTTTCTATATATAAAACCCAAGAAAATGATTGGGTGGTCGTGAACCCAGATGGAATCCTCGAAGGCCCTGCGAACCTTCAAATAATGGATTATTTATTACAGTCAGTCCAGGTTCTACCTGCAACAGGATTCGAGAATGACCAGACCGCAAAATCACTCGATTTCGACGCTCCTGATGGCGCAGTACGGATAAACACATCAGAAGAATCTAATTCACCGACAACACGGTTGAAATTGATAAAGAAAGACGAAGAGTTCTATTATATAAAAACACCGAGCCAATCTACTGTATATTTAATTCAATACATACTAGGTGATTTTTTATTGATGGGGAAATCCGATATTTTAGTATCTGACTAAGCAGCCAGTTCATTCGGACTGTCTAGCAATTCTCCTTCTCCGTGCGTGGCCTCTCATTGCGTGAGCCAAAATCAACAATACAACCGCGGTAAATCCAACAGCAATATCCTTATTTTTGTCCAAGAGATGCGTAAGGAACAAAATAGCCAAGTAACCGAAAATTATACTTGTTAAAGAGGTCACCCAAAGTTTCTGGGCTAGTAGGGAAGCTATACCTGCTACGAACAAAGCAAAAAAACCTATTCCGCCAAAGAGACCGATAGCAATACCTCCTGCAATGGCCATCCCATCCCCTCCCCTGAAGCGAGTGAATATAGAATTCCAATGACCAAATATTGCCGCACATGCTGGAAGTAAAATCAGAGGCCCCTCCACCCCCATCATGCTTGATACGATGACCGCCAAAGAACCCTTTGTTATATCAAATACAAGAACTATTAAAGCGGACCAACGACCTACATTCTTAAGAACATTAGAGGCCCCTGCTAGCCCAGTTCCAATAGAAAATATATCTATTCCTTTTCTTCTACTGATTCTGTGGGCAAAGGGGAGAGCCCCAAATATATAACTAACCAGGCAGGCTAATATGAGTGTCAAATATTCTTCCATTTATAACATTTTTATCTGAAAAATCTGAAGTTAATACTAACTTAATTCTATAAAACTAGCATTGATAGATTTAATTTGAATTATCCCGGCGAAAATTACTTGACCGATTCGTGTATGAAGTCAACTATATCTGAAGTTGATGTACCCGGGCCAAATATTCCTTTTATGCCTATATCAGTAAGATAGTTATGGTCCGACTCAGGTATTATCCCACCTGCAACAATCAAGGTATCCCCCATTTCCCTATTATTCAATTCACTAATGATCTGCGGGAAGAGTTCAATATGCGCGCCTGACAATATGCTGAGGCCAATTACGTCTACATCTTCTTGCATTGCCGCTTGAGCTATCATTTCCGGGGTTTGCCTGATACCGGTATAAATCACCTCCATACCCGCGTCGCGAAGCGCCCGCGCTATAACTTTGGCACCTCTATCGTGGCCATCTAACCCTGGCTTAGCAACCAGCACTCTAATAATTTTGGATGTCATATCATCTCCGAGCCGTTTTCTGATCAACTAATTCTATTAAAACGCCTCTAGTAGCCTTTGGGTGTATAAATCCGATGGTTCCCGATAAACCATCCCGTGGTTCTTTATCTATCAACTGGACTCCCGCTAGATCTAGGTCTTTGAGTTTGGATTCCAAATTATCTACTTCGAAACAGATATGATGAACTCCTTCCCCTTTTCTATCTATGAATTTAGCAACTCCATTTTCATTATCGATAGGTTGAATAAATTCCAATTGAGAAGCACCGACCCTCACCAGGGCTGCTTTGACACCCTGATCCTCAATAGTTTCTATTTCCCCGGACCGAGTAACCCCAAACAAATTCTCATAAAATTCGAGAGTCTCCTGAATATCCAAAACAGCAATGCACACATGATTTATGTGCCTGGCGCTACATGTAGATTCGTTATTCACCAAATTATCCTTGTTTTTTTAAAATGTTTCTTGCAATAACTAATTTTTGAATTTCAGAAGTCCCTTCATATATTTCTGTGACCCTCGCATCCCTAAAGTACCTTTCAACAGGTGTTGGAGCGAAGTATCCTGTACCGCCGTGTATTTGAACAGCCCTGTGAGCACTCTCCATTGCAACTTTAGATCCATACAGTTTTGACATGGCGGCTTCAGTGGCGAATGGAAGGTTCGCGTCTCTAAGAGACGCAGATCTCATCACCAACTGTCTCGCTGCCTCAATTTCGGTAGCCATCTCTGCAATCATCCATTGGATCCCTTGTAAATCTGAAATGGTCCCCCCGAAAGCCTCTCGATGCAAAGCATAATCAACTGCTGCTTCCAAAGCTGCTTGTGCTATGCCAACACATTGGGCTCCAATGGAAATTCTACTTGCATTTAAAACTTCCATTGTTTGCTTAAACCCTTGTTCATCT
Source organism: Dehalococcoidia bacterium UBA7891 (assembly GCA_002500485.1). Lineage (GTDB taxonomy): Bacteria > Chloroflexota > Dehalococcoidia > Lucifugimonadales > UBA826 > UBA11996. The sequence goes on from DLRJ01000052.1 coordinate 12,418, forward strand.
CCACCCATCCTGTTTTTTGCCGGCACCAGGGCGTTATCAAAAATGATTTCCCCCACAGTCGAAGCCCTGACCCCCATTTTCCCATGGAGTTGGTTTGTCACTATTCCCTCGGTATCCGATTCCACTATTAGAGCTTCTATTCCCTTATGTTTTTTAGATGTGTCTGATGTTGCCAAAGTCACAAATATAGAGGCTTCGGGAGCGTTACTAATCCAAGTCTTTACACCATTCACGACATAATGTCCATTAGACCTAACGGCCGAAGTTTTTATAGCTGCTGCATCGCTCCCGGCTCCAGGTTCTGACAAAGCAAAAGCCCCGATTTTTTTACCGGATGCAAGATCCGGCAGAAAGTTACGTTTTTGTTCTTCACTACCAAACATGTTTATAAATTGGGTACATAAAGATAGGTGAGCTATGTAAACTACCGAGGTGGCTGCGCAGCCCTTGGCGATTTCTTCTGCTGCTATTGCCAATTGCCTCGTCGTGCCACCACTCCCTCCATATTCTTCTGGTATCGTTAGGCCGAATAAACCCAAATCACCTATCCCAGATACGTTATCCCAAGGAAACAGTGCGCTTTCATCGTATCCCGCAGCCCTAGGGGCCAATTCATTTTTGGAATAATCAGAGACTGTGTTTTTTAATAAAATTTCATCCTCACTCAAAAGCAGATCAGACATCTTTTTACTCCTCTCAATCCATTAAAATGGGGTGAATTCTGTTTGTTCTCCAAAAATATCCCTGAACACATCTGATATTTCTCCCACGGTGGCATATGATTCCACACATTTTATTAATGCTGGCATCGTATTTGATCCACCTTCAGTCACGGTCCTCAATTTCGCTAAGGATTCTTTTACTTCCTTGGCGTTTCGTTCAGATTTCACCTTGGCCAATCTTGCCAGTTGGTTTTGAGTTTCCTTAGGGGATATTGTTTGCAACTTTTCAATTGGGGGAGTTGGTGATTGATATTGATTAACTCCAACCACCACCCTATCTAGGCTTTCCACTTCTTTCTGGTGTTGGTAGGCACTGTTATGAATTTCCTGTATCTGAAATCCTTCCCTTAGTGCTTCTACAGCTCCTCCCATCTTATCCATAGATTCAATATACTGAAAGGCTTGCGATTCCAATTCATCAGTAAGATGCTCAACATAATAGGAACCTGCCAGTGGATCCACAGATTCAGATACTCCGCTTTCATGGGCCAGTATTTGCTGGGTTCTGAGAGATATTTGTACTGATTCTTCCGTGGGTAAGGCTAAGGCTTCATCCTTGGAATTTACATGCAAGGATTGCGTCCCGCCTAATACTGCTGCCAAGGCTTGGATCGTCGTTCTTATCACATTGTTATCAGGCTGTTGCGCAGTCAAGGTGACACCTGCTGTTTGTGTATGAAACCGCATCATACAAGAGCGATCATTTTTTGCGTTAAACCTTTCTCTCATTATTTTTGCCCACATCCTTCTAGCCGCTCGATATTTGGCGACCTCCTCAAACAAATTACTTTGCGCAACAAAGAAAAAAGAAAGGCGTCCTGCAAATGCGTCAACGTCCAACCCTGAGGATATAGCCGCCTCTACATAAGCAATCGCGTTCGAAAAAGTAAAGGCTAATTCTTGCACTGCGTTGGCACCAGCTTCACTCATATGATAGCCACTGATGCTTATCGTGTTCCATTTCGGAACATTCGTACTGCAAAACTGAAAAACATCGGTGATCAAACGCATTGATGGTTCTGGAGGATAAATGTAGGTGCCTCTCGCTATATATTCCTTGAGAATATCGTTTTGTATTGTCCCGCTTAATGCCTCTGGTATTACCCCCTGTTTCTTGCCAACGGCGATGTACAAGGCCAGCAGAACTGAAGCAGTTGCGTTTATGGTCATAGATGTACTTACTTTATCCAACGGAATATCCTTGAATAAAATTTCCATATCAGCCAAGCTGGATATTGGAACACCCGTACGACCTACCTCACCTGTTGCCATTGGGTGATCTGAGTCATATCCCGTTTGAGTTGGCAAATCAAACGCTACACTTAACCCCGTTTGACCTTGATCTAGTAGGTAGCGATATCTTCGATTCGATTCCTCTGGAGAAGCTAGTCCCGCATATTGCCTCATCGTCCAGAGACGTCCTCTGTACATATTGGGCTGGACGCCACGCGTAAAGGGATATTCCCCAGGATATTCATCCAAAAGTTCGGTCGGCCCCGGTTTGGTTTGTTCGGTATAGATGGTGTTTATCGGTATCCCCGATGTGGTTTCAAAGGAATCCTTTCTCTCACCGAATCTCTCTTTTAAGGGAGTTAATGTATTCTCTTCCCATTCTTCGATTGTTCTTTTTGCCATAAAACAGATTCTCCAACACAATTAGGTAATCTTTCCATTGTGAGTTTATTGGGTTATAAAAAAACGTGTCAAACCCACCTGTACGGTGTAATGTTGTAACCGCTTTAAGTTTTAATTGACACTGAGTTTATATCAAACCTAGAATCTGGGAAAAGTAAAACTTTAACAAAGGACTATCAAACACGTGGAAGATAGACTCGTTTCTGGCAGTACTCACGAAGAAGATCATAATCTTGACACAAATTTACGTCCTAAAAATTTATCTTCTTATGTAGGTCAAGATGGTATAAAAAACACACTTTCAATATCAATAACTGCAGCCAAACAGAGAGGTGAACCTTTAGACCACCTTCTGCTTTATGGCCCTCCTGGACTCGGCAAAACAACCCTGTCAAATATCGTAGCCACGGAAATGGAAGTTAGAATAAAGACCACATCCGGTCCAGCCATAGAAAGAGCTGGAGACATGGTAGCTATATTGAGTCAACTCCAGCAAGATGATGTCCTTTTTATAGATGAAATACACCGTTTAAGCCGAGTCGTAGAGGAAGTTTTGTATCCGGCTATGGAAGATTTTTTTGTGACCTGGGTTATTGATAAGGGACTCAAGGCGAGAAGCATGAATCTTTCCCTAAAACCTTTTACCCTAATTGGCGCGACTACTCGTTACGGTATGATTAGCTCACCCCTTAGAGACAGGTTCGGATCCATTCATAGACTGGATTTTTATACAGTGCAGGACATGGAACAAATTCTTCTTCGGTCAGCAAGAATTCTTGATGTAGCCTACAGCCCAGATGGCCTTCATGAAATTGCGAAACGAGCTAGGGGAACCCCAAGGGTCGCAAACAGGTTGTTGAGGCGGGTGAGGGATTATGCACAAGTTGTAGCGGACAACATAATAACTCAAGACGTAGCACTTAAAGCTTTAGCTGATTTAAAAATAGATAATTTGGGCCTCGACGGAGTGGATGTGAACGTAGTGAAATGCATTATTGAAAAATTTGATGGAGGGCCGGTAGGAATAGACACAATAGCTGCTTCAATTAATGAAGAGGCAGAAACTATTGAAGATGTGTACGAACCATATTTGATTCAAATGGGATTCCTAGATCGTACTCAACGGGGCCGAGTAGCCACCAGAAGGGCCTATGAGCATTTAGGATATGAGTTCAATCAGCCTTCGCCCAGTCAACTTCAATCCCGTATGGAACTTTGATCTACTCGACATCCGATTGTTTCTCTCTCGAACCTCTTCTAATTTTCCATTTAGCAAGTATCACCACAAAAAGAACAGAAACCACGACACCCACACCTGCTAACAAGGTCAGAGCCTCAAATTGTTCTTCCAAAAAATGCTGGACATCTTCACCGAATAGAAATATCACAATCCCCAGGCTGAGGAACCTCATTCCTCGTCCAATGATAGATGCGATAAGGAATCGTTTCATATCTAGTTTCAGCACACCGGCCAGTATGGTGAACACTTTATAAGGTATGGGGGTAACAGCGGCCACCAACACAGCCCAAATACCATATTTATCGAACAAGGATTCTCCTGATTGAATTCTACTTTCAGAGACAAAACTCCCAAGTAGTGGTCTCCCAAACCGAGATCCAAGCCAGTGTCCCAATACGGCTCCCAACACAGAAGCCAATGTGCACAAAGCGGCAAACCATATGGCCGCGCTGGGGTTAATTATTCCCATAGGAATAAGTAATGGATCAGGGGGAATAGGAGAAATAGTAGATTCCAAGAATGCTGTGACAAACAGTATTAGAACTGCCCAATCTGTTTGGGCAAATTCTCTGATCCAATTGGATAACTCGTGAAGAATCTCAAACATACTTGTTTATGTAATTCCAGCTCTAGCTAAAACTTCTTTTATGTTTACCACGTCTGCTTCCCTGACACCTCGGTCAATTTCATCCACTACGGAGGTTATAGCTGTGTTAACAGGGGTGGGTATCCCAGCCAAGGCACCTTGTTCTGAAATATATCCATTCATCAGGGTAACTTCGGTTTTACGACCTTTGGTTACATCTTGTGACATAGAAGATTTCCAATCACTAGCTCCTGGATTTGGCAAAAATTTTTCATCCAATTCTTCGTAAACATCACCTTCATTCGCACGTGACCAAACATCTGCAGTGATACCTTTTATTGGTTCAACATCGAAATTTTGAGCAAGAGCTACTCGGCAGGATTCCTTTGAAATCTCGATTTGCAACCTTCTGGCCTCTGGAAGTTCCGCTGCACCGTTTGAACCCAGTCCCGTCATAGCCGTTATAGGGTTTGAGGAGGCATTGGTAGTGAGTTTTGACCATCTCTCACCCCATATGTTTGAGGTTGCTCTTGAGCCATCAATACAAGACAAAAGTTCCGCAATCTCCTCTGCCCTCGGAGTAATCCTGCCATGTAGTTCTCCAACCCTGAACACATCGTGCCCGCGGTCCTTACCTGGCTGTCCGCCACGATTTACATGGCCTGGTTCCCAAAGCCCCACTGTTATCCCCGACATAACGCAACCAATTTCCCTTTCGAAACCTACTATTGAAGCAAGAGTTAAATCATTCATACAATTCTGATTACTTACAAGTACTCCATTTGGTGATAGTAAATTTTTAGCGAAATGAGCAGCCCAAATAGTGTCATAAGATTTCATGGCAAAGAATATAATGTCGTACTTCTCTTTAAGCTGGGAAGCATCATAAAAATGATACGCTTGTACAGGTACATTGAAAGGTCCTTGAGACCCTGAAACATCAATTCCATTGGAATTCATTTTCTCTACATGCTCCCCCCACATGTCTATAAGAACAATATCGTGTCCTTCTCTGGTAAGAAAAGCTCCAATATAACTACCGGCCGCTCCAGCCCCTACAACAGCCATTTTTTTACCCATGCGTTTACCTCATAATTCTATTCAGATATTTCTACTTCCACTTGATGCTCACCGGCCTCATGTGACACCTTAGCAGCATAGGTCTTCGTTTCGGGATTTTGAACAGACAATGGCAGCCCAGAGTCATCAACAGCATCAACCAGCATACCATCTACTTTAAATTTTAAAGGCGAGCCTTCCTTGTTAAGGAATGAGGCTAGCAATGTTTCTTGCTCTCTCAATAATTCCACAGCTTTTGTTTGGCCAACTATTTCAAACCTGATGCTGGATCCTGGTAGTAATTGTGCCAATTTACTCCTATCTGCAGTAATCACGGTCGCTATCTTGGTGTATCCCCCAGTCGTACCTCTATCAGCAAGTAATATTATTGGCTTACCGTCGCCAGGTACTTGAATTACGCCAAACGCATTTCCATCTGAAATCACATCAGGTCCGGTCAAATGTTCCAATATAGGTCCATCTAAACGGCAGCCCATGCGATCTGAATTAGGGGTCACTTGATAGGAACTAGAGGTGAGAGTTTCCATTGCTGTCTCAGAAAACCTATCGTGTTGGGGTCCTTCAATTATCCTAATGACTACATCTTCATCATAATTGGGAGGGTTCTCTAGTGATAAACCACCTTCAAAACCTTCAAGGCCCGCACCCGTATTTATAACATCTCCATCTCTTAAAGCCCTGCCTTCATGACCGCCGAATTCCCCAGCTATATATGTTGAGTAGCTGCCCATCACTAAATCTGTTCCCGCTCCTGCAACTCCTCCTGCTAGCGCTAAATACGAACGAAGGCCGTTGCCGGTCGGACCAGAAAAAGTCAAGATTGAATCTGACGAGACTTCCAAGGTCTCCCACAAATTAACTTTGTCACCATTTAATACCGGACCTAGATCCGCTCCAGTTATAGCAATGAATGTATCTTTCAAGAACTTGATCTCTGGCCCAAATAAAACTGATTCTAGTGCAGGTGTATTCTCGGCATTACCAACAAGCAGATTTGCACATCTGAAGGCAAAATTGTCTAAAGCCCCCGACTCAGGAACGCCCAATTCCTGATACCCCGTTCTACCAGCATCTTGAATAGTAGTTAATGTCCCTGCCTTAGCAATTTCAATCACTGGACTTCAACCTCAAAGGTGCCTTGTGCGGATTTTTCTAATATTTCTGCAAATTCCTCATCAGATCCTATAGGGACAAACCTTATGTAATCACCTGGGGTTACTAACGATGGATTGGCCCTACTGGGATCAAACATTTTGACAGGTGTTCTCCCAATCAATCTCCAACCTCCTGGGCTAGTCACAGGATATACGCCCGTTTGTGAATCTGCGATTGCAACGGCTCCTTGAGGAACACTCACTCTGGGAGTCTCCAATCTGGGACAATGTATCTTTGAATCCAACCCTCCCAAATATGGAAATCCTGGACTAAATCCTAGGGCGTACACCAGGTAATCCACTTTCGAGTGAATCTCGATCACTTCCTGAATTGGCAATCCTGTCATTTCAGATACGAATTCGAGGTCAGGGCCATATTCTGAACCATACAAAGTCGGTATCAAAACTATTCTTGAATCCGTGTTTTCTGAGTTTAAATCATCATTCCAAATCCCTTGAACACATTCAACCAAACCTTCCATGGAAAATATTATCGGATTGAAATGAACAACGAAGGAACTGTATGTGGGCACAATTTCCTTGATACCTGGCCAGTCCTCTAACTTTATCAGTGAAATAATGTCATGTACCTTTTTATTAATGTCATAGGAAATGGAATCCCCTACCGTTACCATCAGGGCAGAATCTCCCATGGCAGCAAATTGTGGCTGTTCATTTAGCAAAGTTCCGTTCATTAAATATCCTCACCTAGGTTCTACTAAACAATATCTCTCAGTTGTTTAACTTGGACTCCGGCGGCGTGAAACTCTTGTTTTAGAGTTTTTGCCATATCCACTGCACCGGGAGTATCTCCATGAAGGCAAATCGAGTCCGCTTCTACCTCTACAATATCCCCTTCAACCGAAAGGATTTTGCCTTCAGTTACCATCCTTAAACTTCTTTCAACCACCTCATTGGTATCATGAATTACAGAGCCTTCTTTTGATCGAGAAACTAAAGTTCCGTCGCTATGGACGGCTCTATCAGCGAATACCTCGCGCGCAACCCTCATCCCTAAATCATCAGCGACCTTTATCCACGTAGACCCTGCAAGAGCTAGCAAAATGATATCTGAATCGACTTCAAGAACAGCTTCACAAATTGATTTACCCAAATCTGCATCATCTACAGCTTGGTTGTACATTGCCCCATGGGGTTTCACATGCTGCAGGTTCCGGTCCGATGTAAACGCCTTTAATGCGCCTGCTTGGTAGACAACATCATTACGAACCTCCTGAGGGGTGGCATTCATATTTCTTCGTCCAAATCCATTCAAGTCCGGGTAGCTCGGATGAGCACCAACCGCTACACCATGTTGTTCGGCGAGTTCGACCGTCTTACGCATCCACATTGGGTCACCAGCATGGAACCCGCAGGCGATATTAGCAGAAGAAATATATTTTATAACCTCTTCATCAAAACCCATTTTGTACATGCCAAAACTTTCACCCATGTCACAATTAAAGTCGATTTCTGAAGCCATTATTACTTTCCTTTACCCAACCAAAATGGTGGTCACATTTTACTTTTCTACGCCTACGGTTTTACAACACTACCATCAGCTCTGCGTACTGTGTCCCAAGCACCTCCATAAGCCCTATCCTTAAATGGGAATTTTGCCGCAAGAGACTCGTCGATATCAATACCCAGGCCAGGTAATCCGTTTGGCCACATGTACCCATCTTTCACTTCTGGACATCCTGGAAACACTTCTTTGGTATTCTCTCCAAATATTGCATATTCTTGGATTCCGAAGTTTATAGTGTTGAGGTCTAACATCAGATTAGCTGCATGACCAATCGGAGAAGTGTCTCCTGGCCCATGCCAGGCGGTCCTAACATTGAAGGCCTCACACAAAGCTGCTAATTTCCGGGCTGGAGTAATTCCACCAATTTGTGAAATATGAATTCTTAAAAAATCTAACAGCCTATCTTTAATCATTGGAATAACTTCATGTGGGTTGTTATAAAGCTCTCCCATAGCAATCGGAGTACTAGTCTGTTGCCTTACCAGCCTGAAATATTCATTATCTTCTGGCGAAAACAAGTCTTCCAGGAAAAAAAGTTTGTACGGTTCAACTTCTTTTGCAAACCCAACTCCTTGAATGGGGGGTACACGTTCATGAACATCATGGAGTATTTCCACGTCCCAGCCAATTTTTGATCTTATGTGCTCGAAAAGTCCTAAAGCAGATTCTATATAAGGTCCAGGTTCAAATATACCCCCAGGATGAGCATGTAATTTACCTGGTATCGGTTCAAATATCCTATCTGTTCCCAATCTTGGACCAGATTTTGGGGAAGTAGCTTCGTCAGAAGATCCTTTATTGCCGTATGTAACATATCCAGGGGTAACAACCTGCACACGAATATGGTGGAACCCTTCTTCGATATACATATGTACATCATCCTCAACTTCCTGATATTCAGTACCATTGGCGTGTACATAAACCGCGGCCGAACTTCTGGCCTTTCCTCCAAGTAAATCATAAACAGGCATTCCGGCTAATTTACCCTTAATATCCCACAACGCCTGATCGATCCCACTCAATGCGTTATTTAAAACCGGCCCATTTCGCCAATACGATGAAACATAAGCAGATTGCCATATGTCCTCTATATCAGCAGGGTCTTTACCAATCAAAAATGGCTTTAGATAATCTTCAACGGCAGCCATAACAGGAGTCGGTCTCTGGGTAAAAGTAGCGCACCCTACCCCATAAATCTCCGGTTCATTAGTTTCAATTTTTACTATCACCAATCGGATATTATCGGGTTCAGTAAAAATTGTCCGAACATCCCTAATTGTCAGATTACTCATAAATATCTCGACGAAAAAATAGTGTCATATTGGAGCGGCAGATGGGATTCGAACCCACGGCCCTTTGCTTGGGAAGCAAATGCTCTACCCCTGAGCTACTGCCGCCTGGAAAACCCATTATAGGACAAATTTAGCTACGAAATCCAGTGATTATTTCTAAAGCCGGGTAGGTGATCAAAAATGAAAACATATGTCACAAAAATGTCGAAAAGTTCTTATCCCATTTAACAGAGGCTGTTTAAATATGACAAAAATCCACAGCAGTAGCTCGATCAGTTAGAATTACGGTTAATCAAAAGTCATCTAACAACTTAGATCGGAGAATAAATATGGCACTGAAGCCTTTAATACTTGAGATGGGTACAGGAATCGATTTACATGGTCAAAACGCGACTGAGGCTGCAAGAAGAGCTGTCTGGAATGCGGTGCATCAGAGTAGCATCATGGGGTTGGGTTTATTTGGTCCTGACACTTCAAAAAACATGGTTGTTGAAATTACGATTGCAATAACTCGGCCAGATGAGGTGGATGAAGATGTAGTTTTGGCGGTTTTACCTCACGGAACTGGCAAACTGAAGGTTATACAGGGTGGTATGGAAATTGAAGGAAGAGAAGGGTCCGGCGATTTTACATTGATAGCTAATGCTGCCGTAATTGCTAAACTCGACCTTTAGACCAATTTATTTTTTGTAGGAGTTTTTTTATAAAATAACATCAAAACACGATGCTGAATGCCAAGTTGTTAAAAAAGGTAACTTGGAAGTTGAAATATCATCAGGTCAAATGACCAGGCTCGCGGGTGTATCGCAGGGACTGGTAGGAGCTGAAGGAATAAACCTTGCTGTAGCCACCGTTCCACCTGGATGCGCCTCTAGTCCCCATCACCACGTGAACTGTGAGTCAACGATATACGTGTCGAAAGGCAAAGGTAGGTTTCTGACCGGACCAACCTTGGGGACTACTTTGGAAATTGAAACCGGTGACTTCTTGTATGTACCGCAAAACTCTGTCCACCAGCCCATCAATGACAGTTTGACGGAACCTCTGGAACTGATTGTCGCAAGAAACACCCCAGTGGAGATAGTAGAGGAATACATACCGTAAAGGCACTGCATTTACGGCAATTAGCTGGATCTAAGTTCGTTACGAACTTCGTTTGCCATTTTCTCAAGATGGTTTAATTGCTTCCGCTTGCCCACTGGCCAATTAGAAGCATCTGGCTTAGTCATCAAGATCAGGTCGTCTACCGCGGCAAGTAAATGTATGGTGGCCAATTTGGTTTGACTCGAATTCACCACCTCTGCTGATTTGTTATCGCAATCGGTGCATAAGTCATATTTAGAGAATTTACCCCTCTTACATATCGGGCATTCATCAATTTCTCCTGTTTCAACCCATTCAAAATGGTCTCCGCAAAATGTATGAACTGGGGATATATTTTCGAAACAATCCCAAAACTTGCACTGATTACTCAAAAGAGACCTTTAACTTTTATAGATGGATATAATGGGAATGTATAATAACAAGCTGACGCTGAATTTAGCTAATGAGTTTTCATGGCAAAAAGCCACCTCCCCTAAGCTAAATTCTAAGAAATGGGCCTGTAGCTCAGGCGGTTAGAGCGCAGTCCTGATAAGACTGAGGTCCCTGGTTCGAGTCCAGGCAGGCCCACCATTTCATCTAGTCACATCACCAATCCCCCATATAGGAAGGCTAAAAATGGCTCGAGTCCCCTACATCAACCGGGAAGATTTGAAAGAATCCCATCAAGGTATCTATGACAATATTGCTAAGACAAGGGGAAAGGTATCAAATGTTTTCTCAGCTCTTTTAAACAATCCTGATGCGACAAAAGCTGTGACAACAGTCGGTGAATACATTCGTTACAACTCACCCTTAGATCCAATCATCAGAGAAACAGCTATTCTCACAACAGCTCATGAAATGAAAAACTCATACGAATGGGCCCAACACGAACCAGTCGCAAGACAAGTCGGGGTAAGAGACGAGGTCATCAAATCGATACTTTCCGGTAAAGGACCTATGGGACTGCCAGCAAAGGAAGGAATCTTTATTCAATCCGCCAAAGAGTTGGTAAAAACAGGAACAGTAACTGATCGGACGTATCAAGCACTGGACCACCTTTTAGGAACCCAGCTAACAATAGATTTTGTAGTCACCGTCGGATATTACTCAATGCTTTCCAGGCTTATTCATTCGTTGGGCGTGGATTTTGACGAAGATCTCCAATTGAACGATAAATTTCAAACAGACTGATTCATGTACAAAATGCCGGATATTATTCCCTTATGAAAATTACATCTGTAGAAATATCAGTATTTGAACTTCCTATATACCCAACAGTCACCCAGGTTGTGCCAGTTGGTGATCCGGCCGACTTGAGATGGCAGCAGGCTTTCCCAAAAGGCGGTCCGGTCCCAGTTCAGGTTATGCAAGTAATGACCGATGAGGACATCAATGGAATTTGCACTGTGGGAGACTGGAGATATACAGAACTTACATGGAGACAAATAGCTCAATTAAGGGAGTTAGTGATCGGAGAAAATCCTCTGGAAAGAGATTTATTGCTATCTAAACTTAAAGCTGTGAGTAGATTCTTTGAGCCCGGTTGGTATGGTGGATTCGACAATTGCCTCTGGGACATCGAGGGAAAGGTCAAAAACTTACCAGTCTCGGAATTGCTCGGCGGTTCGAAAAGCAGAATACAAGCCTATTACAACACTGCAGGAAGTACTCCAGAAGAATTAATCCGTGACGGAGAAAAAGGAATTGCAGCGGGATTTACCGTTTTAAAAGACCATCTTCCCTTCGGTGCCAATAAGAATATAGAAACTTTCCAAGAATTTAGAAAAGTTTTTGGAGACAGCATTGGATTAATGCATGATGCCGCTCTTGTCAATTACACTTTTGATGAAGCTGTCAGGATTGGTAAGGAATTGGAAGCCTTAAATTTCATATGGCTTGAAGAACCTCTGACTGACAGACACTACGAAGACTATGTGAATTTATGTAAGCAACTCGAAATACCTATTGCTGGAGCTGAGACTCTAATGAACGAGCCAGAAATTAGTGAGCTGTGGCTCAAATCAGGGGCAATAGACATTCTTAGAGTGAATGGCCGACACGGAACTACTCCAATTTTGAATGCATCCAAATTGGCGGCCCAGATGAATACCACCGTCGAACCAAATGCTTATGGCCCACTTTTTGGAATAGTCCATGCCCATATTGATTGCGGAATCTCTAACATTGACTGGTTTGAGAATGCTCCTCCTCCAAACGGTGCGCAAATGGGAGAAGAGATTGGTTTGCTCAACCCAATTAGACCTGAATCCGGTTGGGTGACTCCTCCGTCAGGACCTGGTTGGGGCTCAGAGTGGGATTGGGATCTATTTAAAAAGAAGCGAGTGGCCCTCCTTTAAAGAAAGCTCTTAATTTTGTTTATTTGAACCCTAGATCAATCTTTCAGTCAGACCATTTCAAGGATGACACACACAGATTTTTAAATTATTTATAATGGCTCCATGAAACGGTCAGCTTATTTTTCGATAGTTGTATTTCTCTCGGTGATGGTTTCTGCATGTACAGAAATATATGAAACAGAACGTGCACCGACTGTCGAAAGAAAAATAGTGGAGACACCAGCATCTGGAAAAATCGTTTCTCGAGTTACTCCTAATCCGAGTAAATCGACAAACCAAACACCAAGAGAAACCTCCAGGGTTCTACCGGACTATTCCGGGTCAAATGACCCTCAAGTCGAGGAACAGTTTTTATCTTTTCGGACTCAATTGGATTATTTGACCTCCAATCCGAAGTCAGTAGACGATTGGATTGATATGATTAGCCTCGACAGCAACTCACTTTTCTTGCCGGAATTACCTGATTGCAGGGGAAGCAAGGTTCGTAAATGTTTTGACGAACTGATTCCCTTAGTTGAAAGGTAC
>DLRJ01000109.1 GCA_002500485.1 Dehalococcoidia bacterium UBA7891
AGCAGTAAGGAACTAAGTAAAAAGGCCAGATGGTTAGGAATAAAAAATTCTGGTTATCAAGGACCCACCGGAATCCATTCTGCTTTCGCTGAAGCATGTGCGAAAAATCACATTCCTCATGCAAATATTTGGGGCCACTGCCCTCATTATGTACAAACCTCTCCAAATCCTGTTACTAGTTTTGCCTTGCTGGAACGTCTTAAAAACCTTGTGGACATCGATTTAGATATGAGTGAACTAGAATTAGCTGGGCAAGCTTTCAGGGAGGAAATCTCCAATGCGATTGCAAAACAACCTGATGTGAGCTCATATGTATCTCGTCTTGAACATCAATATGATGAAGCAAAAAGTTCTCAAAATGAGATGCCAACTGGAACTGATATGGTGAAGGAGATTGAAAGTTTCCTAAAAAGTCAGTCCAGTGGCCAGGAACAAGAATAAGAAGATTCCTAATGGCGGATATCCAATAAATGCCGCATTTATCAATAGACCCAGACTATTACCGGACACTTTTCGATCGTTGGACAAATGACATTGCAATGCTCCCTGATTTTCCAACCGACCTAAAAGAAAAATTAGTCGCCCTTCATTTCATAATGCTGGCTTTTGCTGACGGTGAGGAATATTCAGAAAACGAGATCCATGAAGGAATAAAAGACAGAAATCTCTTTTCTGTCGACCATGTTCAAATAAGGATTAACCTTCTCCGACAAGGGTTCATTGTTAGAATTGAAAAAGAATCTGAATTCATATACAAAACATCCAAAGAGTTTTTGACCCACGCTCAATGGGATAGTTCAATACCTGGAGCCCGGTAATAAACGATCAACACAGCCCAAAGCACAATTTAATAAATATCGGACCAATATCGATGAATTGCCATGACTGGGGAGGGCAAGGTAGGGATATCATTTTAGTTCATGGGTTGGCCTCAAATTACCGCATTTGGGATCTAGTTGGCCCGCTTTTAGCAGAAACCAATTCAGTAAAAGCAATAGATCAAAGAGGCCATGGATTGTCTTCTAAACCAAATCAAGGATACGACTTCGATACGGTCACAAACGATTTATATTTATTCCTAGAAGCCAATCAAATTGATAAGCCTTTGTTAGTCGGTCATTCATGGGGAGGCAGTGTTGCATTGAACTTTGCGGCGAATCACCCTGAAATGGTAAGTGGTCTCGGCCTTGTTGATGGGGGGTTAATCGAAATTTCGTCCATACCAGGTAATTCTTTAGAAAAAGCCCTTGTAGATATGGCCCCTCCTTTATTTGACAGCCTAAGAGAAGAATTTCTTAGACAAAGAATTGCACAAAGAGACTGGGGGGAGCGTGATAGTCTCTCCCTCCAGAACGATCTAGCTAATATTGTAATGGCAAACTTTCAGGAAACTCAGGACGGGACCATAACACCTCGTTTCGAGAGAAGTAATCACTTGAAAGTGGTGGAAGCTTTCTGGAATCACCACCCTTCCTCTTTATTTTCCTCAATAAAATGCCCTGTATTAAACATGCCAGCGAGATTGAATGATGATGAAACTTCCAGACAAACACTTAGAAAAAACTTAATAGTTCAGGCAGAAAAAGATATAGATAAATTCAAAACAGTTTGGTTAGAACATAGCATCCATGATGTGCCGCTTCAAAGACCCATCTTGGTCGCATCCACGATATCTAGTCATTTAAAAGAAGGCTTTTTTAACTAAGCAACCTTGACTGTATCAGCCAAAAAATAATATGGCACATTCCACGTCCCGACATTTCCCATATCTACAACAGCTTTATTAGCATAAAGCTTTTTTACGATGCCCTTGCTACCAGTAATTGGTCCCCCACTAACATTCCCTAAATACAGAACCTCTTGGCCACGGTCTATATTTAGGCCATTTTGAAAAGTAGCATATCGGCCAGCTTCACTGGTCAGAGATAAAGTAAGCTGAATTGATTGATTCATAGGGACACCTTGAAGAATAATCCGATTTAGAACATTTTAGAACAGAACACTTGTTCTGTCAATTGAAGTCGGTGAATATATCCAAATAACAAGATTCAGATGATATAAAGACTCCTTCTGAGATAGAATACCTAATAATAATCCTGCCATAGAGGTATAGCATCATGGGGAGACTGGAAAACAAGGTGGCATTAATTTCCGGAGCAGCGAAAGGGCAAGGAGCCTTTGAGGCAGCTCTTTTTGCAAAAGAAGGTGCCAAAGTCGTATTGGCAGATATAGACATAGACTCATGTGAATCAAATGCCCGGCATATAGTGGAATCAGGAGGTGAAGCGGTCGGAATATACCTAGATGTGACCTCTCCTGCCAGCTGGGAGGATTGTATCAAAAGTACAATCAAGAAATATCGGAGTTTAACGGTACTGGTAAATAATGCCGGCATATATAGTAGGGTACCAATTGAAGAGGCATCTAGTGAGGAATTTGATTTGATAATAGCAGTGAACCTCAAAGGGGTTTTTCTGGGTACTAAATATTCTATTCCTGAAATGCGTCAATCCGGAGGTGGTTCAATTATCAACATATCCTCTACCGCTGGATTAGTGGGAAATCAAGGAGGGGGAGCCTATGGTGCATCAAAAGGCGGGGTTAGACTTTTTACCAAATTTACGGCAATACAACATGCTTCCGATAACATAAGAGCTAATTCGGTTCATCCGGGTCCAATAGATACGGACATGATCGCAGATAATATATCCACTCCTGAGGGTAGAGAAAACTCCATATCTAGGATACCTATGGGACGAATAGGAACTATAGAAGACGTCGCGATGGGCGTCCTATTCCTCGCCTCTGATGAATCTTCATATATGACAGGATCAGAATTAGTCATAGACGGAGGAATTACAGCTCAGTAAACTTGTAATAATTATGTATTTGTACTGTTGGTGAAATACTGATTAATCAAATTGCCTTTAATGAACATAATGCATGACTTCAAAGCGATTATATTAGCAGCCGGGGCGGGAACTAGGATGAAATCTAGTCTACCCAAGGTGTTGCATAAGCTGTCCGGAAAACCAATGATAACCTTGGTTATGGATTCCATAGTCAATGCTGGGGTACAGGACATCACTGCTGTCGTACCATCCTGCAATGAACCATTTAAAGAAGCTTTAGAGGAAAAGATAGAGATTACGGTCCAAAAACACCAAAAAGGAAGCGGACACGCTCTATTACAATGTAGACAGAAGGCATCCAACATCGAGAATATCCTTGTCATAAATGGTGATATGCCTTTGATTAAAGCAAAAACTCTTTCCGACCTTATGGCCCAGCACAAATCGTCTAAGGCCGACCTTACTTTACTTACTGGAAAGGTCACCGACCCTAAAGATTTCGGACGCATAGTTAGAAATAATGAAGGGGAAGTTACCAAGGTAGTCGAAGAATCCGAGGCTAATGAAAATCAATTACTTATCAATGAGATTAATGCAGGGGCCTATTGTTTCAAAACTGCATGGCTATGGGCAGCCTTGGAATCCCTAAAACCATCCAAGTCTGGGGAGTTTTTCCTCACTGACCTTATCTCTTTTGCTGAAAGCATAAATTTATCTATAGAATCCATTAGTGCTGACAATCAGGAAATAATGGGAGTAAACAATAAATCAGATTTGGCTAAAGCCGAAAAGATATTGCGAATCATAACTTGTGAAAACCTGATGGAAACAGGAGTAAGAATTATAGATCCTGATACGACATACATTGACCTAGGAGTATTGATTAGTCCTGACACCGTAATTTTTCCTAACACCTATATCAGTGGAAATACTAATATCTCTTCAAATTGCGAAATAGGCCCAAATTGCGAAATTACAAATAGTTCCCTTGGGTCCTCTTGTATAATCAAATCATCTACCATCGAATTCGCCATGATCCGTGATAACGTATCCATTGGGCCATATAGCCACATTAGAGAGGGGTCTGTTCTAAACGAGGATGTCACCATAGGTAATTATGTGGAAATAAAAAACAGTACGTTAGGTCGAGGTACAAAATCAGGTCACCATTGCTATCTCGGAGACTCAGATATAGGTTCCAATGTTAATATAGGAGCAGGTACTATAACCTGCAACTACGATGGTGAGCAAAAACATAGAACCACCATAAGGGACGATGCCTTCATTGGATCTGACACAAAGCTGGTCGCACCAGTGACCATAGGGAAACAATCTGTTACAGGAGCCGGATCAATAGTCACAAAGGATATACCTGATTTTGCAAAAGGAGTCGGTTCCCCAGCTCGTATTGTAAAGGAGGATAGGTCTTCATAGGCCCAAGCCAAATTGGATACTGATATAAGTGATTTATCAAGTTTAACCCTTATAGTTTCGATCGCACTTTTCACATTAATAAGCTTTGTTCAACACGTAATTGGTACCGTTACCAGAGAATCTATATTCATATGGCGGAGTGAAGAAAGGTCCGGTTTAGAAAAATTAGAGGACCTTTTCCGTAAAGCTGACCAGTCAAATTCTGCATTTTCAATCATAAAAACAATATCCCTGGCATCCACAGTGATAAATTGTTATTTCATATTTTATCAACCTTCAAATAATCAACCTACATCCTATGATTTTGGACAAATAAGCCTCATAGCTATATCGACTCTTATAGTGCTAGGGATATTAGAAACAGTAGCAAAGGTTGCCGGACGACACAGTGGACCTAGGTTCGCGGTGCGGATATATAGGATAGCTATTTTCATCGGCACAACTTTAAGACCAATCACACGTTCTCAAGAACGTCTAATCGAGATAAGCACTGTTGAGGAAAATTCATCAGGTATCAGTGAAAACAGCAATATTGCAATGCAAATGGACGACGAAGGCGAACCTCTGGAGGAACATGAAGTACGAATGATACGAGGCGTCTTCCAATTAGATAAAACAATAGTACGGGAAATTATGGTTCCTCGAGTAGATATGATCACTGCCGATATATCAACGCCTATAAATGATGTGGTGGACATAATGATCAGAGAAGGCCATAGTAAAATACCAATCTACAAAAATGAAACGGACCAAATTGAAGGCATCGCCCATTCAATGGATATACTAGGGCAAATAAGATCTGCCGAATCAAATAATGGTAGTGAATTGAAAGAATTCCTTCGCCCGGTGCTGTTTATACCTGAATCAAAAACACTGGAGTTTTTGTTAACTGACTTTCAAGACAAACGTATGCAGATGGCTATAGTAATAGACGAATACGGAGGGGTATCAGGCCTCGTCACAGTAGAAGATCTCGTGGAAGAAATCGTCGGAGAGCTTCATGACGAGTTTGATCAACGTGAGTTAGGAATAAGGGAAGTGGAAACAAATGAGTTCTACATGGACGCTAGTATAGCCATTGATGACATAGCTCTTTCTATAGGGGTTTCTTTTGAAGGTGAAGGGTTTGACACTATTGGGGGATTCGTATTACACGAACTTGGGAAAATACCTAGCCCAGGAGATAACTTTTCCTACAACAACCTTTCTATCGAAGTGATTTCTACAGTTGGCCGTAGACTCAGGGAAATAAAAATACTTAAATCCTAACAGAAGTAAAACTAGGCACCTTTTACAGTGTCTATTCTCCCCATTGTCCCTTTTACTCGTAGGTATCCTATAAATTGATTGTTACTGCCCAAAGCCTATGCGACTTGTGCAATAACCACAAATATCCAACACCTCGTAGGTACAAAAAGCTTTGACGAAATGAATGTCACCACTAATTATCCCTAGTTTTGCCTTCAGCAAACGTTTCTAACATTCAAATTCAAAGAATTAGTTACCCACTGATTGTGCAAAAATTCATTTTTCGAAAAACTAATAAGACCCCCAAACAGTTAAGTTTGAGGGCCTTAGTTCAGCCAGGTTCTATGTTATCTAACTAAATTGATTCAGTTAGGAACCTCGTTTGCTTATTTATCAGCTACTAGTAATGGAGCTGTGGCTTCTGAGTTAGAGGAACCTTTGGCGGTAAGCGTATAGAGGCCCGCATCAAGAGCCACTTTAACGTCGATTTGGAAGGCACCGGAAGCATTTACTTCTCCACCTGCCAATATTTTATCAACTCCATCAGCTGCACCAACGGCGATGATGCTAACCATTCCACCAGGTGCAAATCCTGCGCCGTAAACAATGGAAGTACCACCAGCCTCTGCAGGTGTCGCTGCCAAGCTAGCCGATGCGTTCCCCGTTGGAGAAGACGATGACACTATTGTTATAGGTGCACTTGCTTTACTACCACTTCCGCCTTGCGCGAACACAGTAGAAGGACCACCTGCCCTACCTATGATAGCGGCCTTTTCAGACACGAAATCAAAGGAAACTTCAAAGGCTCCTGCACCATTGGCAGTTACTTGAGAACCTCTTCCGCCACCAATAATTGGTGACAAACTTGAGTCGATTCTAAGTTGTATCACGACCGGCTCATTTGGCTGAAAGCCCGAACCAGAAACACTGAATGCCTCAGACATGGTTACCCTAGACTTACTAACAGCTATATTACCTTCTGGTGCCACAGCGTCAGAACCATCTGGACCTGCTGGTCCTTGAAGACCAGGAGCGCCGGCTGGGCCAGGATTGCCAGGCAAACCTGGAAGGCCAGGCTCTCCTTGCGGTCCCTGAGCACCGGAAATTCCGGGACTACCAGGATTACCTGGAAGACCGGGCTGTCCAGCAGCAGGTGCTGCACATGCTGATAATACAAATAACATTACTGAGAAAACCAGGGCTGTTAACAACGCCTGAAGGCTAAATAGCTTTCCCATTTGACCCCCTTCTTTCTATAAAGGAACGAATTTTAGTCCAAACTTGTTTGTTGAAGGAGCAAGCAGCAAAACAGCAACAAGCCCCGGCAACGGCGAATGAACGGTTTCATGATATGCACCACCCTTAGGTATGTCAAGCTATTCCCGTGCCTAATTCACCACTCTGAAACAACCATCCAAACAAGGGGTCATAAACCGACTCGTAGTCACTCCCCGCCCAACCCTAGAATTTTAGTTGAATAACTATGAATAATCAACAGTTGAAAATATACTATGCTAGAATTTCGCACTATTGCACCCTACTGTGGTTTATCGGGGGCATAATTTGGAAAGATCTGATTTAGAATATATGGTGATGATAAAGTGACTCTGGATAATAAAAATAGTCATTCAGCCTCTTGGATTCTATTGGCTGGACTCGCCTGCCTAGGGATGCCTTCTTTCATAATGGTATTCGGAGGAATCCATTTTCATCCGATCTTAGACGCCTTCATTTTCGGAATGGGCATTGTGGGGGGAGCTTTCCTCATTTCATGGGCCGCCGAGGCCGCCCAGCTAGATGTTTCAGCTTCTTTTGCAATAGCCATCCTAGCTCTAATTGCAATTCTCCCGGAATACGCAGTGGAAGCTGTTCTAGCATGGGACGCAGGCCAATCCTATGATGCTGCGAGTGGAACAATAACTGTTGAAATGGAAAGAGTAGCCGCCAATGTAACCGGAGCAAACAGATTACTCGTTGGTTTGGGATGGTCAGCCGTAATCTTAATTTTTTGGCTGAAAAGAAGAACCTCACTAAATATGAAGGGCGCTATGGGCCTTGAGATACTGATGTTGTCGGTGGCAACTGCAGTTACATTTTTGATATTTTTCATGCAGCAAGTACACGTTATAGTGGCTGTCGCCCTAATATCTCTTTATCTAGTTTATTTGTGGTTGAGCTCAACGAAGGAATCTGAGGAACCAGAACTAATGGGCCCCTCATTGGCCATAGGAGAGCAGTCTAAATTGACCAGAAGGCTGATTGTTTTAGCGCTATTTGCCTATTCTGCTTTTGTGATTTTAGTGGCTGCAGAACCATTTGTTCATGCTCTTGTAGAAACTGGACGAGATTTCGGAATTAGTGACTTTTTATTAATCCAATGGATCGCTCCATTGGCCTCAGAATCACCGGAAATAATAATTGCTGTTCTATTCAGCCTTCGAGCAAACCCTGTAGCAGGACTAACAACTCTTATTTCTGCAGAAGTCAACCAACTCACTCTTTTAGTTGGAAGCATGGTAGGGATTTTCAGCCTTTCTGTAGGAGAAATTCTAAGTTTCCCGCTCAACAACATGCAATCAGTGGAATTCTTGTTAACTGCAGCTGTATCAGTGCTAGCAATTATATTGGTTTTGCCTCGAATAATCGGGTGGAAATCGGGAATGATATTACTAGTACTATTCCTAGCACATCTGCCGTTTACTGAGACGGATCAAAGATTACTTTTTACATATGGTTATTTAGCAATTGCAGCAGTCTTAATTGTCTACCAGTTATACAGAAAATATTTGTCTAAAAATTAGTCAGTAAATTCACTTTGATCCTATTGCCATTTTTGGGGCCGGTTCGACAAATTCCCCAAACCTAATTCACGGCACAAAGATGGAAAAAGATTCTTCGAAGCCCCTAGCCATTCCAGCTCTTTAAGGGTTTCCGTTATCTCTAAATCGGTACGCACTGTAGCGATTTCCCGATAAAGGCAGGCTTCCTCTCTACTGTCTTCAAGGCTCAAACTTAGAGCTGCTGCCCCTCTTACAGAGACATCCCAGAGTTCGTAAGTATTTGGTATGTCCTCTATGTGAATATACCGATTAAGAAGAGTAGAGCTAGATTTCGCACCCCATTTCGGAATGCCTGGAATATTATCGGCTGTGTCACCGACTAATCCTAAATAATCGGGTATTGATATCGGTAAAATGCCGAATTTTTCAAGGACGCCTAATTCGTTCAGGATTAAATTATTTTTCCTGTCTAGGCATACGATTTGATCCCCATCAACCATTTGACATAAATCCTTGTCGGGTGAACAAATGATTACCTGCTGCACAGTATCCTGTTTTGAATAGAGCAATGCTGCTGTGGCCAATGCATCATCAGCTTCATAATCATGCATAGGCCATGACACTATACCAAGCGCATTTACTACTCTTTCAGCTAATGGAAATTGCATTTTCAACTCTAAAGGGGTGTCGGATCCATCCTTGTATGTTGGTAGCAACTCATTTCTAAAAGATTTGATTGAACTATCAAAGGCCACTGCTATGTGAGTAACTTCTGGTTGATTTAGTAATGCTATCAAGGTCATTATCAAACCCCTGACAGCTGAAACATGCATTCCGTCAGGTGCTAATCTTTCAGGTTGCCCAAAATGGGCTCGAAATAATTCATATGTTCCGTCGACTAAATGGACTTTCATATCTCACTTTATTTAAAGATTTACCAGATTCACCTAGTGCTGGGGTTTAATACATCACTCATAGCATCACCAAACAAATTCCAGCAAAGCACTAATGACCAAGCTACAACGCCTGGAGCGATCAACATCCAAGGAACAACCCGAAGCGCGCTAATACTACCCGCTTCCAATAACATAGTTCCTAAACTAGGTCGCGGTGGCTGTATACCCAACCCAAGCCAACTCAATATAATCTCGGTTCCAATCAAGGTACCCATGCCCATCGAGACCATAACTACGATAGGACCTATCGCGTTAGGTAGAAGATGAATAAATAAAATCCGTGAAGTAGAAGCCCCCGTTGCCTGGGCGGATTCGACATATTGTGAGCTTTTTAAAGATAAGACTTGGCCCCGTACTAAACGAGCCATCCCAACCCAACTAAATGAAACCAAGGCCAAGGAGATCACTAAATAGTCAGCGACTCCAGATTTGACTAGCCCATCTAACAAGGTATTATCTTCAATCCAACGAACAACATTTAAAATTCTTGGCCTTAAGGTGGCAGCCAATAAAATAACTAACAATATGTCCGGAAAAGAGGCGAAAAGCTCGCCTATCCTCATTATTACTGAATCAACCCTGCCTCCATAGTAACCAGAAATCAATCCAAGCGATACACCTATCAACAATCCCCCGGTTAGAATCGTTACCAAGGTTATTATCACTGTGTTTTGTATCCCCCACAGGACCCTCGAAAAAACATCCCTACCTTTCAGATCAGTCCCAGCTATATGTTCCATTGTCGGACCCTCTCTGATCGATTGGTAATCCTGTTCGTTATAGCCATAAGGTGCTATCAAAGGTGCAAATATACCCATAAAATAAATGAGCAAGATGGCAAACAAACACACGACTGCTATTTTTTTATGCCACAGCCTAGTGAAAGCCCGAGACAAATGACCTTTGTTACTGATGGCTGTCTCCACTAGGAAAGCCTTATGCGTGGATCAATTAGTGAGTAGGCGATGTCAGCCAACAAGTTAGCAACTACAAAGGCACTTGATAGTATGAGAGTGAATGCCATTATTACTGGATAATCCCTGTTAAAAATAGCCTGTATAGCAAAATCTCCTACACCTGGTATACCAAGTAATCTCTCAGTTATGAACCCGGTGGTTAGCATACCAGCTAGGGAAAAAGACAAAATGGTTACCACAGGAATGATTGCATTTCTCAGAACATGCCTTACATCAATATATCTTTCACCTAAACCTTTTGCTCTTGCAGTTCTGATGAAATCTTGACCAAATACATCTAGGGTACTAGCCCGCATCAAACGAGCAAGTCCAGCAACCCCAGGAATCCCCATTGTGATAGCAGGAACTATAATCCTCAAGTCAAAAAATCCTCCCCACCCCGAGCATGGCACCAGACTCAATTTCAAGCACAAACCCCACAAAACTATAGGAATGCTCACCATAATAGGTATGGACATTAGAATCAAAGTGAATGCAACAGCTGCAGGATCTACCCAAGTGCCTTGTTTATGGGCTATAAAAAATCCTAAAGGTAACCCAATGGACAAACTGACAACCATTGCAGCTAGGTTAACTTGAAAAGAAACCCACATCTTGGAAGCCAACAAAGAGCCTACTGATCGGCCCCGATATCTAAGGCTTTCTCCGAAGTCTCCCCTGATTGCCCCAGATATGTAGTCAGCGTATTGAACTATAACAGGCCTATCCAGC
Source organism: Dehalococcoidia bacterium UBA7891 (assembly GCA_002500485.1). Taxonomy (GTDB): domain Bacteria; phylum Chloroflexota; class Dehalococcoidia; order Lucifugimonadales; family UBA826; genus UBA11996. Next base: position 10,959 of record DLRJ01000109.1, read on the forward strand.
CCCAATGAAGATCTAAGTCTGTCTGCAGTCTCCTCGTCGTATTTAGTTCCTAGCATCACCCTCACAGGATCACCAGGCCCATATGTTCCGAGAACGAAGGTAACTGCCGACACCATTAACAATAATGCCGGCAACCATAGTAATCTTCTAGTTATATATATCCACATATGCCTCTAAACTTACTCTGAATTCGTTATAGCATAAACGACATCAGAGGACTGTGAATAATTTAGGTACGATTAATCGTCAAGTTTAATCTTCTATATAAACATATCGCATCTTTGATATCGTCATTGGGGTCAACTCATACCCTTTCACATATGGCTTTATTAAAACGTGCCGTTCTCCTGCAAACCATAAAGGAACCCAAGCAGCATCATTAACAATGATTTTCTCTGCTTCTTGGTAAAGATCTATTCGCTTCACCAAGTCTGTCTCAATCCTAGCATCCTGGAGTAAAATATCAGCCTTCTGACTAGAATATAAGCCGTGGTTATTTTCACTTTCCGAATGAAATAATATGTCCAAGAAATCTTGAGGGTCAGGATAGTCGGCCTCCCAACCTAAACCGCCAAAAGCCTGGAATTTTTCCTCGTCCAAATCTTTGAGATATGTAGCCCATTCGACTTGCTGTATCTCCACCTCAACACCCAAGGTTTCCAGCCACATGTTTATTATTACCTCCAGGTCTAATCCAGGAGTACCCCCCGTGCCTGGGATGGTTATTACGATTCTTGGCCTAGTCCCCGGATCAGCATATTTTGATTCGGACAAAAGTTTTTTGGCTAGAACGGGATCATGCCGAAGACCCTCGAGCTGCTCATTGAACCCAGGAAAGCCTGGTGGCAATATCCCGTACGCAGGAACCACCAAATCGGAATACACTTCCTTTGCAATTAATTCCTTGTCTATCGCATGGTTTAATGCGCGACGAAATTTAGAATCATCAAAAGGAGGTTCTTGTACGTTAAAACCTATGTAGTTAACTGAATATCCTGGGTCAGCAACGACCAGATCTCCATTAAGTGGGTCAACTGGATCTTTGATTCGTTCCAGATCAAAAAGCCCCACTCCCGTAATATCAATCTCATCATTTTCATACATGGCCATGGAGGAACCTCCGGCCAAATTCATCTGGATCTTTGCTAGCTTCGCTTTATCGAGGTGATACAGGTCGTTTCGCTCCAATATTATCCTTTCTCCAATTTTATAATCTGATAATTTAAATGGCCCAGTCCCATTGGGGCTATCGGTCCAGTTAAGACCTCCTACGGATACATTATTTCTGTCAACAACGTATGCCGTAGGATAAGTAAGTTTGGCTAAAAAATATGCCTTCGGAGAATCAATCACTATTTGTAAAGTGCTATCGTCGACAGCTTTGACACCACTTATCTCAGAACTTTTACCTTCCAGCACAGCGGCTACTCCCACTATGTCGCCTAAATATGTTTTGGCCGTAGGCGAAGCAGTATCCGGGTTTACGGCTCGTTCCAAAGACCACTTAAAATCCTCTGCTGTGACTTTAGTCCCATCATGAAATACAGCATTATTCCGGATTTTAAAGGTATAAGTAAGGCCGTCATTTGAAATATCCCAACTATCAGCGAGATCAGGAATCAATCGCAAGCTGGTATCAAATCCTACCAACCCGCCAAATATTTCCACAACAACACCTGCAGAAGTGGTATCTGAAGTGAGATGAGGATCTAGTGTTGGAGGGTCAGACCAAAGCCGGTTAAATACGCCAACTGGTGCTTCGGAAACATCAGCTAAGGTTTTTACTTCAGTTTGCAGATCCGCCCTTTTTTCTTTTGTGGATTCTTGTATCGACTCAGCCACGTTAGAGGTTCCAATGGCTGAGTCTGAGTTTCCTGAATCACCAACAGCCTTTCCTATGGCATTCTGACCACACGCTATTGATCCTATTAAAAGTATGAGCATTGAAAAAACGAGTGCAAAACGGTTAATCATATATACCTCAAAATCAATTTAATCTTAAACAAAAAACAGGTCTCTTTAATAATAGTGATCTTTCTTGAATATTAACAACGGCAATTTCACTTAGGTATTATCACCTTAGCGGAAATCTTGAGTAATTAAAGCGTCACTCAGAACCCATTTGGAAGGCCAAATATGCTTTTATAAAGACGTCCAAGTTGCCATCTAAAACTTCATCTGTAGCCGATGTCTCCACATTGGTGCGATGATCCTTAACCATCTGATACGGATGCAATACATAGCTACGAATTTGATTACCCCACTCGGCAGAAACATGATCGCCTTTCAAATCCGACATTTCTTTATCTTTTCTCTCTCTTTCTAACTCTGCCAAACGAGAGGCCAATATTCTCATAGCTATTTCTCTGTTTTGGCGTTGGGATCTTTCATTTTGACATGTGACAACTATGCCAGTAGGTTCATGAGTTATTCGTATAGCTGTTGAATTTTTCTGGACATTCTGTCCGCCATGTCCACCGGCTCTGAATACATCCACCCTCAACTCATCTGTATTAATTTCAACGTCGGTACCTTCATCCATCTTTGGTATAACTTCTGCAAGAGCAAATGAGGTATGCCTAGCATGGTCGTTATCGAATGGTGAAATCCGAACGAGCCTATGAACTCCTTTTTCCGCTTTGAGATGGCCATATGCATAATGGCCAGTTATTTGCATCACCACACTTTTTATACCAGATTCTTCCCCGTGAGAAAGATCTAGAACTTCACAGCCAAACCCTTTCCGATCACACCATCTGGTATACATACGGACCAACATAGAAGCCCAATCTTGAGAATCAACACCTCCTGCCCCTGCATGTAAGGCTAGTATGGCATCTCTTTGATCGTGTTCACCAGATAAGGTAAGGGTAAATTCCTCATCTCCAACCCTTTTTTCTATTCGGCCCGTTTCCAAGCGAATCTCATCCAGAAAGCTTGGATCATTCTCTGAATTAGCCAGTTCAAGTAATTCCAGATTCGTCATTATCTGTTCTTCGAATCCTTTCCATAAAACAACCTGATTATTTAATGCTGCCAAGGTTTTCATTTTGGACTGGGCATCAGCAGAATCTTCCCAAAAATTTGGAGCTATAGATTCTTTTTCCAATTCTTTTATTTTTCGTTCCTTTGAAGGAAGGTCAAAGACGCACCAATAGGTTAGAAACCTTTTCTCTTAGGTCGAATAAAGCAGTTTTCAACTCTTGCATCAGGGGTTCCTCTCCAAACAGTTCTTATAAAAAGCACATCTGAACGCTAAAAACAATTATACCAAGGGGATCGGTATGGCTATTTAATTTAAACACCAGCAATGCCATCCAAAACGATCAGATCGACAGGTAAGAATCCACATCTAATACCCATCCTCTTTTCATAGACCTACGTTCATCAGAAACACCAGGCAAACTTATTGTTTCCAGCAAAGTTCGGGGGTTTGGGCCTCTTAATATTAGTTGCCATCTATATCTACCTCTAACTCGACTTGGAAAGGCTTGAGTCGGGCCAAGAATTTCGGTATCCGATAACCCCCATATCTGTCTTTGTTCTTCCAATAGCTTCGCTAGCTGCTTGGCCTCTCTCTGTCCAGAAATGTCATCCACATCTTGTCTAAGTAATCTAATTATTTTGCTATAAGGCGGCTGAACGTGGTTACGCCTATTCATCGATTCTATATCAAAAAAAGATTGGTAATTCTGCGTAGCAGCAGTTTTTATAGCGTAATGGTCTGGTTGGTAGGTTTGAATAATAACTTTACCGTCCTCCGTTCCTCTCCCTGCTCTACCAGCTACCTGGCACAAAGTTTGAAATACTCGCTCAGATGCTCTGAAATCTGGCAGCCCAAGACCGACATCAGCTGATACAACACCTACTAATGTAACGTTAGGCAGATGATGTCCTTTTGATATTAACTGAGTACCAACAACAATTTGAGATCGTCCTGATCTGAACCTGTCCAAAAGTTCCCCGTAGTGGGAATTCTTAGCTATAGCATCACTATCCCACCTATCTATTACCACGTGAGGGTACAATTTATTAAGTTTTTCAGTCACAAGTTGTGTCCCGACACCATACTTACCAACAGAATCGCTACCACACTCCAGACATTTTTCAATATCCCTTCTCCTTTGAGCACAGTAGTGGCATATTAATAGTTTGGACTCAGCATGAAATGTGAGTGACACGTCACAATTTCTACATTTGGCTACATACCCACAGCTATTGCATTGGACCAAAGAAGAGAAACCTCTTCTGTTTAGAAAAAGAATGGCCTGATTTCCATTACTGATAGTTCTTTCTAATTCGGCTACTAATTGCCTGCTGAAAATGTCATTATTACCAGACTTTAACTCAGCCCTCATATCCACAATATTGACCTCGGCAAGCAATCTGTCGTCTCTATTTGAACTGCCATTGACAGCATCCGGTCTATATCTATGGTGTAACTCTACAAGGCGATATCTTCCCCGCTTGGCTCGCCGGTAGGATTCAATATCAGGGGAGGCTGAACCTAAAATAACAGCGGCTGATGTTAATCCTGCTAATTGCATCGCAACATCTCGTGCATGATACCTAGGCACCCCATCATTCTGTTTATAAGTCCATTCATGTTCCTCGTCAATTATGATTAACCCTAAGTTATTTAAGGGGGCAAATATGGAACTTCTTGACCCAATCACAACTTGATATTCATTAGCTCTGATCTTCCTCCACTGATCAAATCGTTCCCCTACTGTCAATCCGCTATGCAGAACCGCTATTTTTCCTGGAAACCTGGAAGAAAACCTTTCTATAGTTTGGGGGGTCAGTGCGATTTCTGGAACAAGCACCAAGGAATTTTTCCCCCGGGAAATGCACAAGGACACAGCATCCAAATACACTTCAGTCTTACCACTACCGGTAACTCCATGGAGAAGGACAGCTCTGGTCTTAATAGAAGGATTCTCTATCAACTCAGATATTTGTTCTAAAGCGTAAGTTTGTGAATCTGAAAGATTAACCGGCTGAGCGGGTGTATACGATTTACCGTTGAGAGGGTCCCTTTCAACTTCGAGTTGTTCCTGGTCCAAATAACCCCTGGATATTAGTGAATTAATGGAAGAAGACCCGAATTTGCCCCTTAGGGTAGCCAGTCGATGTACTGTATCTTCTTCATTAGTTAGAAAAGTGAGGGCGGCCAATTGTTTTGGAGCTTTAAGTAATTTCCCCGCCTTTAAAGCTAATTTACCTGATTTGGTTATTTTACCTAACTTTTCATACTTCACCCGAACTTTGACTGAGGATTCTTTCACAGTCCGGACAACTACCTGCTTTTCAACAAGCCGGGTAACCGACCCTCGAGCTCTTTCTCCGAAGTGGGCGACCACTTTCTCCAGTTGTGCAGCTTTCCTAGAAGACAAATATTTCAGAACGGAAGTCTGGAAGTCTCCAAATTTCAGTTCTGATATCTCAACCCCACTGGCCATAGACAACCAGACAGATTTACGTTTCCTGGCTCCTGGGGGAAACATTAGGGAACAGGCCTGAAATAGCGTACAAAAATACTGTTGGCTGACCCAACGGGCTAACTCCAAGCGAATCGGGTCAATTAAAGGGTCCCTGTCTGTGAGTTCCAATGCTTCCCGTACCGAATCCAAGTCGGATGTACTTGAAACCCCAAAAACTATTCCTTGTTTGGTCTGATTACCAAAGGGTACAACCACAGAGTGACCTAGTTCCAAGGAAAGCCCTGACGGGATCGAGTAAGTAAAGGTCCTATTGCCAGAACCCGGCGAATCTACTGCTACTTCGACAAATTTCAAAAGACTCAACCTCGTTACCTAACTAAGGTCATTTGTCCTGAAGTATACAATTATAGAAGGGGAGAAACTGAGACTTCGGTTTAGGAAATCAAGACCTTCTGTCTTCTTTAATTCTGGCGGCCCTACCTGACAGACCTCTCAAATAATACAGTCTAGCCCTTCTGACTTTTCCCTTCCTTGTAACTTTGACAGATTCTACGTTTGGAGAACACTTAAGAAAAGTTCGTTCCACACCTACTTGATTGGTAATCCTACGAACTGTGAATGTCTCTCCTCTTCCATTTCCTCTGACTCTCAGAACGACTCCTTCAAAGGCCTGAGTCCTAACCCTTTCCCCTTCAACCACACGCACGTTAACAATAACAGTATCTCCAGGGCCAAAGTCTTCAATGTTTGGATTTTTTTCTACTGGTATCAGATTATGAGCATCCATTTTACGTGTCCCAACATATTTTTTAAGTTCGTTAACCTGAGAATAAAATAGTTCAGAGGCGAATTACAAGGCTAAAATTGTACTGTGATATTTGCTACAAAGGCAATAGGTTCGATACGCATTTGGCTTGTATTCATCCTAAAAAAATAATTTGGGAACAGATTCACAGTATTTGATAGAATTGAAGCTGTCGATACTGACGCAATTCATTCACAAAGTGGGGAGGAGATAATGCCTTTCAGATTTGGCCCCATGGAACTAATAATCGTTTTGGTGGTTGTACTAATAATATTTGGTGTAGGCAGGTTACCGGAAATTGGAGGCGCTATGGGAAAAGCCCTCAAGGAATTCAGGTCCACCCAAAAAGATATCACCGAAGAGGATTCAACGACTAAAAAAGAATAGCCTGGGGTTTACTCCATGGTGCAAAAGTTTAATACATTCAGAGGATGTAAACTCAAATGTACTCGAATCACGAATTACCCTTGTTTCCAGTTTTATTCAAAATCATCTGGAGATTCTCTATATCTTATTTTCACCCCTAATTTGGACAAAATAATCCCTACCTCATACAAAACTAAAACTGGAATAGCTACCAAGGTCTGATTTATAGGGTCCAATGTAGGTGTGATTAGAGCTCCTAACACGAATGAGAGCACAATTGCCCATTTCCGGTTCCTTGATAAAAACGCTGGTCGTACTACCCCGATCCTAGATAGGAAAAACAATACGATGGGTAATTCGAATATCACTCCCATCCAGAATAGAAGAGAAAGCATCAGGCCCACGTAGTTACCAATCCTAATCATTGGTGTAGCAACATCACTACCGAAAGTAATAAGAAATTTGACCGCCGGTGGAAACAATACAAAGTACCCAAACGCAGCACCAAGTAAAAAAATGATGACGCTAACAGGCATCAATATGTATAAATATTTTTTTTCAGTGGGATTTAGCCCGGGTGAAACGAACATTACTAGCTGCCATAAAAGAAAAGGCAATGAGGTAAAAATTCCGGCAAGCAGTGATGCTTTCATAGCTATGCCAATAAATTCGGTCAAATCAGTGTATATAGGCTTTTGGTTTGGAACACCAGGAAACCCACTAGCAGGCTCCATCAACAAACGAAGTATTTGCTGATGAAAAATGAAAGCGACAACCGTGAAGATCACAACAACAATTGCAGACCACGTTAGACGCCTTCGCAGTTCATCAAGGTGAGTCCCTAGAGACTGTGAATCATCCCTCAATGGACATCACTCCCCTGAGCTCTTATCAGATTCATCCTCAGTGCCTGTTTTTTTGTCATTTATCTCTTCTTCACCCAAAAGTCCGGGCGGTTCAGGTGCAGGGGTTTTTTTCTTCCGCGATTGAAAAGCCACAGGAGTTGCAGTATCTTGGCCCAAATCAAGTTGTGACTTATTACCGTCAGATTCCACCTCGTTGATATTGTTATTTCTAGTAGTGGCAGAATTATCTACATCAATATGGGGAATTTTTTCTGCGAATCTCTTAGCCTCCGAGATTAAATCTCCCAGTATCCGTGCTCCAGAAATCATTTTTTGTGGCCCAAGCAAAAGAAAAGATATTAACAATATAACCAAAATTTCCATGCTTCCCATTCCCAGCATGAGGTTATAACTCCGTAATTATTTGAGATCTATTTAAGGGTGACAACATCAAACATCCCGTACATTTCGAGAAATCTCTCTTGTGTTTTTCCACATCAATTATTGTTTTTAATTTCAATTGAGTCAAAATTTTTAATAATGTGCATATAGGGAGGCCCACAACTGAAAAATAACATCCTTCTATGGCCTCAACCGGGTTAAAAAAGTCATTTTGAATTGCATAAGACCCGGCCTTATCCATGGGGTCCCCTGTTTCTACGTATGACCTTATTTCACCGTAGCAATAATCCCTCATGTGAACTTTTGTTGCGACGGCTTCTTCAAGATACACGTCTTTGGCCGTATCGAACACGCAGATTGCGGTTATCACCTGATGATGACTGCCAGATAAATTTTTTAAGGTTTCTTCTGCCTCAGTTCTATTTATTGGCTTACCAATCACCTGATCCCCTAACACCACGACTGTATCGGCTGCAAAAATTATCGCATTATTGGGAACCACCTCGAATACGCTTCTAGCCTTTTGTGTTGCTAATGACTGGACATATTCAAGAGGAGATTCATTCTCATGTTTAATTCTTTCATTTCCAATAGGGTCTACAAATCTGAAATCCAACCCGAATTGGTGCAACATCTGTTTTCTTCTCGGTGACGAAGTTGCGAAAACAGTTATTTTTTTCTGTTTATTTTTCTCATCCATGTGAAAACTATCCATAGGGTATCGACCTATCGGAAGTCAGATTACAAAAATTTATTATGAGTTAGTTTTTCCGAGACAAAGTAGCTACGCATTCAGTATGGTATGTCTGCGGAAACATATCTATAGGATCTACACTGTCGATTTGATATCCTCCCTGTACCAGCATATCCAAATCTCTGGCTAGAGAAGGTGGATCACAGGATACATAAGCAATTTGATTTGGCTCCGCGGACAGAACCGAAGCTATCGCTTGGGGATGACATCCGGTTCTTGGTGGGTCGAGGATAATTACATCTATTTTCTCTTCTAATTCTTCCAATATGTCTTCAGTTTTTCCCTGAATATAGTGAACATTCTGCAAGTCGTTTAATCCAAATAGTGCGTCTTTTACAGCAGCTTGGGACTCTTCCACTGCAATCACTTTTCTTACTCTGTCCGAAAGTAATGAGGCAAAAACACCAACCCCTGCGTATGCATCGACAAGAATTTCATCCCCGTTTAACCCTAATTTATCACCGACAAGATTTATCATAAATTCCGCTTGCCTGGTGTTTACTTGGAAAAAGGATGGAGACGCAACTCTAAACTCTCTGTTTAGCATATTTTCTACATACCACTTCTGTCCCGTTTCAAAATCTATATCTGGCCCAGATAACTCAGGTTGAATTAGATAATCATCAGTATTCGCTCCCACTCTTATAGATAGATTGGTTGTCTCTGAGGAATTGTCTTGTAGTTGGGATAGAAAGCTATTGATTTTCGAATCCATCAACATACATTCATCAACTCTGACGAATCTTCTGGTTATCCGGTTAGAAAATCCAAGCTGACCCCCAAACCGAACAGTAAATCTGGCATGATTGCGATAATTAAAAATTTCCGGAGCTGGATTGGTTTTGGACACATGCACATTTGAAAGAGAGGCATAGTCTGCAAAAACATGCCTGACCGCACCTCTTTTTAGTTCTAGCTGATATTCATAGGACACATGCTGCCACTGGCATCCACTGCATGGACCAAAATAGGGGCAGGGACTATCGACTCGATGCGGCGAGGCTTTTATAACCTCAGAGACCATACCATTTATCTTGTTTTTACCACGTCTCTTGAATCTATAAATGCGAGCTTTCACAACTTCCCCAACGATGCCTCCAAAAACTTGAATGAATCCGTCTTCAAAATTGGCCACGGTGTCCCCAAAAGCTCCCATTGAAAGAAGTCGCAATTCTGCAAATTCCTTTTGTGGGTCCAGATTTCTCAAAGGATCTCCGCTATAGGTTACTGCTCTGCCTGAATCAACCATTCAACCCTCAACCATTTATATTTGTGATTTGATAGTCTCCCGAAACGCCGAAACTGTAAAGTGTATTACGTGATTTTCTATTACCTCTGCTATCATGATGGTACGTAGGCCGGTTAATAAAATAGTGGAGTCTCCCATCGATGAATACCGAAAGACGGTTACCCACATGGCTTAAAGTCAAGATGCCTAGTGGACCAAACTATTCTAAATTGCAAACTTTAATTAAAACCCAAGGTCTCCACACAGTTTGCGAAGAAGCCAGGTGTCCCAATATAGGGGAATGCTGGGAAAAAGAAACAGCTACCTTCATGATATTGGGGGACATTTGTACCAGAGCATGCACATATTGTGCCGTAACCACGGGACGGCCAACCAATCTCGATCTTGAGGAACCAAAGAGATTAGCCAACACTGTAAAAATTCTCGGCTTGAAGTACGCGGTTATTACCTCAGTGAACCGAGATGATTTACCAGATGGGGGAGCCTTCATATTTGCTCAATGCATTCGGCAAATCAAAAAAAGAGTTCCCACATGTAAGGTTGAGGTTTTAACACCTGACTTCCAGGGTGATTGGAAAGCACTCAAAATTGTGACCGACGCAAATCCGGAAACCTTCAATCACAATATAGAAACCGTAAAAAGAATATTCCCCAGAGTACGGGCCAAAGGCGACTACCAGCTTTCTTTGAGATTGTTGGACAGAGTTAAGGACTTCATGCCAGACGGAGTTACCAAATCAGGAATGATGGTAGGCCTTGGAGAAACAAAGACAGAGATTATAGAGACTATGGAAGACCTGCTCCAACACAGATGCGACTTACTAACAATCGGGCAATACCTAAGACCTTCCCAAAAGCATGCTCCCATCTCGAAATGGTATACGCCGGAAGAATTTGCAGATTTGGAAAAAATCGGTATGGAAATGGGATTTAAGCATATAGCGTCTGGACCACTTGTGAGAAGTTCATACCATGCGGACGAACAACACAGTGCTGCCTACTCAAAAACATTAACGGTTGCATAGCTGGTGAATTAAGAACCGCCTGCTAGGGCATAAAATTGATCAGTCTGATGAAGGCAATTTTCTGGGCTGTTGAAGCTCCATACCTAGATCGCAACATTGAATGACCCCATCCCCTGCTTTAGTACATAAAACAGTGGTTCCGCACCCGTCGCATTGGTATCGCCTCCCAAGTTGATTAGACATTCGTAAAACCCCTCAAACCCATATTTATAATCAGACAATTCACTATTTTATTTTTGAGACATCGGTTCGCCACAACAAGACACCGTGCCATCTGCACCTCTTGTGACAACAAATTCCGATCCGCATTTACCACAAGAATAACGCTTACCTGTCTCGTTAGCCAAAATGTTCACCTCTTTCATAGTATCGATAACGAGCCCGAATTATAAAATGGGACAGGTTGAAGGTCAACGACGTTTCGCCTAAGAACATTCCTAAATTAAATACCATCACACGTAAAGGAACAGATTATTCAATATCTTCCATCACCGCTTGGGCTGACAGATAATCTCTTCTCCCACCTTTATAGATTGTTGGAACAAGATAAAAGGTATCAATCCCAAGTTCTAAGTATCTTTTAACCAGATTGATTGTGATTTCATATGATGACCCTCCCTCTTCTAGTTCTTGGTACACCCAGCTAGGAACATTCGCAAATGAAATAGTATCTTTTTCTATCATTTGAATACCCCACATAACCGGAATTTTCAATTGCTCCCCAATTGTCTTTTCATAAAATGAAAGGAATTTAGAAGGCAGTTCAGGATCGAAAGTCGGTTGTGAAACAATGAAGTTGCAGCCGCTAGTAATTTTTGCCTTAGTCAACCAGGATTCCTTTCCCCAATCTCTCGAAAGATCCAAAGCCCCGCCGATACAGAATCGTGTTGGGTAAGTTAATTCATTTCCTCGAAAATCACGGCGCTCATTCATTGTTTTTACACCGGATATCAATTCCGTGGGGGTGAAGTCGTTCACTTCAGTTTGTAAATTCAGATCCTCAGCAGAAAATTTATCCCCTTTGACTATTAAAACGTTAGGGAGCCCCATCAATTCTGCTCCTAATAAAAGACTCTGCATCGCACTTTTATTCATATCACGGGTGGAGACGGTAAAAACAGATGGGATATTCGTTCTGGAGTGAATCCAATCTGCCGCAAATATAGGATTTAGTCTAACAGATTTACCAGGAGCATAGGCCACCAAAAACATATCAGGATTAAGGTCGTAGGATTCGAGTAACAAATCGGCATTTCCTCCCTTGGGAGGAGAAAAATCACATAGATAAAAAGGTTTCTGCCTTCTTTTATTAATAGCTTCTAAAACAGATTTCATAACCAAGGGTGGAACATTAAATTATTGAAGAATTCTTTCGCAACTATACCAATAAAAAAAGCCCCCCGTTGAAATGGAGGGCTTTTTTAATTATCGAAAATGGCTATCTTATTTCCATGCGATATCGCCTTTCCCATTAGGGCATAAAGAAACCCTGTGGCCCGAATTACATTTATATCTCTCTTCCCTAACTTCCCTACGTTTACCTGAAAGTGAAGATTGAGCCATGCCAGAACCACAAAACGGGCAACTGACACCGTACATGACTCTGTTCCTAACCCGGTAAACCTTAACATGGGTAACAACGTCACTGAGAGCATCAAACTCACCCATATAGCGGATCACGTACCGAGTACCGGTACCAATTAAAGTATTCCCTTTTTTCTCTTGTTCAGGAGCAACATAATCGTAGTCTACAAACCCGCAGCTAAGGCATTCTGCATCCTGATAATTTACACGCAATAACGAGGAACATTTAGGACAGTGGGTCTTATTGTGTTTTGCTATTTCAATAGGATCTGGTACTGGCTGCAATCTCCTCGGTATAAGAGGGACTCTTGGTTTTGCAGGAGCAAAAGGGTTAGTTGTTTGTATCACCATATTTAATACCTCTCGTCACCATGTATTCCTAAAAATTAATACAGGCCACTATTTAATTAAGTCTTCAGATTTTTGTTAAAACATGCAGAGGGATTCATCTATTTCAACATTTTTCTAAATTAATGCTAGGCATTTTCTTATACTTGTATAAAAAAAGTCAAGTGTTTGTATCTAAATTTTTGTTTAACTTTGTATTAATTTGGTCATTCTTGGCATCATATTAGAAAAACTTCTTTAATTTAATTCTTTATTCTTCCTCATTATTTCTACAAACAAGAAATTTTTGAAAGAGGGTGAAATTCGATATACCACTAGAATTGACGCCTATTATCAAGCGTTGCTATATTGGGCAAGCTTGGCTCTTTTAATAAAGGCTACGTATAATTAAACTAGCTAAGTAATTTGACTTTAATAATTAGGAGTAAGCCATGTCTTTAAATATCATTGTCTGTGCCAAACAGGTAATGGATCCAGAAACTCCACTGTCTGCCTTTAATGTTGATGAGGCAGCTAAAAGAGTCGTCCCAGCCCAAGGCATTCCACCTGTCGTTAACGGGTTCTGTGAAAACGCAGTAGAGGCCGCTTTGAAAATAAAAGAGGCCGCTGGGGATGCCACTATTACAGTAATATCCGTAGGAACCGATTTCGTGATGGATGTTATGAAAAAACCCCTATCTATGGGGGCTGACCAGATGATTCTAATTCAAGATCCTGTTGCTGAAAATCTGGATGCATTAGGTACCGCAACTGTACTTTCAAAAGCTATTGAGAAGATAGGAGAGGCAGATATTGTTATTTGTGGACAACAAGCATCAGATTGGGACAATGCTCACGTACCTCTAGGGGTATCAGAAATGCTAGGAGTAGCGTGCCTATCAGAAGCCAGAAGCATAGAATTGGGAGACGGAACAGTCACGGTTGCGAGTTCACGTTCCGACGGATATGAAGTGTTTGAGGCTCCTTTGCCCTGTCTTATCACCGTCAATAATGAAATAGGGGAACCGAGATACCCGACCTTACGGGGGATCATGCAAGCAAGCAGAAAGACTCCCGAAACATGGACTTTGAGTGATCTGGATCTATCGGAGTCAGATGTATCACCTGCTCTGACCCTATCTGAACTATTCGTACCTGCTAGCGATCGGCAATGTGAAATCATAGAAGGCGAAGATGAAGCCGACTCAGGAAGGTTGCTAGCACTTAAACTACGAGAAGAGAAAATAATATAACCATCAGCATTTTTCACTATTAACATGGAGTTTCTATAATGTCAGAAGTAATCATATTTGCCGAAATAGACGGGGACGACCTTCACTCAACGGCTGGCGAACTGATATCAGCGGGAAAGAAAATAGCGGCTGATACAGGAAGTCTTGTCTCCGCAGCTTTAATTGGAGGCAATCAAGGTTTAGCTTCTCAGGCGATTTCATTGGGTGCTGATAAAGTATACTTGGCCAACGATGATGCTATTCAGGAAGGTGTGGCAGATGCCTACCTGGCAGTTCTACACAAAATATGCATTGCTACCGAACCTACAGTGGTTCTCACCTCAAAAACCCCAATTGGACGGGCAGTCGGGCCAAGATTGGCATATAGGCTTGGATCCGGAATCGCCCAAGACTGTACGGATGTTTC
>DLRJ01000039.1 GCA_002500485.1 Dehalococcoidia bacterium UBA7891
GAGAAGGAGCACAAAGGCTCATAGAGGTCACTGTTGAAGGGGCCCATACAATAGAAGATGCGCGCAAAGCCGCTAGGGAAATTGCATCCTCTTCTCTGGTGAAGGCGATGGTACACGGGAAAGATCCCAACTGGGGACGATTGGTAATGGCTCTAGGGAAAAGCTCAATTCAGCTCGAGGAACAAAAAATAGATATTTTCATAAGTGATATCCATATTGTTCATAACGGCATCGCAATACCCTATCTGAAAGATGCGGTTGTAAGTGCAATGAATTCTGACCAAGTGGATTTCAGGATAGATCTCAATGTAGGAAATTCGACAGCAACCGGTTGGGGATGTGATCTTACTGAAGAATATGTAATTTTTAATTCTGCATATAGCACCTGATGGTTTAAAAATGTTTAGCGAAATAAATCACTCTGAATCCGATGACCGTTTGGAAAGACCACAAAGCATGAAAAGCAACGATGAGTGTGTGGATCAACGACCAAGTGCCAGTGATGTCCCGATTAATCAACAATCACTGACTGTCATCAAGATTGGTGGAAGTACTCTGGGTAGTCATGACACTACCCTGATGGATTTAGTGGAATTACAAAAAGAGGGGGAGAAATTCGTTGTAATTCACGGGGGAGGTAAGACAATATCGGAGTGGATGGAAAAGCAAGGTGTTAGGCCTAAATTTGTCAATGGATTGAGGGTCACAGACTCACAGAGCCTTGATATTGTTGTTGCAGTTCTTACTGGAGTTATAAATAAATCTCTTGTCGCCTCTATAAACGCATTGGGAGGAAGAGCGATTGGTATTTCCGGCGCCGATGGTAATATGGTAAGCGCAGAAATTGCTGATCCTGAGTTAGGTTACGTCGGTAAGATTAGGTCTGTTGATACGGCTCCTATAGAGGCAATATTGGAAGGTGGCTATATTCCGGTAATAGCTCCTGTAGGGATTCACTCAGGTTCCGGTCACCAGGGCAAATTATTGAATATAAATGCTGATACTGTGGCGGGGTATGTGTCTTCTTCTATTAATGCAAATCGGATGGTATTTCTAACCGATGTGGAAGGAGTTTTAGACTCTTCCAAACGTTTGATTTCTCGTATGACAAAACGTCAGGCTGATTCCTTGGTTGCATCTCATGTGATTGATGGTGGAATGATTCCTAAAATGGAAGCCTGTATTGAAGCTCTTTTAGGTGGAGCAATTTCGCAAATCATTGATGGCCGCGCCCCAGGGGCTTTAAAAGATGTAATTTCCGGTCACAATTTAGGTACTCGAATAGGCTAATAAAGGTTATAACATGGCAAGTGCCCCCTTCCCCTCATTTGATTTCGATCCGTCTTCAATTAAAGAAAAACTTGGAAGCCGGATAAAATGGATAGTGTTAGCATCTATTCTTATCCCTATTTTTGTTCTGTCATGGATTGCTAAGGGGATTTTCACAGATTACCTTTGGTATTCGAATATGGGCTTTGAAGATGTTTTCATTACAATTCTAATGACCAAAGTCGTATTATTTCTCATAGGTTTTGTGTTTGTCTTAGCATTAGTTTCAGCAAATCTTTTCTATGTGAACAGAAAAACAGCAGGACCATTAGACGCGCCTCTTTCAGAGAATTTAATTGATATTGTTAGGAAATTGTTGCTTGTAGTATGTGTGTTGGTATCTGTTGTATTAGCAGTAATACTAGGATCCGTGATTGCCTCCAAATGGGAACTTTTCCTCCGATTTAGCAACGCGGCTGGATTTGGGATTAAAGATCCCTTACACGGTAATGATCTTTCTTTATATGTTTTTGAATTACCCATTTATGCCTTTCTACAAGGTTGGCTTCTAGTTTGTGTAGGAGCCACTATTGTGGCAACGACTGCATTGGCTTTTTTGAATTTTACCCTTAGGGGCACCGCTTTTTCCTTAACCACACCACTTCGTAATCACCTACTTGTTTTAGGTGCACTAGCTATTTTGATCCTTTCCGCTGGATATTGGATTGACAGGTTGGAACTCGTTAGATCCGAGCACGGTATTATTTATGGGGCGGCATACGCAGATGTTTACTCACGGCTACCTGCCTATTTGGTTTTAAGCATAGCTGGTATTCTCGTTTCTATACTTATGCTGGTGGGATCCTTTATGGGTAAAATTAAATTATCCTTGGCTCCTGTAGGTATTTGGGTGATCTTGATAATTGGGCTTGGAACAGTCTGGCCCTCTGTTGTTCAGCAATTTTCAGTTGACCCTGACGAGTTTGTTAAGGAAACAAAATACATCGAGCGCAATATAGAATTCACTAAGCTTGGGTTTGGTCTGGAAGAGGTAGAGGAGACTTTCTATGAGGCAGAAGGAGAGATAACTGCCGAGTTAATAGAAGAAAATATTCCTACCGTTGAAAACATACGACTCTGGGATTACAAACCATTGACAAATGTTTACAAACAAATTCAATTGATTCGACCTTATTACGATTTTAAAGACGCTGACGTTGATAGGTACACCATAAATGGTGAATACCGACAAGTACTGTTGGCAGCAAGAGAAGTTGCCCCAGAAAAATTAAAAGAAGAAGCTCAAACCTGGGTCAACCAAAAATTGTTTTACACCCATGGTATTGGTATTGCCATGAGCCCAGCCACAGAATTTACCCCGGAAGGCAGGCCCATTTTTTTTGCTAAAGATATTCCAGCTAATGGTGAAATCCCTATTTCATCTTCAGAGCAAGGTGCTTCCCCTGAAATAATGGTCAAGAATCCAAGAATTTATTACGGTGAAAACACAAAAGACTACGTGATTGTTGATACGAATACGCAAGAACTGGATTACCAGACCGGAGAAGGAGACTTAATAGTAAGAAGTTATGAAGGGTCGGGAGGGATCTCGCTCGGTTCTTACTTTAGGAAGCTACTCTATGCCTGGCAAATGAGGGATATAAATATCCTGATCAGTAATCAATTAAATGAAGATAGTAAGATCCAATACCGGCGTTCAATTGAAGAAAGAGTCTCTACTCTGGCGCCATTTCTAAAACTGGATAAAGATCCTTATATAGTGGCGGCTAATGATCAGTTGTTCTGGATCCAAGATGCCTATACTACATCCGATAAATTTCCTTACTCGCAGCCAACGGATGAAGACGATACTAGCTTAGGTCACTACAACTACATAAGGAATAGTATCAAGATAGTCATGAATGCATATACAGGGGATGTAGCGTTTTATATCTGGGACACGACGGATCCCATTGCCCTTACCTATCAAAAAATGTTTCCTACCCTATTTTCAGATCGCGATTCAATGCCTTCGGATTTGGTTTCACACGTAAGGTATCCACAAGGACTCTTTGCCATCCAAGCTGAAAAATATATTAAATATCACATGGAAAAGCCACAACATTTTTATGGGAATGAAGACTTATGGGCTTTCCCACAAGAAAAATTTGGGCAACAGGAAGGATTGCAACCGTTGGAGCCATACTACGTGATCATGCGGCTTCCAGGGGAGACAAAAGAAGAATTTGTTCAATTGATTCCATATACTCCTGATGGAAGACCTAATATGGTTGGTTGGCTGGCCGCAAGAAGTGATACCACTGAATATGGCAAATTAATAGCCTTCAACTTTCCTAAGGATCGCCAAGTCGATGGACCTGAACAAGTGGAAGCTAGAATAGATAATGATCAAGACATCTCTGCTTGGTTTACGCTTAGATGTACTGAAGGGTCTACATGTATAAGAGGTAACCTGCTAGTTATTCCAATCGGGAATAGTATCCTTTATGCTGAGCCCATATATATTCAAGCAGAAGGGGTTAGCTTTCCAGAACTTAAGAAAGTTATTTTGTCTACAGCAGACAAGGTCGTTATGGGAGACTCACTGAACGATGCCTTGTATCAAATCACTGGTACGAAAGACACTATTGCGATGCCTCAAGGAGATGTAAAAAAGGAAACAATGTCTACACCTGCAAATTTAGAGGGTGAGGGAAATAGTAAGTTAAATGAAATCAGAAATTCTATTGAAAATCTGAAAGCTGAGTTAGATACGATTGAATCTTTGTTTGAAAACTTGGAAGAGGTAATAAAAGGAGATTGATATGACTAGCACTGCCGAATGGAAAGAACTCGAAAGTAAATACTATATGTTTCTTGTTAGGCGTCAGCCTATGGTACTTGAAAGAGGAGAGGGTGCGAGAGTATGGGATGTCGATGGAAAAGAATACTTGGATTTCACATCTGGGTGGGCTGTCAATAATGCAGGGCATTCAAACCCAGTTATTGCCGAAGCAATAGCTGAACAAGCAAAAACCTTGGTTCAGACTTCAAATCAGTTTTATACCATTCCTCAGTTAAAATTAGCTGAAATTTTGGTTGAAAATAGCTGCCTAGACAAGATATTTATCTGCAACAGTGGAGCAGAGGCTAACGAAGGTGCAATCAAATTAGCAAAAAAATATGGGAAAAAACATAAAGACGGGGCTTATCACATAATAACGGCTCTTAATTCATTTCATGGTCGCACCATGATGAATGTCTCTGCCACGGGTCAGCCTCATTACCAAGAGCTTTTCCAGCCCATACCTACCGGGTTTTCACATGTCCCATATGATGATTTAGATGCAGTAAAAGAGGCTACAACAGACAACACTGTCGCCGTGATGATCGAGCCCGTTCAAGGAGAAGGAGGGGTAAACGTTCCTTCTGTCGAATATTTGAAGGGAGTAAGAGACTGGTGCGATCAAAATGGAATGCTGCTGATTTTTGACGAAGTGCAGACCGGATTGGGGAGATTAGGTACCTTGTTCGGATACCAAAGTTTTGGCGTTGAACCCGACATCATTACTCTTGCAAAAGGCCTAGGCGGCGGGGTTCCAATTGGAGCATTTTTGGCTAAGGATTCTGCATGTGCTTTTGATCCGGGTGATCATGGTTCCACTTTTGGAGGTAACCCATTGACTTGTGCTGCAGCGCATGCTTCAACAAAATATATCATCGATAACGAGATACCCGAGAACGCGGCAAAAATGGGTGAATATCTTGGGGAAGGACTCAGGAAGATACAATCGAATAACGAATTTATAACAGACGTTAGAGGAATGGGCCTGATTTGGGCGGTTGAATTTGATTCCGATATTACCCCCGACGTTATTGCCTCAAGTAATGAAGCTGGTCTTTTAATGAACCCTATGAGGCCAAATGCGATTCGACTTATGCCTGTTTTGACTATAACTAAAGAAGAAATAGACGAAGCCTTGTCCAGATTGGAAGCCGGCCTGTCCAATGCTTCGAAATAAACGAGGCTGAGGTGAATTGGAAGGAGATATACGATAGAGGGTCCTCGGTGTTTGGGGGCGCTGTTTCCGGTGGCCTGGACAGTTGTACTGTCACACACTGGCTGCATCAAAATGGCGTTAACGTTCACTGTTTTACAGTGGATTTAGGCCAGCCTGATGAGGAAAATTTGCAGGCTGTCGCAAACAGGATGATGGCTTGTGGAGCTTCTGAGGCTACTATAGTGCCTGGGAAAGAGATGCTTGCCGAAGCAGGCCTAAAGGTACTGCAGGCACAGGCCAGGTATGAAGGAGGCTATTGGAATACTACCGGAATTGCCCGTCCTATTACTGTTAAGGCTATTCTGCGAAAGCTTCAAGACCATGATATAAATGTCCTTTTTCATGGAGCCACTGGCCGGGGCAACGACCAGGTCCGGTTCCAACTGGCCAGTAACATGCTACAACCTGAAATGGAGGTATACGCTCCGTGGAGAGATCAAGAATTCCTTAATAAATTTCCGGGACGACAGCAAATGATTGATTACTGTGAGCTGAACAAATTGCCGATAAGGCCAGCTCGAGAATCCCGCTATTCTACGGACGCTAATTTCTTAGGTTTGACTCATGAGGCTGGTGACCTTGAAGACGTTGCAATTAGCCCTGATTTTGTGGAACCTGGTATGGGGGTTTGGCCTTGGGATGCCCCGGACAGACCAGAATACGTGACCATTGATTGGAAGGAAGGGGTTCCTACAGCCTTGAACGGATCACGGCTGGATTTAATAGAAATGTTTCAAGAAGCCAATTCCATCGCGGGTAGAAATGGGGTGGGCATTGGCACTCATGTGATAGAAAACAGATTTGTGGGGATTAAATCTAGAGGCATATATGAATCCCCTGGTATGGAATTACTTGGGCAAAGTTGGGAATATCTTTTGCAGTTCGTTTTAGATAGGAGAGCTAGGGATTTTTACACAAATTTATCTAATTTAATTAGTACTCAAATATATCAAGGTTACTGGCTGGATTCTGCAACCTCCTCAGCCTTGGCAGCCCTTTCTCCTTTGGCTTCTATGGTTACAGGTAGCATTCAAATCAAATTGTACAAAGGCAATATATTCTTTGATTCTGTCGATGACTCAATAGAAAAGATACCATTCTCCTTATACACAGATGATGGCTCTATGGAAGCTATGGGGGGTTATGATCACAAGGATGCGGAAGGTTTCTTGAACGTGTTGGGCGTTTCCGCTAAAAACGTAGGTAACAGGCAATATAGAGACTCGATTTAACTAGAGTTAGGAGTTAGGAAATTGGTGACACAAACTTCTGAAGAAGCTCGTAAACAGATCGTTTCGTTAGTTAGAGATTTTGTGAAGAGAGACGTGGAACCAATAGCGAATAGCTATGATAATGAAGACATATACCCACATGAACTAATTCCCACAATGTGTGAATTGGGATTGTTTGGTATTAATATCCCGACTGAATACGGTGGGATGGGCCTAGATTTTACGACGTTCGCAATGATATTCGAAGAGCTAAGTAAGGGCTGGATGAGTGTGTCGGGGATAATTGGAACCCATCATATACTTAGCTACATAATC
>DLRJ01000135.1 GCA_002500485.1 Dehalococcoidia bacterium UBA7891
CGAATTCCTTCAGTTAATACAGGGTTTATGCCAACAGGCGACGAAACTCCAGTCTGCAAATACATATCAGACTGGTTATCTAAAGCAGGAATTAAATCTGAAATCCTGGAATCATCACCAAACAGAGGGAATATTATTGCCAACATTGATGGGACTTCTGGCGAGCTTGGCCTTTTATTCATGTCACACACCGATGTTGTCCCCGTGGAAGATGAGGATAAATGGACCTATCCACCATTTAGTGCAGAAATACATCAAGGTCGAATCTACGGCCGGGGTGCCTCAGATTGCAAAGGCCTCCTCTCAGCACAATTGATGGCCATGAAGGTATTGAAGCAAAATGGAGTGGTTTTAAAAGACGGATTATCCTTGATTTCCGGTGCTGACGAAGAACATGGAGGAAGATATGGCTTTGGATGGCTGGCAGAAAACTACCCAGAAAAATTACAGGCCCCGTTCGCTGTTAACGAGGGCGGGGGATCCCCCATTGAGGCTGCTGGATCATTAACGTATGTTTTAGGGGTAGGAGAAAAAGGCCGATTACAAATCGAAATAGATGTGAAAGGAGTCAGTTCACATGCATCGGTTCCATGGCAGGGAACCAACGCCCTCTTCAGGTTGTCTCAAGTACTTAATAGAATAGAAGAATACGAGGCAGAGAGAGATACATCCACGAGTTTGTTTGAACATTTATCCACATTCGCGATTGAACACAAACCATCATCCGATAACGTAGATGAAATTATTAAAGATCAAGAAGAAGAGAATCCAAGATTTGCATCCATGCTTCGGGCTTTATCAAGAATGACAATAACTCCAACTATGATTAATGGAGGAATTAAATCAAATAGTGTACCTGAACAAATTAGGCTCACTTGTGACGTGAGAACGTTACCCCACCAGAGTGATGATTACCTCAGAGATGAATTGAATAAAATACTAGAAGGAATCCCTGGAGTGGAATATTCCATAGATTATATGGCTGTTCCTAATTCATCCCCCTTTGAAACTGAGCTCATGACCAGCTTGCATGAGGCTACTAAAAAAGCTGTGGACCGAGAGGACGTACAGTTTGTTCCAGCTATTAGTACTGGATTCACAGATTCTAGGTTTACGAGACCTCTGGGGGTAACTACTTACGGATTTTCAGGATCGCACCCAGACGATGACCCAATGCTCAGTAAAGCCCATGGGACAGATGAATCTATAGGAATCAAAAGTCTAGTCAGTGGAGCAAAAGTCATGCTGCATCTGGCATATGACATGCTGGCAGAAAAATAACCCAATTTTCACTGTCGCTAGAAGGAAAAATATTCCCCATATTTTTTAAGGGCCGTCTTTGACAGGGCTGCGCCTAATCCGATACCTGTCGGCATCTCAATACGACCATTTCTCACAATCTCCCGAGGAGATATCAATTCATTCCTATAGTTAATTTCTTCAATTGCGTGTTCCAGTAATACCTTTTTACATAATGACGCACAAACGTGTGCTGAGGCTAGAAGAGATATTGGGCCAGACGGACAATGGGGCGAAAAATTTATACCGTTATTATGAGCATTATTGGCGATTCGAACAGCTTCCTGAACTCCACCACAGTATTTAATATCTGGCATGATAGTTTGGACCGATCCGAGTTGGGCGAGAGAATCAAAAAATCCCTCTCCATATCCAGATTCCCCTCCTGCTAATGGTATAGCGATTTCACTAGCAATTCTGGCTAAACCTTCAGAGTAATTAATAGGATCTAAAGGTTCTTCAAACCACCCAATCCCTATAGGCTGGATTAGAGAGGCAACAATCTTGGATGATGATTCTTCGAATCTCCCATGGCAATCAACGAGAATTTCAACATCTGCTCCAACACTTTCTCTGACGGCTGTAAGTCTGTCTAACCCACCCTTAATAACACCATTTATATTGTGAGGATTGGGAAGGGTGACCTCATCGAACGGGGCACATTTAATCACTTTAAATCCTCTGGATACAGCCTTGTAAGCTGCTTTAGCAAAATCATCTGGCGCCCTATCAGTCGCAAATAATCCTCTATTAATATTGGCATATAAATCTATTGGTGCAGGAGCTTTCCCACTTAGGTATTCGCATAAAGGCAAACTCCTTTCCATAGAGCGGAGTTGGCTAATTGCACTCCGAACAGAACTCAGGGCCACTGCCATGTTAGACCCATTTTCTACCCGTCGTGACAATCCCAGATTTTTTTCCAATCTTTTTTCTTCCGGTAGATCTTCTACTCTGAATTTATTAAGCATTTCATGTATCAGCCTTCCGACCTCATCAGATTCAGAGCCTTTAGTAAACTCAACGTAAGTATCTCGCCCAGAGTCATCTTTAATCCAAACAAAATACCAGGAGGTGTTTTTGGTAATTTCATATCTTACAAATTCCCATGAATGCAATAACAATGTCATATGGTCTGCTCCTTACCAAAATTCTTACCATTTTTAGTTTTCAAGTGTATACGGAATTAATAGATTCACTTGTCATAAGCACAATATCAGGGGATCACAAAACAATTGTTGGATTATATGGTGTAAAGTGTTAAACTCGGATAAATTCAGCAGCAACGGAGCAGCATATGGACGGCTTGATCGTTCACGATACCCCTAACACAAAGCTTTCTACTATGGTGGTAGCTTTCGCAGGATGGCCAGATGCTGCTGAAGCAGCCACAAGGGCCATAAGATACATGGTGCGAAAGTTACCAAGTAAAAAGATCGCTGAGATAGATCCTGAAAATTATTATGATTTCACAGTAAATCGGCCCCAAACTCGGATTAACAGGCGGAAAGACCGGATTATAAAGTGGCCTACAAACGAATTCTACAGCTATGTCCCAGAGGATAACCCAGAAAATGGGCTTCTTATGTATGTGGGAACCGAACCGAACCTTAAATGGAGAACTTTTTCGGATACCGTTCTAGAGGTAGCAAAATTATCTGGGGTTGAGCTAATCATTTCGTTAGGCGCCTTACTGGATGCGGTACCGCACACTAGGGAAGTTAAAATAACTGGCAGAGCTAGCAGT
>DLRJ01000081.1 GCA_002500485.1 Dehalococcoidia bacterium UBA7891
GGGCTCTTCTAAGCATCTTTCAATAAGCCCGGGTTCTTATGAGATTTTATCCGGGCTCTTCAATGGTTTCCTCTATGTCTGATTTTTTAGATAATAAAACAAAAGAAGATGACATTTATACGGTTGGGATAAACACAGGCGGAGAAGTGGCTGACTTTTCAGAGAAACATTTTTCAGTTGGTAACAAGATTCATCGCTTTTTTCATAGTCAACCAGTTGCAGCACCAGCTTTAATTCTTCTTTCTTCAATTATAGTGTTTGGATTCATAGTAGGAGATCGTTTTTTTCATCCTTATAATTTCTCTTTGATTTTACAACAAGTCACTATAATTGGTATTCTTGCTGTTGCACAAACATTAATTATTTTAACAGCTGGAATTGATCTTTCTGTTGGTGCAATAATGGTTATTTCATCTGTAGTTATGGGTAGACTTGCCGTGGATTATGGGTTTCCTCCTGTGTTGGCTATTATAGTTGGTTTGTTAGTTGGAGCTTTTTTTGGAGCACTTAACGGTTTTTTTGTTGTACGCTTTAAAATGCCTCCAATGATTGTAACATTAGGCACATGGAATATAATTTATGCTCTCAATATTTGGTATTCAAACAGTGAAACCATCCGTTCAGGAGATGTAAAGAATATTGCTCCGCTTTTGCAATGGACGGGGAACTCCTTCAATTTCTTAGGGGGACGTTTAACTTATGGTTCTATTCTTATGGTATTACTCTTTGTTGCTATATGGTATGCCTTAAACTGGACAGCGTGGGGTAGGCATGTTTATGCAACCGGAGATGATCCAGAAGCAGCAACTCTCACGGGAATCAGAATTGACCGAATACTAATGTCAGTTTATACATTGGCGGGAGTAATATGCGCATTCTGTGGATGGGTTATAATAGGCCGAATTGGAGCTATTAGTCCAGCATCAGGAACTACTGCTAATTTGGATAGTATTACAGCCGTAGTTATAGGTGGAACAAGCTTTTTTGGAGGTAGAGGATCAATTTATGGGGCGTTATTTGGTGCACTTATTGTTGGAGTATTTCGTAATGGACTGGCACTTGCGGGCTTGGATGTCCTGTGGCAGGAATTCACTGTTGGAGCTTTAATTATTATTGCTGTGGCGGTAGATCAATGGATTAGAAGGGTGGGATCATGAGTTTTCAGCCAATTATTAAAGCTCAAGGATTAGTGAAACATTATGGACGTGTCGTTGCACTGGACCATGCAGATTTAGAGCTTTTTCCTGGAGAAGTATTAGGAGTGATCGGAGATAATGGTGCTGGCAAATCAACACTAATTAAAGCTATATCAGGAGCACTTCAAGTTAATGCTGGAGAAATTTTGTTAGAAAATAAACCAGTAAGTTTTAAAAACCCCATGGAAGCTAGGGAAGCTGGTATAGAAACAGTATATCAGAATTTGGCTGTATCCCCTGCTCTTAGCATTGCAGATAATATGTATCTAGGACGAGAATTGCGTATCTCAGGAATTTTCGGCAAAGTTTTCAGAATGCTTGATAAAAAAACTATGCAACAGCAAGCCAGAGTAAAACTATCAGACTTGGGACTTTTAACAATACAAAATATTAACCAGGCCATAGAAACTTTATCTGGTGGACAAAGACAGGGAGTAGCCGTCGCTCGTGCTGTAGCATTCGGTAGTCGAGTTGTAATTATGGATGAACCAACAGCGGCACTAGGTGTTAAAGAGTCAAAGCTTGTGATAGACCTAATTAAAGATGTTCGGGAGCAGGGAATGCCTGTTATTTTGATTAGTCACAACATGCCCCAAGTTTTTGAAGTTTCGGATCGCATCCAAATACTCCGTCTAGGGAAAAGTGTCGCAGTGGTTAAACCAGAAACACATAGCATGTCAGAAGCGGTGTCCATTATGACCGGAGCTTTAGACCCCCATGATCATGAAGCGGGAGCTTATTGCTCACCACCTAATGGGAATTAATTTCACTAATTGATCTTAGATTTTGCCCCACACAACTGCTTTCCAACAATTATAAAGAAGTAAAATAGTAGGACGAAATCACTCTATTTTTATATCTTTTTTATATGATCTAGAAAAAGCGCTATGACACTAAAAAACCTTGTATAACGGTGCACAAAGATAATGTAACTATGTTCGCAACTCAATTGCTTTTTGTTGATTTTGAATATGATTCATCTACAAGCTTTGTATAAAATTTGTAATATTTTCAGGAATTACTAATTAAATAATGGAAAGACAGATAGAATTTGATTGTGTTGTTTGTGGAATCACAACAGTAGATTTGATCCTAGGACCTGCCATTCTTGATGAGCCACTTGAGAAGGGGGCTTTACATTACATTGACCCAGTGCAAACCATTATTGGTGGAATAACATCAAACTCTGGCACAGCATTGGCCAGACTTGGTATGCGAACGGCCGTTCTCGGCTATCTTGGCAATGATATTTGGGCAGAGATTATTCGTGAAAGATTGTTGACTGAAGGTATAGATTGCAGTGGTTTGATTACTCATCCAGAAATGTCTACAAGTATTACAGGCATCATTGTAGATCATCAAAATGATCATGCAATGCTTTGCAATCCTGGAGCATCGAGTCAACTTAACCGAAACCTTATTATGGGGCAAATTGAAATGTTTGCTCGAAGTAGATGGGCCTTGTTTGGTTACTATGGGCTACTTATTGAATTGATGGATGACTTTCCTTTCGTGATGAAACAGATAAAAAATACTGGATGTTTGACTGCGATGGATACAGATAATAGTGGGATTTCAATGGAACCGTTAGGACGCATTCTTCCCCATCTGGATCTCTATTTCCCTAATGAGATTCAGGGTAAAATGCAGACAGGTGAAGACATACCGGAGAAGATGATCAATGCATATCGTAATGTAGGAGCCACAGGGATTCTAGGAATTAAACTTGGACCTGATGGAGCTTTAATCAGTCCGCAGAAGGGTAAATTTTTCAAAGTGAAAGCTATTGAGCCACCTGAGAAATTAAAGGATACACTAGGAGCAGGGGATAGTTTTTTTGGAGGATTGATTGCAGGTTTAGTTAGGGGATTGAGTATAGAAGACGCAGGTCGATTGGCTGCTGCTACAGGGGCTTGTAATGTCAGTGCGGCTGGTGGTACTGCTGGACTTAGGAATTATTATGAAACAGCAATGTTGGCAGGAATATCAAATCAAAATGCTAACATTTCACTGTCTTTAAATCTTGCTGGTGAGGAAACAGATTTGGCATTCAGACAAGAGGAAATTGAAATTTTGCATATACCATTAATTAAAGAAATGGCTTTGATGCAGAAAGAATTAGGAGGCAGGTTGATTGTTTTTTTAGCTGGACCTCCAGGTTCAGGAAAGACCGCTCTTACGGCACTATGGGAGGATTTGACAAAGAAAGGGATCATTGATGTTCCATTACAACCACTTCCGATGGATGGATTTCATTACACTAATGATTTTCTTGATCAGAAAAAAATTATGGTGAATGGAAGAGAATTACCACTGCGCAAAATTAAAGGTAGTCCTGAAACATTCAATTTAAAGGAAATACAGTCCAGATTGTCTGAAGTACGTTCAGGAAAACCTTCTTATTGGCCAGTATATGATAGACAACTACATGATCCAGTTACAGATGCAATTACAGTAATTGATAATGGGATCTTAGTGTTGGAAGGAAACTATCTTTTGCTTGATGAAATAGGCTGGCGAGAGCTACATCGACATGCAGATAAGTTGATTTTTATAAACGGACCAGAATCAATCATGCGAAAAAATGTAGTTAAGAGGCATCAGCGTGGAGGTCTTTCCTTGGAAGAATCGAACATAAGATATAACTTAGTTGATCACAAAAATTATAAACTTATAAACACCAGTCTCAAAGAAGTAAACACAATCCTTCAGATTGATGAAAATTGTAATATAAGGCTTGTATCATGAAATACTGAATAGTTCTGTGTTTCAAAGAATAATATATTAACAATTTCACGTATTTGGTTAAATGAAAAGTTTAGATGAAAAATTAAATAAAATTAGAACGAATACATACAAACCAACAGATTTCATTATCGCAGATGCCAAAGATGGTGAACTAGGGGGAGGGGCACAGGCTCCTGGACCGAAGAAAGGTGAAACCTCTTCATACAAATGCTACACTGAGTATCTTCAGGCTATGAGAGAAATGGTTAAAAGTGGAC
This sequence comes from Dehalococcoidia bacterium UBA7891, assembly GCA_002500485.1. Lineage (GTDB taxonomy): Bacteria > Chloroflexota > Dehalococcoidia > Lucifugimonadales > UBA826 > UBA11996. The sequence continues at coordinate 4,202 of DLRJ01000081.1, forward strand.
TAGTTGACGTTATGTTAATGTCTGCCTATTCGGCTGAAATTTTGTTTCAAGAAGGATGTTTTAGCAAAAGCCCCGTAACTCCGGCTGTCAGATTGAATGATACTACTGATATTTGGGGTCTTCGAGGTTCGAATTACAATTCTTTTCCTTCAAATAATTTCAGAACTGCTTCATTGAATCGTGTAAAAGAAATTGCTGATTTAGGACTTTATTCCATCACTTTTTCAAACAACGTTGAAAAAGATGTTGCGTCTCTGCAGGGGTTAAAGGATTTTCAAGTCGAAGCTGCAGAGAAAGGTATAAGATATTTTTTGGAAGTATTCAATCCTCAAATCGATATCAAAGTTGATCCTAAAATACTCCCATTTTATATAAATGACTGTATTGTAAGGTGTTTATCTGGTTCAGTTAGAGCGGATCGACCTCTATTCCTAAAAATACAGTATAACGGCCCAAAAGCAATGGAGGAATTATCTAATTATGATCCTGGACGTTTAATTATTGGGATTTTAGGTAGTGGTAAAGGGACAATGCGTGATACCTTTGAATTGGTCAGGCAGGCAGAAAAGTATGGAGCTAGAGTTGCGCTTTTTGGCAGAAAAATACTCTTGACAGAATCACCAATTAAGACTGTCGAGCTTATGAGAAGAGTTGTACAAAAAGAATTAGGATCCAAAGAAGCTGTGGGAGTTTATCATGATTTTTTGAAGAATGAAAAAATACAACCTTATCTAGACTTGGAACAAGATATGATAATATCAGATTCGACACTTAATCATGGGTTGGAATACTAAACAATAAATTGATAAGTTATTAAGCAGACTCAATTCAATTAAAGGATACCACTCATACCTATTCTTAAGAAGGTAAGACTACTACGTTTTGATTAGAATAGGATCAAACAGTCACAGGAACCGCTCATTTAAAATAACATTAAAATTGAAGTAAATATAATTATTTTTATCACTAAATAATTTCAAAGTTTTACCATGGACTAAATGCTAAAGTTCCTTTAACCATTTTGAGGAGATATTGATTATGGCAATGACATTAGAAGAAGTTAACAAATGGCAAAAAGTAGCTTCCGAATATCTTGATAAAGCAGGTATAGCGTTGACAATTGAAGAACAAGATACAATTGAAATTGCTGATCTAGGACTCGGTGAATACGAGCAAACTGGTGTTGCTTTGGTTGTTTATTATAACGATGAAAAATATTGCGCTAAAGAGATGGTTCTTATTCCAAACCAGACATGCCCCCAGCATATGCATCCTCCTATTCCAGAGTTAGAGTATATGGGAAAACAGGAGACCTTCCGCTGTAGATGGGGCGTTGTCTATTTGTATGTCGAAGGCGAAGCAACAAAAACCCCAAAAGCAAAACCACCACAACACCGCATAGAGAATTACACAGTTTGGCACGAAATTATTCTTAAACCAGGAGATCAGTATACGATTCCTCCTTTAACCTGGCATTGGTTTCAAGGAGGTTCAAAAGGTGCTGTGGTTAGTGAGTTTAGCACACGCAGTGCCGATGAGGATGATCTATTCTCTGATCCTGAAATTCAACGGACTCCAGAAATCATTAAATAGGTAGGTATGGGTGAGGTATGGAATGTTGTGAGCCTCACAGGTGGGCGATAGATCAAATAACAAAAAAATAGACTATTTTAGGGTGAAGTTTAAGAGGACCTAGCTGTTCTGATGCATACAGAGAAAAATTTGCTTGAGATTTTTTTATTAGTAAAAAGACTACTCCGAAAAATCTTCTTCCAGGTGCCTGTAGAGTCTTCGGTAACGTTCCTGATTCTGTCTATACTGAGGTACATATTTTAGGTTGGGTTCAACAATTTCTTTGATTCCTGGCTGCTGGCATATTTCTTCAAGTGAACCGTTGTTAAATGCAATCATTGCCAAACGGGCTGCACCAACGGCCGGTCCCATTTCGGGACTGTCATGTCTTATCATGGGGCGTTCAAGAACGGATGCAAGGATATGAGCCCAGAGATAACTCCTAGCGCCTCCTCCAATCAAGGAAACCTCATCAATCTCAGCTCCGGCATCTAAAAGGACCTGCTGGCAATCTCCAAAAGCGAAAGCGACTCCTTCTAACACTGCCTGTGTCAGTTCCTTTGTTCCATGTTCATGTCTCAAACCAAAGAAAACACCTTGTGCATTGGGATTATTATGTGGAGTTCTTTCTCCGGACAGGTAAGGTAAAAACATCACTTCTCCGGGTTTAAGTGGACTGGATCCCAAGCTACTGATTAATTCACCTTCGTTCTGTTTCAGAACGCTTGAAAGCCAGCTCAGGCAGCTTGATGCACTGAGAATAACACCCATCTGGTGCCATGTATCAGGAATACAGTGACAAAAAGCATGAGATCCTTGTTTAGGGTTGTGGATAAACCGAGGATTGACGACGAAATATACCCCCGAAGTTCCTAAAGAAACAAATGCAGAACCTGATTTAATCACGCCAATGCCTACTGCTCCGGCAGCATTGTCTCCAGCGCCACCTGCAATTATAGGATTCGCGGCTATTCCCCATTCCCTGCGCAGTTCAGAACGGAGAACACCTCCAGGACTTGTTCCTTCAACGAGCCGGGGCATCTGATCCCTTGAAAGACTTGTGGCTGCAAGCATGATTTCGGACCAGTCTCTAGCTGCGGTGTCCATCCAGAGCGTACCCGATGAATCCGACATATCGGATATCGCCTCACCGCAAAGCCTGAATCTCAGAAAATCCTTCGGCAGCAGAACTGTTCGAATTCTGCTAAAAATCTCTGGTTCATTCTTACGAATCCAGAGAAGTTTGGGCGCAGTGAATCCTGGCATAGCTAGGTTCCCAGTGATCCGATGTAGATCTGGGACGGCATCTTCTAGTTCAAAACACTCCTTTCCTGATCTGCCATCGTTCCAGAGAATCGCCGGACGCAACACCTCCCCATTCTTGTCTAGAAGCACGGCCCCATGCATTTGGCCTGATAATCCAATACCTTTTAGATCTGACAAGGAAGTTTGTGATTTCAGGTCTTCAATCCCTTTTAGCAAAGCACGCCACCATTCATCGGGTTCTTGTTCTGACCAAAGAGGTTGGGGTCTACTCACATCAAGTGATATGTTACTTTCCGCCAAAACAGAATTACTCTCATCAATGACCAGCAATTTTATTGCAGAAGTACCTAAATCAATTCCAAGAAACATAAAAAAAATTAATACGTGTTATAAACATAAATACCCTAATGGTAGAATCTCTAAAATTCGTTAAGGTCCAATCTTTCAACTTTCTATTTTCCAGCCAAAATCTTCTAAATACATTTCAAGACAGGTAAATTTGTCATTCTGGGTATATGATTTTCCATTGAGCTTTTGGATGACTATCTTATTTGTGGAAATAACAACATATGTTGATGTGAAAAAGAGTATTCATGATGAAATGAATAAAACCTTTTTCATTTTTCCTCAATACCAAAACTATAATCCTACTGCTTGGGTTAGGAGAACACAATCTATAAAATCAGCTGATTTGTTTTACAATAATGAGGAATTTTACTTTGAGGGCATCTGACACTGAGGAATTAGTGGGGGTTACTCACAGGAGATTAAGTGGGATTGATCAGGTTGAAAGTGCTACGGATACAATCGGTCAATTTAAGCAATACAAAAAATTGCCACAAATGAGTTGTTTAATGGTAACAACGAACCTTCATTGAGTTGTAACATTAATTGGTTTTTAGAAATTAATAAAATTCTAAGATTTATTTCAAGTTCTTACCAATTTCTTGAATTGATCGAAATTTCTTCGAGGCGCGAGCGCATGACGCTTTCATCAACTTTGATTCCAGTCCACAGTTCTATACCAGCAACGCCTTGGTTTACAAGCATACCAAGACCATCAATTGTCTGACATCCAATGGCTGAACAATTTTTTAAGAATTTTGTTTTAGGCGGGTTTGGTATGACGTCAGCAACAATCATATGTTTTGTCAGAGTATTGTAATTGATTGGAAGATCTGAATCGACATCGGGGAAAAGACCAATGGAAGTTGCATTGATGACTAAGTCAGTCTTAGGTTCTAAAGGAAATTGATCTACAAATTCTTTGAAAAGGGCCTTGGTCTTTGTATTTTTGTTGATCAATTCCGCAAGATCAGTCCCCTTTTTTTTAGATCGATTTACAACAGTAATATTTTTTACTCCTGAAAAAGCCAACTCCACACAAATTGCACGTGAAGCTCCTCCAGCACCAAAGACAACAGCATTTTTCCCTTTAGGGTTTACTATAGTTTCAAGTGATTTAATGAAGCCTTTACCATCTGTATTTTCACCAATTAATTCATTATCTTTTATCACCACACAATTCACAGCACCAATAATTTTTGCAGATTTTGCCAATCGATCAATGTATTGAATAACTTCAATTTTATTAGGAATAGAGCAGTTAAACCCAATCCATCCCATAGCTATAGCACCTTCAATAGCTTTTCCTAAATTATCAGGACCAACTTCTACGTTAATATAACGCATATGCATCTTGTGATGCCTATAGGCCGCTTCTACCATTTCTATAGTAGGATTTTCAGATGCAGGTAAAGCAAAAGAACCGGTAAGTTTAGGGAGAAAATTTACAATCTTAGACATTTTCGCAAATTGGATTGAATTTAAAAACCGATTAGATCTTTTAAGAAAGAAAGTGTGAAAAATAACATATTTTTGAATCAGAAACTCTGAGAAGATAATCCTGAGTAACTAATTCATTTTAAGTGAGTGTAGATTCAACCCCTTATAATTATTTATAATATTCTTATTACGACATATGTCAACAATTATATACTCCCTTTATTCGAGCGTTGCCTGCAATCGCAGCTTGATTTACGCAGTACGGCGGCCAATCGCCTGACACACAGGCTAGAACGTTCTCAACCGACATCATCGCCATCTTCATGCGTGTGTCAACCGTGGCGCTTGCTACGTGCGGCATTATGAGGCAGTTGTCGAGTGTCAACAATGGATGGTCGGCAGGAATTGGCTCAGGAACAGTAACGTCCAGCGCAGCTCCAGCGAGCTCGCCTGATTTAAGTGCCAGGTACAAAGCATCCTGATCTACCACCGCACCACGAGTCGTGTTGATCAAAATAGCTGATTTTTTCATCAGTTTGAACTGAACTGTACTCATCATATTCATAGTCTCTGGCGTAAGCGGGTTATGCAGTGAGACGTAGTCAGAGCGTTCGAGTAATTCCTCTAACGAATCCACGTAACTGGCACCGAACTCTTCATCCCGCTTGTTCCGGTTGAAGTACAGCACATTCATACTGAATCCTTTGGCACGTTTGGCCATTTCAGAACCGATTTTACCCATACCAACAATTCCGATAGTCTTATGGTGAATGTCATTGGCAAGGTAGCTAAGCGGGTCGAAATCACCCCATTCGCCTCGCTTGACCATCGCTGAAAGATCGTTGGTCCGGCGGGCCATTGACGCAAGGAGTGTGAATGCCTCGTCAGCTGTGCTCTCAGATAGAATGCCTGGAGTGTTGCAAACCGCAATGCCACGTTCGTTGGCAGCTATAATGTCTATATTGTCGTAGCCAACACCAAACTCGGCGATAACCTTGAGGTTTGGTGCGGCATCCATCACTTCAGCATTTACTTGATTCGTGATGTGGGCATAGAGACCATGCACATCGGCAACAGCTTTGATCAGATCCTCTTGCGACGGTGATTCATGGTCTTCCCAAATGACGACATCAGCACCACTCGCCCGCAACGCGGCTAATGCTACTGAAAATGTTCGTCGAGTTACAAGGATTTTTGGCATTTGTGCTCTTTTAGTATGACTCAACTATTACTTTGTCCATTTCAAGCATCACAATTTTGTACTTAACAACATTTCCACCTTCACTAGTCCAACCATAGTCTTCTCCATTCACCACGATTTATTGAGTCTAAATCACTTATATTACTTAGGCGCTACTGACTTTTAATCAGGTGGCTCTGGGTTCAACTCTCCTAAAAATTTTAAAGCCTGAAGTTTTAAAAGTGAAATACTAAAAATCCACATTTTGTAAAACTGTTGGGAATGCAGTACTACTTTCAAAGAATAGGGGCAT
>DLRJ01000142.1:0-33634 GCA_002500485.1 Dehalococcoidia bacterium UBA7891
CCAGGCGGAGCTGACTCTTGAGAATCTCAATTCGCCGGCCACGGCTGCCCAGATTGCTTCTGCAGATGCGAATGTTGCCCAAGCAGAATCAAACTTGACCCAAGGAGAAAACACCATAACATCAACAGATGCGGCTCGGCTGATTGCCCGCCAATCTCTTTGCAGCGCTGACAAGCAAGATGAGGCATCCTGGCTATGCCCGAATAACCTGAGAGGCCAAGTTTTCCCCGATAAATTAATATCCTCTTTGATCGACATGATTTCAAATAATATTTTGTCTGCAGAGGCTAATAGTTTATTGAATGCTCAGAAAAATTATGAGGCTGCACTTGAATCTTTAGGGGTTTTAGAAAAAAATCTAGAACAAGTTTTGAGTAGCAGGTTAGGATTGGACGAACCATCGACCGAGGCTGAGGTTCTTCAGGCAACCCAAACACTAAATTCTGCTAAGGAACAAAGATTGGCACTGAACGAACTTCCGACTGAGGCTGAGCTTCTTCAGGCAAATCTTTCTCTTCAATCTTCGAAAGAACAAAGATTGGCACTGAACGAACTTCCGACTGAGGCTGAGTTTCTTCAGGCAAATCTTTCTCTTCAATCTTCGAAAGAACAAAGATTAGCACTGAACGAACTTCCGACGGAGGCTGAGCTCCTTCAGGCAACCCAATCACTAAATTCCGCAACTTCTAGTTTGAATATAGCACTGCAGAGTAGAAAGGATCTTATAGAAGGATATTCAGCTTCTCTCCTTATGTTTGGAGAACTTTCGGCATGGAGAGACATGAAAGAAGGTATAGCACCCGGTGAAGACATAAATCAATTGAAACTGAATTTAATTGCTTTAGGGTATGGAACTACTGAGACACTGGAGATGGATTCGACATTTGGTTCAAATACCACAGCGGCGATTATGAAACTCCAGTCAGACCTAAACCTGATATCGTCAGGAGAAATAAATTTTGGGGAAATAACATTCGTTTCTGGAACGTCCATGGTGAATTTCTCTTCTACTTTGCCAAACATTGGTGGAAAAATAAATACTGGGACCGAACTATTTTCGCTAACTCCCATTGAAAGAATATCGACCCAAATTAGTTCTAATGGTGCGATAAACATTTCAAGTAAATCTTTACAAAAAGTTGAAATCCAAGTGGACGTGGCTGATCAAAATTTAGTGGTTAAGGGATCAGAAGTGGAAATTGAGCTGCCTGATGAATCCACCATTGTGGGAGTAGTAGATGAAGTCGGTAGTTTTGCAATTGTTCCCCAAGATGGAGATCCTTTCCTGGAGGTTTCGATTGCGGTGGAAGGCAGCGCAGAATATTTTAAATGGACAGGTGCACTAGTAACTGTAAATGCAACAAAAGAATTGGCCAAAGGGGTGCTGGCTTCACCAGTGAACGGATTGCTGGCTTTATTATCCGGGGGCTATGCTCTTGAAATTGTAACTGAAACTGGAACGATTCTCGTACCTGTCGAAACAGGTATATATGCTGATGGATGGGTTGAAATCAATGGATCTGGATTGCAACCTGGCACAGAGATAGTAGTTCCTAGCCAATAAACGATAGCCACATGATTAATCTGGAAAATAGATCCTCACAATTCGCACTACAGTTAAAAGAAATAAGTAAAATCTACCCCGGCCCCCCCATTGTTCAAGCCCTGTCGGATATATCGATGTCTGTCAATCATGGTGAGTTGTTGGGCATAATCGGATCTTCTGGAAGTGGTAAAACTACACTTTTACACATTATGGGGACCCTTTCTGTTCCGAGTAGTGGTTCAATACTTATAGATGGTCGAAATGTGGTCGGTATGTCTGATAAACAATTGTCGGGGGTTAGGTCTCAGCAGATAGGGTTTGTATTTCAGGAATTTTTCCTGCTACCTGGATTTTCAGCTTTGGAAAATGTCGCCAACGGGCTTTTGTATTCAGGAATACCCCTTGATGAAAGAAGGGAACGGTCTTTTGAAATGTTGGGAAGAGTTGCTCTTGAGCATCGCGCCAATCATTTGCCCAATGAATTATCCGGAGGGGAACAGCAGCGTGTGGCAGTGGCCAGAGCGCTGGTGCACAATCCATCATTCGTTTTGGCAGATGAACCGACTGGTAACCTAGACTCTGAGAATACAGCATCGTTGATGGAGTTGTTTACCAAATTGAATGAAGATGGAACGACTGTAATTTTAATTACGCATGATTTAGAAGTGGCAGAATCAGCACGACGAAAAATCACTCTTCGTGATGGCCGTGTCTATTCTGATTTGAGTCGGTGACCTAATCATATGGATCATTCTACTAGCGATAAATTTACCGAACTACATAGCAAGATGAATTTGAGGGATATCTTTAGTGTCGGAAGTTCTGGGCTTAGGACGCGGAGGGTCAGAGCGGCCTTGTCAGTGACAGGTATCACGATTGGGATCGCAGCTCTAGTTGGTATATTGGGACTATCGCAATCAGGAAGTGCAGATTTATTGAAGGATCTTGATGCTTTAGGGACAAACCTTCTAACAGTACAGGCAGGTGATGGCTTTAGATCCCAAGAAGCCACCTTATCGTTAGACGCAACAGCTATGATTGACCGTATAGGCCCTGTCTATCAAGTTTCTGCAACAACGAAAATTACCGGGGGTGTTTTCTTAAATGATTTAATTCAAGACGGGAGAACAAAAGGGATTACTATAGTCGCCGCTGATCTTAACCTACTTAGTGCCCAAAGAGGTTCTTTGAAATCTGGGAAGTTTCTTGATGAAATGACATCCCAGTTTCCCTTCGTAGTACTAGGTTCGGTTGCTGCCGAAAGGCTTGGGATAAGAAATACATCCGGCGATCAAAAGGTTTGGTTAAAGGAAAAATGGTTTATGGTCATCGGTATCATGGAACCATTGCCTCTAGCAGCTGATTTAGACAGATCAGCGATCATAGGTTATCCGGCGGCGGATAAATTTTTGGGCCTTGATGAACCTCCAGAGGTCATCTACGTTCGGGCATACCCCGAACACATCTATGACGTACGCTCTGTCATGCCTGCGACAGTAAATCCTGAAAACCCCGAAGAAGTTCAGGTTGGACGTGCCTCTGATGTTTTAGAAGCGAGGATTGCAGCTTCAGACACTTTTTTGAACCTTTTCGTTGGCCTCGGGGCCGTAGCACTTTTGGTAGGCACAATTGGTATTGCGAATGTCATGGTGATAGCGGTGATTGAACGCCGTAATGAAATAGGGTTACGTCGGGCTTTAGGGGCGACAAAATTTCATATCGCGAGCCAATTTCTGACTGAATCACTACTATTGTCAGTTTTAGGCGGAATTACAGGAGTAGCTGTAGGTATGTCAGTTACTGCAACTTATGCCATTTCTCAAGATTGGTCTATTGTCATCCCTGTTTATGTTGTAGTAGGGGGGATTTTATGCTCTATTTTGATCGGCGGCATAGCGGGATTTTACCCTGCGATGCGGGCAGCAAACATGTCTCCGACAGAAGCGCTGCGGACTAAATAAAGAGGTATCTTATTATCTTCTGCGGGGAGCCAATGTTTACAATTTCTATTACCTCCACTTTGAAAAAGAGTCCTCTTGGCTTGGTTTAATTACAGTAAAAGGCTTAATCTATCAATATTCTTTTCAAGGAATCCTAGCGAAACACCCCTAATACAATTATCAACTCAACTAGCAGATGTTAGGGCTCATACGGGTAATTCAAACCATCATCCCTTGGTATTCATGTGTTGATACAGTTAAATAAATTCACTACCATGATATTTGTTGGAAAATGTACGAATTTAAGATTAATGAACCAGAGTAGAGAGTTTCTATGCCGGAACCGCAAACCTTATTAAGAAAAGGCGCCCTTGAGGGGGTGAGAGTTATTGATTTTTCTTGGATTGTTGCAGGCCCTCAATGTACCAGGATACTGGGAGACTTTGGAGCAGACGTCATAAAGATAGAAAATGACGCAAACATGGATTATATTCGAGCTAGTAGACCCGTGGGAGGGTCAAGATCGCCCAACCGTAGCCCACTGTTTACAACACTGAACCGTAATAAGAGAAGTCTCACTCTTAATGTTATGCACCCGAGAGGAATGGAGTTGATAAAAGATCTTATAAAAAAATCAGATGTAATAGTCGAAAACTTCAGTTCCAGAGTGCTAGAGAAGTGGGGATTGGGATACGAAGAGCAAAAAAAGATAAATCCGAAAATAATTTACTGCAGTATGTCGGGGTTTGGCCACAGTGGTCGAGATCGTGATTTTGTGACTTGGGGCCCGACAGCCCAGGCCATCTCAGGATTGACTTATATGTCTGGCCTGCCAGGGGAAGAATCGGCCGGATGGGGTTTTTCATATATGGATCACACGGGAGGATTTTACGGAACCATTGCGATAATGATGGCTCTAATTCACCGCAATAAAACAGGTAAAGGTCAGCACCTTGATCTTTCTCAAGTCGAAAGCGGTATAGGTCTTACGGGGACTGCGATTCTTGATTACACAGTGAATAATCGACCTTTCCGAAGAGATGAAATGCCACCAGGTAATAGGGCTCCAGAGCGAGGTATTGCTCCCCACAACACCTATCCTTGTAAAGGTGAAGATAGATGGTGCGTTATTGCCGTAACTTCAGAAGATGAATGGGGAAATTTTGTAAAAGCTGTCGGAAATCCTTCCTGGACAACCGAAGAACGCTTTGAAAGCATGCGATCTAGATTCGAAAATCAAGATTCTCTAGATGAATTGATAGCTCAATGGACGATCAACCATACTCCCCATGAAGTCTTCGAAATTCTACAAGATGCTGGTGTTCCTGCAGGTGCCGTCCAGACTCCAATGGAAAGAGCGGAAAAAGACCCGCAATTGAAACATCGAAACTTCATTGCTGAAATTCCCCACGAAGAGCTTGGTAAAGCGAAGGTGGAATCCATCCCTATGCGGATGTCGGAGACTCCTTGGAAGCTTGAGAGACCTTCCCCTTTGCTTGGTGAACATTCCGCCGAGATATACACAGAACTACTGGATGTATCTCCAGAAGAATTGGGTACTTTGTACGAAGAAGGGATAGCATGATTGAACAAACATTTCAAACACCTCCTGAAAGAACCGGAGGCGCATTGGAAGGTATAACAGTCATAGAATTGTGTGGCGCTCGGGGGCATTTTATGGGGAAACTTATGGGTGATATGGGTGCCAGGGTCATAAAAATAGAACCCCTAGGAGGGGCTATGGAACGTCAAATAGCCCCATTTATGCATGACGATCCTCATCCCGACCGTAGTTTATTTTTCTGGGCTCATAATACCTCAAAAGAAAGTTTGGAAATAAACATCGAAGCACCTGAAGGTCAGGAAGTGATCAAAAAACTAACTGCAACCGCAGACGTATTACTGGAAGATTTTGAACCAGGGTATTTGCCTTCCATTGGCTTGAGTTATGAAGATTTGTCATATGGAAACGAAAGATTGATTATGACTTCATTGACAGCATTTGGCCAAGATGGTCCATACCGTGACTACAAGTCGACTGACCTCGTGGCTTTGGCTATGGGAGGAATTATGCATTCCTGTGGCTACGATGATTTGCCTGGTAGTCCACCAATTAGACCCAGTGGAGACCATGGAAATAAGATCGCGTCCCATTATGGTCTGATGGGAACTCTTGCAGCCTTATTCAACAGACATTTTTCTGGTAAAGGTCAATACATAGATGCTTCAGTTCATGAGGCGTGTAATTCGACAACTGAGCATGCTCTTCCAACCTATCTTTATGAAGGGGAAAATGTTTTCAGACAAACAGGTAGACACCACTCCACAACGCCCACCCCCAAGACTTTATGTAAGACGGCTGACGGTAGATATTTGATTGTATTCCAGTTATTCAATAATTTGAATTCATGGTTGTCATTAGTGGGATGGATGGCTGAAGCAGGGATGGCAGAGGATTTGCAAGAAGAAAAATATAAGGACATGGCAAGGGGTGGAAGCAGGGGTATGCGCGCAGCTACCGATACCACTGACTCAGATCATGCCTTTGAGGTAGTTAGGAGATTCATTGCCTCCCAAACATCCGAAGACATTTATAGAGGCGCTCAAAGGTTGAAATTTCCATGGGGTCAGGTAAGATCACCAGAAGAAAATTTATTCGATCCTCATTTTGCTGAAGATCGCCAAATGTTTGCAGACATACCTCATCCTGAGATCGGAGAAGGAGTCAGTATCAAATATGTTGGCAGACCGTATCGATTCACCGAATCACCGTGGGACGCATTTAGGGCACCTCTTGTAGGCGAACATACCAAATCTATACTATCAAACGATATTGGATACACCGAAGAGGATTTAAACGCTTTAGCCACTAATGGGATTATTTCCTATTAATCAAACCGAATCATCAAAATGCTTAAGTCATATACCTGCGGTATTAATGTTTTGCCAAAGGAAAAATAAAAAGGAGATCTAAAGTGAAACAAGGAGTAATTCCGGATGAATTAACTGCGCCATTTTGGTCAGCAGCAAATGAATCCAAATTGGTTATTCAAAACTGTTCTCGATGTGATCGCCTGCAGCATCCTCCAGCACAAGACTGTGGACAATGCAAATCTGGAGAGAATCTTGAATGGAAGGAAATGAACGGGACCGGTCATATATACAACTACGGAGTTGTGCATGATTGTCCAATAAGACTTCTTCAAGATGACCAGCCGTTTAATGTGGCGGTGATTATGCTTGATGATGATCCTGGTATTCAAATGTACTCCCATCTTCCTGGTACACCAGTAGATGACGTTCCAGTAGGCGCAGCGGTTGAGGTTGTGTTTGAAAAAAGCGCTAATGGGCAAAAGATACCGGAATGGAAGGTAGTTAATTAGGTTTTATTTTTGTAGGCATTATTAGCCTAGTAAAAGGAGATAGTTAACATGGCAACAGGATACGCTCCGTCTTCAATGTATAGAAGTCGGGAAGGTATGGGAATATGGGAACATAAAGGTAAGGTCGCTGCTGTAGGGGTAGGTCATTCACCCACAGAGCGTAGGTGGGACGAACGCCCAGAGACATCAGTAGGGGCCTGGAGCATAATGGCGTTAAGAAATGCCATTGCGGATGCTGGAGTGGAACCTGATCATATTGATGGCATTGTCATTGTGCCTGAGACAACTACTGGGGCTTTTTGGCCGGACGATAAACCATTGCCACAAGATGTTATAAATGCGTTTGTTCAAACTGATGATCCTTTAGATGGGGTAGCCAAATTAAGCGTTGAATGGCTTCTGAAAAACATGCCAGAACTCACCAATATCAACTACTCGGTCTATGCACCGGTATGTATGTCAAACGCATTGAACGTTGCTGCCCAGGCTGTTGGTGATGGTTTGGCTCACACAGTTCTTGTCTTGAAAGCATGGCATAACCTTGAAGGTCGTTATTACCAAGGTGGTCAAAATGCACAGGACGCGATAGGTGGAACGAGTGCCATTCGCAGTCTTTGGGGCGCGCCAGCTTGCTATGGTACAGCTTTACAGTTTGCCGAATATTGTCGGAAATACGGTAAAGATCATGACATGATGACTCCTTTCATCATCAATTCCCGCCGGAATGGCCTAATGTTTCCGGAAGGTTACTGGGCTCAGCATAGACCTGAAGAATTGACTCCTGAAGATTATCAACTGGCAAGGTGGATAGCCAAACCGGCTAACCTCTTTGATAATGACATACCAATTATGTGTGCTGCTTCATATCTGTTTACAACAGCAGAGAGAGCCAAAGACATGAAACAAAAGCCTGTTTATGTTCTCAATCATGTAGACAGCGATGCGGTTCCTAGAGGACTAACCCCCACACTGGACGAAGTAGAAGCAGAGTGTGCTCTTACAGGAAGGAAAATATATGAAGGCGCAGGAATAACTGCCGCTGATTTATCTTTCGAAAACATGTATGACGGGTTTACCCAGTTCCATCAATTTCACCTCGAAGGTCTTGGGTATAGAGGGATAGGATTTGGAGATGCATTGGATTTTTACCAAACCGATATAAGTATTGAAGGTCCAAATCCGGTGTCCCCTAGTGGAGGAAACATAGGCAGCGGTAGAAGTAGGTTCTGGATGCACACTGATTCCATACAGCAGTTGCAGGGCCGGGCTGGAGGAAGACAAATCACGGGTGTAAATGCTGAGATTGGTGTTTCAGGAGGCCCAATGCCTCTTGGAGGAAATTATACGGTTTGGAGCGCGACACCAGACTAAAACATATTGTTTTGATAAAGTGGAAGAATAATTTGACGATACTAATTAGCTTTGATATAGACGGCACTATGGAAATAGGGGACCCTGCCGGGGCAGTAACTTTGGAGATGGTGAAAACAGCTCGGGCCAAGGGAATAATCACGGGGAGTTGTTCCGACAGGCCTATGAGCGCCCAGAGGGCAATTTGGGAACAATACGGAGTCGAATACGATTTTGTTTGTTATAAGCATCTTTTATCCGATCTTAAAACTCAGTTTGAGGTTGAAGAGTACTATCATGTGGGGGACAGGGACGACTTAGACCGGAAGTATGCGATTCAAGCAGGGTTTGGTTTTTTCTGGCCTGATGAAGCAGCCGCAAGCCCCTTGCTTCTTTAAAATACTCCCTGATTTTTCCATCACTAAGCCGTTTATTGACGGAATGAAACGATTAACAAGGAGAACCACATGGCTGATTCAGTTGGCGATGTAAATGGTGAGGAAGTTGGAGATACTGAAAATCTAACTGACGGCTTTAATCTGGTTGTTGATGCCCTTAAACTCAATGATATTAATACCATTTACAACGTACCAGGCATTCCCATAACAGATCTAGGCCGTATGATGCAGGCTTCTGGGATGAGGATACTTTCGTTTAGACATGAGCAGAACGCAGGCTATGCGGCAGCTGCATCAGGATTCCTTACAAAGAAGCCTGGAATTTGCTTAACAGTGTCAGCTCCTGGGTTTCTCAATGGTCTGACTGCTTTAGCTCATGCCACGACAAATTGTTTTCCAATGATTTTGATTAGTGGTTCTTCTGAGAGAGAGATAGTCGACCTACAACAAGGGGACTATGAGGAAATGGATCAGCTTGCAGTAGCAAAACCGCTTTGTAAAGCTGCCTACAGGGTACTTAAAGTGGAAGATATCGGAATTGGTATTGCTAGAGCGATACGCGCTGCTGTCTCGGGGCGCCCCGGGGGGGTCTATTTGGATTTGCCTGGCAAACTTTTCACTCAAGTTATTGATATAGATGAAGGGGCAAAATCCCTGGTAAAGGTAATTGACGCGGCACCAAGCCAGCTTCCCTCAACTCAGTCAGTTGACAGAGCGTTAAATTTACTCAAAGACGCCAAGCGACCACTCATTATTTTGGGGAAAGGAGCAGCTTATTCGCAGGCAGATGATGATATTCAGAATCTGGTAGAAAAAAGTGGTATCCCTTACCTTCCTATGAGTATGGCGAAAGGACTTTTACCGGATACTCACCCGCAATCTGCCTCGGCTGCAAGATCCTTAGTACTCAAAGAGTCCGATGTGGTATTGGTTATAGGAGCTAGGATAAATTGGCTCCTCTCCCACGGCAAAGGGAGGACATGGGGTGATCAGGCCAAGAAATTTATCCAGGTAGATATAGAACCCAAAGAAATGGACAGCAATGTTGAAATTGCTGCGCCAGTAGTAGGTGATATAGGTTCCTGTGTTAAAACGCTTCTTGACGGTATGGGGGAAGAGTGGCCGAAACCTCCGCTAGGATGGACAGAAGAGGTAAAAGATAAAGTTGAAACTAATGTCGCGAGAATGGCCCCCAGACTTGAAAACGATAACAACCCCATGGACTTTCACGGAGCACTTGGTGCTTTAAAAAAAATCATTAAAGAACGTCCTGATTCTGTTCTAGTGAATGAAGGCGCGAACACCCTTGATTTTGCAAGGACAGTAATTGATATGTACAAGCCTAGGAAACGACTTGATGTAGGCACTTGGGGTGTAATGGGGGTTGGAATGGGCTCTGCAATTGCTGCAGCCGTTGAAACAGGGAAACCAGTACTCGCTATAGAAGGTGACAGCGCATTTGGTTTCTCAGGTATGGAAATTGAGACGATCTGCCGCTACAACCTTCCTGTATGTGTTGTTGTTTTCAATAACAGTGGTATATATCGTGGTATGGACACAAATCCTACCGGAGGCTCCGATGCTGCAACAACTGTTTTTGTCAAAGATGCAAGGTACGACAAAATGATAGAGGCGTTTGGTGGAGTCGGGGTAAGCGTAACATCACCAGATGAACTGACTAGTGCTGTAAATGAAGCCATGGATTCAGGAAGGCCTACATTAATCAATGCCGTTATAGATAGTAGTGCTGGGACAGAGAGTGGAAGAATCGGAAATTTGAATCCCAAAAGCGTAATCGTAGCAAAAAAGGAATAGGTAATGAAGTATAGACTTTAGAACCTTAATGGAATGTCGATTTTGAATTGGCTTTGGCTACTTCCCTCGAACCGTATCTGCTCCCATTCCAAATATTTGAAAAACACCCGATATTTGTTAGACCCTAGAGAAAGTATTTCGGAAAGTATAATCAATTATTTCTTAAGGGTTAATATCTAACTCATTCCCAATGCCTTAGATACTGACGGGTTCACTAGTCGCCCATTGTCTACATTCAATCCTATGGAAAGAGAAGTATCTGTAGCGAGGGCATCTTTTACACCTTTATCCGCTAATAATTTTATGTAGGGTAGGGACACGTTAACGAGGGCCTCAGTAGCTGTTCGAGGGACGGCACCAGGCATATTACGTACACAGTAATGAATCACACCTTCCTCTACATAAACGGGATCACTGAGTGTTGTCTCTCGACTAGTCTCAATACATCCACCTTGGTCGATACAAGCATCGATTATTACAGAACCTTTTTGCATCGATTGCACCATGGATTTAGTGACTATTTTGGGGACTGATCCTCCCGCGTCCCGAATTGCTCCAATAACGGCATCAGCTAATTCAACCGCCTCCTCTATTTTGTTGCTTGAAGACGTTGCTATTTTCAGTTTAGGGTGATTGTTTAGCGATTCTTGAAGCTGACCAAGGCGCTGTTTTCCTCGGCTTAATACTGTTACTTCTGCTCCCATATTTAGCGCTAATTCAGCTGAATGAAATCCCGCCGTACCGGCACCAAGTATTACCACTTTTACAGGATTTACACCAGAAATATTACTTAGAAGTTTTCCTGTACCACCCTGTGGACTTTTTAGGTAATGAGTTGCTACATCTACAGCTAATCTACCGGTCAAAGCGCTCATTGGCTTTAAAATCGGTAGAGATCCGTCAGTCATTTCAATAGTTTCATATGCGATAGCTGTGACTCTACTTTTCAGCAAGGCTTCAGCTAGTTTTGGGTTGGCTCCTAGGGAAAGGAAAGAGAAACTCGTAAGACCTGGGCGTAAAAGTTCGCATTCATATAATTGGAATTCTTTTACTTTTACAATTAATTCTGAAGCTGAGAATAAAGCTTCAGGCTTTTGAATTAACTCAGCACCCACTTTCTCATAGCTATCATTTGATATACCACTGCCCACTCCAGCATTTTGTTCAACCAGTACCTGATGACCACTTTTTATCAAAGTGCCTACGCCGTCAGGCGTTATGCCGACTCTTAGTTCTTGATCTTTGGTTTCTTTAGGGAGTCCTATGATCATAAAATTTACTGTGACTGTTATGGATTTGACCCAGTATATATGGACTGATTTAATAGCTGAAGTACTATTTTATAGCCATCTTTCTATTTAGGAGCCAATCATGCCTAGTATGCCAAACGCACAAATCGCCCAGATCAATGGGAATTCACTTGCTTTTTATGAGTGGGGTGAAAAAGGCAACCCAGTTTTAGTTTGTCTTCATAGCCATACTAATTCTGCTGCTTCTTGGAGAGAGTTTGCTGAGTTCGCATCTTCTAAATATCACGTTTTTGCTCTAGACCAACGTGGGCATGGAAATAGTGAGTGGGCAAATGACGGCTATGCCAGGGTTAAATTTGTAGAAGACCTGTCTGAATTTGTCAAAATAAATGAATTTGAAACTATCACGCTTGTAGGGTGCTCGATGGGGGGATGGCATTCGATTCTGTACACAGTTACTAATCAAAGCGTTGTAGATCGGATTGTTATGGTTGATATAGCCCCGGAGCCTTCACCGGAAAGGCTTCAAGCTCCTCCTGCAGCTCCTGCCCCCATGGAATTTCAGACTATTGAAGATGGTTACCAATGGCTCAGATCTGGGAACCTTTTAGCTTCAGATGAACGCTTACATGAAGAAGCGGAATCTAGGTTGAAGCAAACAGGTTCAGGTACTTGGACATGGAAAGCGGACTTAAATGGCTTCGATAATCCACTCCCAGATATGACTAGCACCGAATTAATTGATAGCTACTGGTCTGCCATAGAGAACATACAATGCCCGATATTTGAGATTAGAGGGGCAGAAAGCGGCCTTGTGAGCGACGATACTATCGATAAGATGAAGACCCTTGGTAAAGACGTGACATATATTGATGTGGCAAGTGCAGGACATGTAGTGATGGTGGATCAACCTGGAGCCTTCATAGAAGCTGTCAGAGGATTTGTTGGGCTTTAGAGATTGAGCCTTTTAATTTTAATTATGAACCGGTGAACCATCTGGAAAATGAGTCGACATGGGTCTGATTACCTGTTAGCTGGGTGGAAGTATCTTCAATGGACTCTGATAGGCTTTTCCGGCCTGTAATTAGCAATGCGAATTCACTTGGCGAGGTGTGTATTTCCGCATCTGAATCAAAGGAATTAATTGGGAGCTCTTCTATATCCAATTCACCTAGGGCGCTGGCTATCCGTAGCCCATTTGAAGTACTAAAATTAACTGCTAGCGTCTGTGAAGGGGTCTCAGTAGAATCAGCGGTTTTAAACCATCGGTTGATAAGCTTATTGCAGAAATACTCAGGCAGTAGTGGTGCTAATCCTTTGTCGACCAAATATTTTTCATTTACAGCATTTAAGGCATCCCAGGCATGAATTGTCGACTCAAACAGAGTCCATAAAAGGATTCCCTGAATCGAAACCCAATTTACGGGGTGATATGCTGGTAAATTCCATTGGTTGTCTTGGCAAGAATTGAAACCATCCAATAATCTCTGAAATCTAAGTTCTAATTCGTTGATTAGTGCATCTTTTGAATCGAAATTTTTACTAGCTTCCTTAGCTCTCTCTGAGAGGCGTCCAGCTAGTGATTTGCCATCTAGAGAACCTGGTTCATCTCTCGAACTATTGGGATCATCTAAAATGTTTTCTTCATTTTTTGCCGAATCTATAATAATAAGATAATTAGTCACCACTGATGATAGGTGTGCCATTACATCTTTCACTGTCCAGTCATCGCAGCGACTTTGAGCTGACCAATCTTCTTCAGTTAAGTTTTTTAGTTGGCCGATCAATTTTGGAGAGAAGCTATTTAATTGTTGCAAAACCTGATCCTGTTTTCCTTTTATCAAACCTACCCCCTTTCTCAGAGAAGCTTCTTGAATGATGGAGGTAGCACCTTAGCGGCGCCACCTATCCTGATTTTTCATAATCCTAATATTGGTATTGTAACGGTGTAGGGGATTTATGGGATTTTTCTGGCAACTATTGTGCTTATTGATCGGAAGGCACCATTAGTAAGCTCTGCAAACTCATCGAGATTTAGCTTAACCTTCGTTCTTATAGGAGGGATATTGATTACCTGATCGTAGTAAAGATAGTATTTCCGAATAAAGAAGAGATAATGCATCAGTTGCAAATAAAGGTCCTTGTCGGCAGTTAAGCCGATATGCTCTATAAAGCTTAGTAAATACTGCAGAGGTGAGAGTTGTCTAAAAAGATAAAAATTGAGGCCAAAATTATTGTTGCCTATCAGGCCGGAGAACATCGTATCCTTCGGGATGGCTGTGTTGTCGTTGAAGGCGACCACATAAGTTTTGTAGGGAAGACTTTTGATCAACCTGTCGATGAAGTCATAGATGCAGGGGATCGGATAATAACTCCTGGGTTTATAAATACCCATTGCCATATGGCGGGGTCACCTTTGGATAAATCCTTTATTGAAGATGTAGGAAGCAGGCAATTTTATTTGTCAGGCTTGCCAGTGATGTTAAGAGCTCGAGGTGGGGCAATGAGGGACGAGGACAAAGAGGCATGCGTGGATTATTCCATTGTAGAACTCATAAGAACCGGAACCACAACCATCATGGAGCAAGGTGGAATGGGAGATTATGTGGCTGACGCTGCGGAGCAGGCTGGACTACGGGCCTATATAGCTAACATGTATAGCTCTGCTAGTTGGATTACCCCAAGCGGTAGGCAGGTTGAATACGATTGGAATGAAGCAGCCGGAATTGAAGGTTTTAAAAAGGCAGTCGATTTTGTAGAACGGATAGATGGACGTGCTAATGGGAGAATAAAGGGATTTTTAGGTCCTGCTCAAATTGATAACTGCACCGAAGAGTTGCTTCGTATGAGTAGTGAGGCCTCCCAAGAAATGCAGGTCCCCGTAAGTTTACATACTAGCCAAGCAGTTTTTGAATTTCAGGAAATTACCCGAAGATACGAGAAGACTCCCGTGGAATGGTTAGATTCAATTGATTTTCTCAATGACTGGGCTCTTTTAGGACACGTCATTTACCCGGCAGGTCATAGTTGGGTAAATTTTGCAGGAGACGACTTATCAATTTTGGAACGGACGAAAGCTTCGGTTGCCCATGCTACCTGGGTTTTTAACAGGCGAGGTATAGCGATGGAATCATTCCCAGGGTATCTAGACGCTGGAGTAAATGTATGCCTTGGTACAGATACATGCCCTCAATCTATGATTGAAGCGATGCGTTGGTCTGCTGTAGTGGGCAAAATTATAAGTCGTCAGACTGAAAAATCTACTGCTGCAGACGTCTTTAACGCAGCTACTCTCAACCCGGCTCAGATGCTACACCGAGATGATTTAGGGCGTATCTCAGCTGGAGCTAAGGCTGACCTACTTTTCTGGGATACGTCATCTCTGTTTATGGTTCCCTTACGCGATCCCATTAAAAACATCGTATATAACGCGACTGCGGACGAATTAAAAGATGTCATGATCGACGGTGAATGGGTTATGAAAGGAAGGGAAGTTTTGAAAATTAATGAACAGCAAGCCAATGAGAAACTTCAAATTGCGGGAGAGCACGTGTGGTCTTCAGTTAATCCAGAAGTCGCCAGCAGCGCGGACGAATTATCTCCTCAAACTTTCTCCAGCTTTAAGGTTTAATTCTGTCTGTTGCAGAACCAGGATTAACTAGTTTTTATAGAATGTATAAACATCCTCTGTAAGAGCACCAGGGTCGGGGAAAGGACTGTTGTCAGCAAATTCGACAGATTTAGCGACCGCAACTTCACAAGCAACTTCGATATTATCTAATTCCTCTTCGTTGGCCATAGAGCTGTCTAATATGTAGCTTTTAAAATTGGTAATACAGTCCCGATCCATGTAGTACTTTTGCTCTTCTTCTGACCTATAAGTAAGCGGATCGTCATGACCTGCATGTCCTAGGTATCGGTAAGTTTGAGCTTCTATAAGAGTAGGCCCTTCTCCGGCCCTTGCTCTTCCTACAGCTTCTTTTGCAACTTCAAAAACATCTAGCACTGATTGTCCATCTACTGTTACACCTGGAATTGCATATCCATCGGCTCTATTAGAAACGGATCCTCCCGCGACGGAATATTCGAAAGGAGTTGACTCGGCATACCTGTTGTTCTCGCAAACGAATATGACTGGAAGAGCCCATATGCTTGCCAAATTCATCGATTCATGGAGGGCCCCTTGGCTTGAA
This sequence comes from Dehalococcoidia bacterium UBA7891, assembly GCA_002500485.1. GTDB lineage: Bacteria > Chloroflexota > Dehalococcoidia > Lucifugimonadales > UBA826 > UBA11996. Next base: position 15,876 of record DLRJ01000142.1, read on the forward strand.
GCACCATCACCGAAGAAAACCACACTCACATTGTCAGTCCCCTTAACTTTGGCGGTTAAAGCTACTCCTGTGGCCACTGGAATGTTGGAACCCACTATTCCATTAGCTCCCAGCATTCCTTTATTTATGTCGGCAATATGCATCGTGCCGCCCTTTCCTTTCCCGGTTCCTGTAGATTTACCCAATAACTCTGCCATCATTTCATTTAGATCGACTCCTTTGGCAATGCAGTGATGGTGGCTTCTGTGAGTGCCAAGGACAAAGTCTTCATCTCTGAGGTGAGCACACACTCCTGTTGGGACTGCTTCCTGTCCAATAGAAGAATGTATTCCTCTTAATTTTCCCGCATCTGCTTCACGTCTTGCCTGTTCTTCAAAACGTCGAATAGTGAGCATCTTCTGGTACATCCACATTATGGATTCTCTGTTAATCTCATCATGACTCATTGGACGTACCTCAGTTCAAATTTTTTAGTTGTAACCTTGAGTAATCTCACGATCTATTCATGCCTTCTACGAAGGTTATCATAGTGTAAATTTCGAATAAGTTAGCTTCGAGCAACCACGTTATTGTCATCTAACTCTTTAATCTCATCTTCCGTGTATTCCGCTATATCCCTTAATATTTCTTCGGTATGTTGTCCGACAGTAGGTGTTGATCCCACTACCATTTCTGTCCGACTAAACTTAATCATTTTACCGGCAACGTGTATCTTCCCAGCGATTGGGTCAGGGACCTCCATAAGAATCTCTCTTTCATGTAGATGGGATTCCTGTGCTGCCTGAGCCACACTATTTACCGGAGCGCAAGGAATACTAAAACCAGATAGGTAGTCCACCACATCCTTCATTTTCCTTTCTGAAAACCAAATAGATAGCACATCATTTATTGCCGCGCCATTCTCAGCTCTAGACGCCCGGGAAATAAACCGGTCGTCCGTTAACCATTCTGGCTTATCTATCGCCTCGCACATCCTTTTCCATATGTTGTTATTTCCGGCTGCAATAATCACAAATCCATCTGAAGTCTCGTACATTCCTCCAAGCGGGTTGTCTGCACCACCATAGCTAGTAGATCTTTCAGTTATATAGCCATCGCCAAGATAGGCGGTTAGTGGTATTTCATTGACGGTGAACCCTGTATCAGCCAGTGATACGTCAATTGCTTGGCCTTCTCCTGAGATTTCCCTTTCCCACAGGGCAGCCAAGGCCCCGACGGTTGCATGGAGAGAGGTTATTCGATCTATTAGAGGGAAGTAAGTCTTAGTTGGAGGGTCCCCTTTGAGCCCTGTTAGGGACATCATGCCGCCCATTGCTTGCCCGATAGGGTCAAAGCCAACTTTATCCCGGTGTGGACCGTCTTGGCCGTAGGCGGAAGCGTTAATCATGATAATTTTCGGGTTAAGTTTTTTGAGAACATCATACCCAAATCCCATAATATCGATGGTTCCAGGCCGAAAATTCTGAAGGAAGACATCAGACTTTTTGACTAATCTCGTCAAAACCTCTTTTCCCTTGTCTGTTCGGAGATCTATGGCTAGGCTTTTCTTACCACTGTTGTACTGTACCCAATAGGCACTCTGGCCTCTTACTGTCGGACCATTTTGCCTGCTTTCATCACCTTTGAGGGCTTCGACTTTAATAACCTCTGCACCCATACGGGCGAACATGAGGGCACATCTTGGACCTGCTTGATAGCGTCCTAGATCCAGCATTCTGATGCCGGAAAGTGGTCCACCATTATTCTTTTCGGTTGACATTTTTCACCTTACCTTACTTTTCAATCCGTTGATTGTTAGAAATAATCTGTGGCCGCACGTTCCCTTGCGCAACGGACAGAACCGTTAAGCACAAACCTGGTTGATAATTTTGATTAATTGTGTGTTCGTTGTCATTCACGAAGGCTAAATTTTACGGTAGATACTGATCGATTCCGACAGTCTCTGCACTTGGTCCCGTCGGGAAAACAAGTGTTTTTGCCCTGTCAGCACCAAGCACGACAATATCTATTTTGTCTGGGTCGGCTAATAGCGGTATATTGGTTTCCAGTAATTCTTGTTCAGTTTTGTCACGTATCCACTGCCATTCTTCTTCTACCCTAGCATCTTCAACAGGCATGAATTGTATGAATTTACCGAGGCTTCCGTAAGCGTGCTCAAAAATAAAATTCTTTGCATCCTCTTTTGACCAACCTTCAGCGGCAACCGGTAATGCGACATCAGGCGGCATGAATATAAGTCGTTCCTGGCTCTGTAAATGGCCAACCGAGCGATTACCGAAAGTGATTCCATATGCCAAAGTCTTAAGTAATCCTTCTGCAGATGTATTACCTTGGTCTTGCACGTCTAGTTCTCCGTTGGTGGTGAAAATAGAAACGGCACTCTGGTCATCTGAGAAACCTCTGTCAGCTGCATATGAAGCCCACGGGCTGGCGGCTTCATTTTCGGCTAAACATGGCACAAACTTTCTGGTTGTACCTATGGTGTCCATGTCCATCTTATGCGGGTACCACATACCTATATTTTTTAAGCAAAGGTAAAAAGCCCTGCCTATTGTAATATTTATTTCATTTTCTCTACCGGGTCCTAATGCTGATCCTCCATTGAGGCCTATTTTCCTCGCGATAGGACCATTCACAACCAACATTGGGGCCTGTGGGCTCGTTGACATCAGCATAGATTTGCCACCATGACCACCGGTTACCGATAGACATTTAACAGCTGCGATAATGATGGGCATGTGTTCGGGTTTTGCTCCTGCCATAGCCGAGTTGATCGCGATTTGTTCCACTGTGGCAATCCCGAACCCGGGGGGCATGTCGCACACCACATCATCAGCATTCAAATTAGTGCCCTCTATTAGCTTTTCAACGGCCTCTCTTGTAGGAGGCCAAATAGGCAGAGCGTCGGACCAATCACGGCCTGTAAATTCTTGATTCATCTTCAGGACTGCATCGTACCGATCTTCTCCCTCGAATCTTAAAATCGATTCATCGCTTTCCGATTGTGCAGCCTGAGTTTCATCCGATGTCAGACTGGCGATCAAATCGTCTATAGCATCTTCCGTTTGGGATACACAAAGGTCGTCAGCCAAGTTTCTATAAATCCTAGGAACTATTACGAATTGCAGGTCAGGCATTCCAAATGTTCTACTACTAGCCAAGGCGTCGTCCTCAAAACGTCCCGAAACTATCGGGACTGCGGGTTTCCCCATCTTTTCGACTTCTATCATGTCGTGGCACATCCACGAGGCGCAGGTTCCTCAATCAGCAGTGGCACCTATTACCAGGTCACATTCCTTCGCTGCCTGCTCTACGATAGCAGGAGGGGTTGGGTAGTTACCGCCTGTGTAGAAATTAACGACAACGTTGCTAAAGCGTTCCTGTATCATTTCACCAGCCCGGTTGAGAGCAAGGTCTCCTCCGTGAGTGCCACTCCATATTAGACCGATCGTCTTGCCGTCCAGAGAACTCGGCCGAGGATTCGGTTTGAGTATATTGATCATACCTCGCTGCTGAGCGACAGGATTAGAGACTTCCAAAAGATGCATATCTAACTCCTAATTATTAAATATATGAAACTTTTAATTTCATTAGCTATTTTTACCACTATATTGAAACGACTTCAAATACTCCTTCTTCTTTGAACCAGGTGTATTTTTGCTGGGAGCCATGATGCCGACACAGAAAATATGACGAATAAATCGGAGAAGAATTTTTGGTACGACAAAGAATGAAAAGCATTTTGGTATTTCAGGGGCTTCACCTACTAAATCCCTTCCTTGCTCCTTTGATACCCTAGAAATTTATGTTGCAATCAGGTCTGAAAATCCAATCGGACACACTATTCAATAATTTTTGTTTAAGGCAGCAGTCTATTTGTAAAACCAAATTGAATCTTTAGAATGAATTAGTAATTAACGTAGGATTGAAAATACATTTGCAATATTTGAAAAATAGGTGAAATAGAGATGCCGATACTAGATGTTAAAAAGGATGTATCCTATTGTGTTGGAAGTTTTGGAGAAGGTCTTGATCACCCTGAATGTGTCACTTGGGGTAGTGATGGATATGCATACGCAGGTGGAGAAGAAGGTCAGTTATATCGTATAAATGTTACAGAAAATAAATACGAGCAGTTTTCCCAGGCCTCGCATTTTGTGGGAGGCATGTGCCAAGACGGTTCGGGGAACCTATATTTTTGTAGTGGCAACAAAGTTTATAAAACCAATTCAAAAGGGGAGATAAGTGAGTACTCTTCGGGAACCTCGGCTGTGCCAATGGTGGGGCCTAATTATCCTGCTTTCGATACGGATGGAAACCTTTATGTAACGGACTCTGGCGAGTGGGAAAAAGATAACGGACGGATATTTAAAATCAGTCCTAGTGGTCAAACAAAAATTTGGTCAGAAGCGTTACAAACCTTTCCAAATGGGATTTGCCTTTCTTCCGATGGGTCGCATTTATATGTCGCCGTCAGTTTGAATCCGCCTCGTATTGAACGAATACCCATTGACGCAGAGGGCGAACCGGGTAATCCGGAAATTGTTGTTGATATGCCAAATTCTGTTCCTGATGGGTTGGCGTTTGACTCAGACGGGAACCTTTATATTTCATGTTATAGACCGGACAGCATATTTAGGCTGGATCCTACGGGTACCTTGGAGGTTTTGGCCCACGACTATGAAGGCACCCTTATGGCTGCTCCTACAAACATAGCCTTTTGTGGGGACAATTTGGATGATCTGTTAAGTGCGAACCTAGGGAGATGGCATATAAGTAGGTACAACATTAAGGCTTCCGGGTTACCTTTGAATTATCCGGTAATTTAGAAGGGTTTCACCTGTAAATAAATTGATTTTCGTTAGGGTCTTCTTCTAGGGGGACCTTCAGGAGGCCCACCGGGTTGCACTTGGTTTGCCTCAGCCGAGCTGGGTGTCCCTTTGTAGCATCCCACAGTGTAAGGATATTCGATGGTTGCGTGGTAGTGATAACCCAATGAGCCATGGTCATGCCCGTGGCATAAGTCTAAACCGTCATTTGACATCTCAATGCCGTCTTTACCCTTATATCCATAAATCGGGAAACCATCGTTGATGTATCCAACAATTCCTGAATGTCCATCGCCTAGAGAGTCATTATCTAGACGCTCAGGAATGAAATGGTAGTGATAATTACTACCTGCAGGATGGCCTCCAAAAACATCAACGATCTCCCTCGCGACGGCATCTTCGCCGCGTCCATCGGCTGCATGGTAAATAACTACCCCATTTTTGGTAACTCCTATGGAACCAAATGATACACAGGTTGGAGTTGTTTCTTCTTCGGGGTTTGATGGATATGACAAGGAACTTTTTTGGGATGCTGGTATTCCTGGGTTACCGTCGATTTTAGTCAGAGTCGGATAAGAAGTCATTGGCCAGTCACCAATTTTTCCGTCAACAGGTAAATTGTTGGTAGTGATTTCACGGATTTGCCCTAAGGAAGCTTCTGCATAGCTGCCTTGATCAAAACCTGAGGCTGTTTCAGGGAGCCATAACTTTTGAAGGAGGTTCCAGGTCTTATCAGCAAAATCAATCCAAGTGAGCTCACTTTCTATGGAGCCGGGTGCATTGGGATTCTTGTCATTGCAGGAATATAGGTAGCCTATTTCCGGAAAGGAGGTTGTAAAGTAGTCATCTCCTAGCCTTAACTCAGTACAATCGGGCCCCTGATTATCCTTACATAAATTTGGATTTATGGTGAACTTTATCTCAGGTGAAAGGTTGACCATGGCAGTAATAGGGACCGTGGAAGGCGACCTCTTTACGTCCAGTACCGGGGTAGGAGAAGTCTTGGCAGGTTTATATGTAGCGGTAATCGATGTCGGTTCTAATGTCCGCCCAACTGAAGTTGATATAGGAGTGATCGGGTTTACGATCTCGGCTGTAGTGTCACTATCTTCCTTAGTTTCACAGGCTATGAATAACGAAACCACTATGATGGCCGCTAGCATCTTGATCGATATATTTTTTGCAAGCCGCAATTTACGATACCCTCTCAAACTGGAAGATTATCAATGTGATGGCTATTTTACTGAGGGATGTTAAGAAGCCCTAAGATGTTTTGAGAAATTCCAACCCCAATTCAATACACAGTCACCTGAACTTATAATCATTAACATGGTTTGGGATCGCCACACCTGGCAGATTTCTTTCGTCAGGAATGGGAGAACCTGTTACTTGTTTGATAGGAATTACTCCTGCCCAGATAGGTAACTGGTAGTCTTCATCATCATCCTGAGGTCCTCCCGTTCGGATTTTTACTGATGCTTCGTCTATCGGTATCGTAAAAACGGTGGTTGCCTTCACCTCTTGGTTGTTTATTTTTCTGAGTGAATTCCATCTGCCAGGAAGTAAATTGTCTACAAATCTTTCTAGTTGTATCTCCTTCTCTTCTTCATCAATCTTACGTGCCTTTCCAAACAAAGTAACAGATCGATAGTTTGCGGAATGATGCATACCTGAACGGGCTAGTACTAATCCGTCTAATATCATTACGTTTATTGCAACAGGGTTATCGACTATGGATCTTAAGAAACGGCTTGCTGAAGATCCGTGCCAGTAAAAATCGTCTCCAAACCTCCATTGCAGAGTTGGAGTTATGTATGGCTCCCCGTTGATCAGATATGAGACGTGACACATGGGAGTATCGTCTATAATCTCGTAAGCTGATTTTCTATCAAAGGATGCCCTCTCTGGCGTTCTGACGAGTTTAGTCTTGTCGGTGATAAGTAGATCTTTTTCAGACATGCTATTTTCCTTTTATGCAGGGGTACATTTATGAGTAAAATCAAGATAATTCTAGACACTGATCCAGGTAACGATGATCTTCTGGCCATAATTATGGCACTGAAGTCTGAATTAATCGATATACGCGGGATGACAATTGTCGGGGGTAATGCCTCTCTGGAGAACACAACTAATAACGCCCTGAGTTTACTCACATATATGAATAGAGTAGAGGTGCCTGTATACATCGGGGACCCCAGCGCATTAAATGAAAGCTCAACCTCTCCGGAAGAGTTTGATGAATTTAAATCTCATAGAATCGAAATTCACGGAGAGACCGGCCTTCACGTCTCGTTGCCCAGCCCAAGCATTGAACCAAGAAAAATACATGCTGTAGATTTTATTATCAGCGAAGCTGAAGCTAATAAGGGAGAACTCATCCTGGTTCCTATCGGGCCACTGACAAATATCGCAATGGCAATTAAAAAGGAACCTAACATAAAAGACTGGGTTAAGCGTATTCATTTGATGGGCGGAGCAGTAAATGTACCGGGTAATGTCACTGAACATGCTGAATTTAATATCTATTGTGATCCTGTAGCCGCAAATGAAGTTATGTCTTCGGGTATAGGAATAAAGTTATGTGGCCTGGATATCACCAGAAACACTTCCGTAAAAAGAGAAGAAACAGACTGGCTTCACGGAAATTCTCCTGGTGAGAAAGTAATAAGGCAGCTGCTTGACACAGTGTTCAAAAAAATCCCTGACAGAAACTACTTTAGCTTGCACGACCCTATAACTGTCTTATCGGTTTTGCATCCAGAGTTAATCGAATGGGAACTGTTTGATGTTTCAGTTATTTGCAATGGACCTGAATCTGGCAAGACTCTTGGAACTGTTAATGCTGGGGGATCTGTCGCCGTCGGGGTTAATATCGATCAAGACCTCGCAAAAATAAAAATAGCTGAAATACTGTCAAACTGATGGAAATTTTCGAGGGTGCTTATCAGATAGTTAAATTATTCTCTGCCACCATTTTTGAATTGCTCGTCCACTGCGACTTGGAATCCGTTGGCCAGAGAGTTGGTTTGGTTAGCCATGCCTACTACTGCCATTAGCTCGGCAAACATTTCGTCTGTCATGCCTTTTGATCGTGCTCCAGCTGTATGGCTATTCGTACAGTAGTTACAGCCATTGGTCGCACTAACCGCGATGTATATCATCTCTTTGGTGAGGGGATCCAAAGCTCCATCAGACATGACAAATTTCACACCTTCCCATGTCCGTCTGAGTAGCTCTGGTTGCGTGGCAAGTGCTTTCCAAAAGTTATTGACCCAGTCTGAGCCTCTTGTGGCCATAATGTCCTGGTAGACTGATCGAACTTCTTCTGTTGCATCTTCGTATTCTATAAACGGTGTAATACTCATTGGTGTAACTCCATAACTACAATTCACAGATTTTAGCGGTAATTTGACAGATTAAGACAAAAGTGGCTTTGCAATTTCATCTGTTAATAGGCGATCTGATTGGTGAAACTTATGAAAACAAAAAATAATTTAGTCCTTAGAAATTCCCATCGACATAACTCGGTTTATTTTAACGTTATACCTGTTGCTGCTCCAATTCTCAAAACTTGCAACATACTCGTCTCCACCTTTTATGCCTAAATATCTTCTGGATATAGGGCGGAGTTCTTGTTCCATATTACCTTTTGCCACATCCGATATCTGACCTGCGATACTCACATATCTATAAGGTGCGGTTTCTGTTTGCATTACAAGGGAGACCGGAGTGTCAATTTCCATTAATTGCCCTTTTTGTGTCTTAGGATCTGCCATAAACCAGAGAGTGTCATCAGGTTCATATTGGTACCATATAGGAGTTGAATGTGGGGACCTGTTCTCACGGTGTATCGCCAATATGGCAATATGAACTTCAGATAGAAAATCAGCTATTAATTTGCTAGTCATAAGTCAACTCCTTTCGTCATGTCGTGTACTTGTTTATCCAAGAAAGCATTCTCGTTAAGTACTCTTTTCGCATTTTTAGATTCCCTGTTCGCATGAGCCCATGGTTCTGGCCGGGGAAGCGAACAAATTCGACTATCTTTCCTAATCTTTTCAGGGTCACGAAGTACTCTTCACTCTGTGAGATTGGAACCCGGTAATCGGAGTCCCCATGCATAAGTAAGGCAGGAGTACTAACATTTTCTGCGTAGCTTAATGGTGACCTAAAATCATATTCTTTTTTGATCTCTGTTCTAGTTCCACCCATCTGTCTCTCACCAAAATTAACCCCTATGTCTGAAGTCCCGTAAAAGGAGGCAAGATTAGTTACTGGAGCTCCGATGACAGCACATTTGAATCGGTCGGTATGACCAATCACCCATGAACTCATAAATCCACCGTAGCTATATCCGGTAACTGCGAGTCTTTCAGAATCAATATAATCTTGCATGCACACATGATCGAGACACGCCATGATGTCATTGTAATCCTCGCCACCCCAGTCTCCCAGCACGGGCAGCATGTAATCCTTCCCGTATGTTGAGGTACCTCTCGGGTTTACCGCCAAAACGAAATATCCGTTTGATGAAAGTAGCTGCCTGGTTATATCAAAGGAATTAGCGAATAACCCGTGGGGGCCTCCATGAATATTTACTACAAGAGGATATTTTTTTGATGGGTTGAACCCTGCCGGGTAGAGTAATACTGATTCGATATCCAACCCAGATCTGTTCAAAGAAAACCTGTCTGTTTCACCAACTATCCGCTCCAAAAAATACTCAGAGTTAAGGTCACTTACCATCTGTATTGAATTATCTGATAGGGTCCCTTGAAAGACTTCGGGAGACCTTTCAAGTGTTGAGTAAATGCATGCGAACTGCTCATGTGAATCGTCGAATTCACATGCTGTTAGCTGCCCTCCTAGATCGACTACTTTATTCTGGCCGCATGCGCCGATTCTTGCCTCATAAATGTGTGATTCAGCGCCAGATTGGCCTGCAAATAAAATAACTCCATTTTCATCGATAAATAGGGGAGGCCCATTTTTTGCAGGATGACTCCCACCAATAGGAGCGACGTTATCGTCGGTAACCCTGACAGGATCTGAGCCAGGTGAGAGTATGTAGACGGAGCCTTGGTAATAACTGTGAAGTCGAAAATCCTCAGACCCAATAACTGCAAGTGAATTGCTGTCTGGGAGCCAGTTAGCTGAGCACGCATCAGCTAGTCCTTTAGACCAGCAATCAATTTTCCCTGAAGATAAATCTAATACCTTTACTTCGTTCCCGGCATGAAAATCTCGCTCAGGCATCGCGTCTGAAATGAAGGCCAGCTTCAAACCATCAGGTGACCATGAGGGTATTCCTTGATCTCCGTCATCAAAAGTGAGTTGTTTTGATTCTTTGGTAGCTATATCAACGTCAAAGAGTTGGGTAACACTGTTACCGCGCCAGCGCAGCTCATCGTGCCTGTATCTTATCCTTGATACAGGAATTACCTGGATTTCATCATAGTCGGTATCCCCATCATAATCAGGATCGACATCTGCGACCGCGGCAAATCCTGTACTATTAGGCTTCCACGAGAAATCCCTAATGCTTTCTGGCAGCGAAGTGACCATGCTAGCTTCACCCCCAGACATCTGCAATACCCAGATCTGCTTTTTCCCTTTTGAATCATCTCTTAAAAAGGCAATTAATGAGGCGTCTGATGAGAATTTGGGATTCTCGTCGGTAGTACCGCTCGTTAATTTCCTAGGTGCGGAACCTGAATCCTTTATATCTTTGATCCAAAGGGAATTATTTAACTTTCCTGACTTGGTGTCCGGTTTGGAAACTCCGTAAACAGCTAGGTTTCCATCAGGCGAAATGGATACTCCGGTGGGGTTTGCTAGTTCATAACCGATATCCGGATTTATTGGTTTTCGCGTCATTTTGCCCTCTCTGAAGTGTTTGTCAGTATATTTACCGTGGAATAGATATTTTTTCTGGGACACTCTGACGCAAGGGTTCGATGTATTGGACCCCAAACCCACAGCATGCTCCCACTATTTGAACCCCCTGATCAACCCATGCTTTCGCAGCATCGATGTAGTCTTCCACTGACTCTTCATTTTCTATGGAATGGTTATGCCATTTAGCTAAGGAGGCCGATTGCCGTCCTGCATCAGGATATACCATCACAGGGCCTGACCATTCCTCTAAAACCACTTTTACTGCCCTGTTGGCATTGGCGATTCTGGTATGGAATATGGAGATCACATCAGGGCCGACTGAAATAGCTTCATTTACAGCTTCACGCAGCGTGAAATCTTTCATGGTTCGCGATCCCTCAGGAGGAGTGCCTTCTGCGATATCTGTGGGGTTTTGCTGCCCTCCCGCCATAACATTATCCTTTGAATCAATATATGCATTGAAGCCGATCCAAACTGGTAGGCCAGTTTCTTTTGCAGCTCTTGCCTGAATAATTCTGGCCTCATTATCACGTCCCATGGCTTCCACGATGAAGAAATCCACACCTGCTTCTGCCATGATACCGGTGACCTCGCCGTAGTATTGCTCTAATTCTGCAACCGATACCTGAGGACTCGATGAAAATGCCCCAAATCCAATTTCACCTGTTCGAGGATCTCTTCCTGTTATATGGCTGGATAATGAACCGGCAATGTATATGTCCCGACCGTTGGAGGCTCTTTCTCTTGCTTTCTGAGCCAGGTGAACAGCACGGCTATTTATCTCTCTCACAAAGTCCCCGTAACCAGCGCGTTCAAGGGTTGGACGCAGGGTAGACCAGGTATTTGTGGTGATAATGTCTGATCCGGCCCTAATATGTCGTTCATGCATCTGAACGACACTCGAGGGATGAGTGTAATTTGTAGGGCCACTCCATGCCACAAAATCCATAGGTACCCCCATGGATTGAAGTTCAGTACTTACCGCCGCATCGTGAATTATCGTGTCCCCTCGGTCTAGTCGGGCCTTAAGATCCTTATAGACTGCCATTTTTATTGTCTCCTCAGGACTGGTGGAATTATTTTCCATACATAATACCTATCGGGGTGATATATGGCATACTCTAAAAACACACAAGTTTTGGATTCAGATGATGAAAATTACAAAAATCAACACGTATCACGCAAGCGACGGTCAGCGCAACAATATTTTTGTCGAAGTGGAGACGGATGAAGGTATCACGGGCACTGGTGAAGCCTACTCAATTGGTCCCGACAAAAGTGTTATATCGATGCTTGAAGAAATGGAGCCATGGTTTGTTGGTCAGGACCCTTCTCGCATTGAATGGCTGATAAGACGTGCAAAAAACACAATGCGCTTTCCTCTAGGACAGGTCGCCTGGTCAGCCATTTCATCAATCGACATCGCTCTCTGGGACATCGCGGGGAAGGCGGCAGGGGTCCCTGTCTATGTTTTGCTCGGGGGTAAGACCAGAGACAAAGTTCGTGTTTACCATGCAATATATGGAGATTCCCCGCAGCTACTCGCTGAAAATGCGCAGCACCTTATTGAAGAAGGATATTCTGCTTTTAAAACCAGCCCTGTACCAAGCAACTGGAGAAAGTTACCGTGGCGGGAAGTTCTTCAGATGGCCGATGAAAGAATGAGAACAATCAGAGATGCAATCGGCAATGCTCCTGACCTCGCGGTCGATGTCCACGTGGCTATAAGAGAAACTTCACAGGCCTTGGAACTTGCAAGGGTAATAACGCCATATAAATTGATGTTTATTGAAGAACCAGCGCGAGCGGAATTCATCGAATCCAGCGCGGAACTACGTAAGAATTTCCGGGTAGCCTTGGCAACCGGTGAAAACCTCTATGGCATACACCGCTTCACTGAACTATTGAATGCTGATGCCGTAGATATTATTCAACCGGATATTCTCTGTTGCGGCGGATTCCTGGAAGCAAAAAAAATAGCTGCGATTGCCGAAGCACACTATGTGACAGTCGCTCCTCACAACCCGCTAGGCCTCATATCCACAGCGGCGGGTGTCCATCATGCGGCTTCAATAAATAATTTCGCAATTCTGGAATGGCATGGTGATGATAAGAAGAAAAAATCAGAATTTATCAATGAATCATGGGTACCCAAAGACGGATATTTTGAGCTGCCGACAGTCTCGGGTATAGGTATGACTTTAAACCATGATTCTATATTGGCGAATCCCCCCCAACACTGGGATAGAGGATTTGCATCCTATAGTGATCGATCTCCAGGATTTCTCTAAGCGGCTAGATTAATTAAGAGAGTACAACGCCATGAAAATTACTGAAATAAAATGCCTAGTTTCAACTGATGAATCAACAGGGCATAACCTTGCCTACGTTAAAACTCTCACTGACGAAGGAATTCACGGAGTAGGTGAGGTATACCATGTCGGACCTGATATGGCCTCTCCCTATTGGGTTCAATACTTTGAGGAACAACTGAAAGGTCGGAACCCAATGGAAATTGAACGCAACTGGGCGCTCTGCTATCAAGGCGCTAGGTTTCCGATAGGTTCTTCAGGCCTTGCTGCGCTTTCCGCCATAGATCAATCTCTCTGGGATATAACTGGGAAAGCGTTTGATAAGCCGGTATATGATCTCTTCGGAGGTCGGGTGAGAGATAAGATCAGGGCTTATTTTGATATTCATGGTGATACCCCAGAGCAGCTAGCCGAAGATGCCAAACTAAATGTTGATAAAGGTTTTACCGCCCTGAAGGCGAGTCCCTTATCTCCTATGTGGCGCGAGATGAGATGGAACGATGCCTTGGCTGATGCAAGAGAGCGATTCAAAGCTGTCCGGAGTGCGATAGGGGACTATATTGACGTTGGATTTGATGCCCATGCAGCCATCTTCGAGCCCATTCGAGTGCTTGAACTTACTGATGTGATGATGGAATTCAATCCTTGGTTTATGGAAGAACCTATACGGATGGAAAACAGACATGAGATGGGAGAGTTGAGGAAAAAGATGCCATGTGCTTTGGCAACCGGTGAATGTCTCTATACCAAATTCGAGTTATCGGAATTGATAAGAGAAGGGGGCGTGGACATTTTGCAGCCCGAGGTTTGTATTGTCGGAGGATTGACTGAGATGCGAAAGATAGCCTTTATTGCCGAAGCTCACGATTTAGTGATCGCACCGCACAACCCAATGGGGCCTCTTGCTACAGCTTCAAATCTTCATTTCGACGCCGCTGCATCGAATTTCCTTGTTCAGGAATCTCGGAAACTGACTCCAGCTGAGGTGGCATCCGTCACCAGTGTGAGTGATGTTGAGGAGGGATATTTTGCTATACCAGAGGGTCCTGGCCTTGGTATAGATATTGTCGAAGAACGGTTTCGAGAATTCCCCTATAAGGCCTCTTTTCACAGAGGAGATAGGGTGAACCCAGATAATTCCATTGCATATATATAAGTAAGCCCCGGCTAATTCTTCCTGCCTAGTATCTGGTGAGTCTCTCGAACTGCGTTTTGCATTTCCCTCATAAGGATTGTTGGCGGCTGGGGGGCAACATTTGTATATCCGACACCGAGCTCCACTAGCGCTTGTGCAGTCAAGGGAAAAGCTGGGTGGTTCATAGGCATCTGTAATTTAGTGCTCCCAGAGTCCTTAACTTCCCTGGCTATTCTTTCTACTTCCGACCTCAGTTTTGGATCCGAAGGATCTGTTACTCCTAAAGTCTGTGAGAGATCAGTAGGACCTAGTGCTACAAGATCGACTCCATCTAAAGCTGCAATTTCTGAAACCTGAGAGATTGCTTTTGTGTCTTCTGTCATGACTGATAAAAGTATTTCCTGATTGGAAGTGCGTACGTGATCAGCCCATCCCACTGAGCCAAACCTTGCTGCTCTAGTTGCTCCAGCGCCACCTCTCAAACCAACAGGCGGGTATCTAACTGCCTCGACAGCTTTCTTGGCACCTTCCAAACCGTCCACGTGAGGGATAACGATTCCTTGAGCACCCATATCTAGGACCCTTAATATAAACCCGGGATCACTATCGGATACGCGAACTATTGGCGTTATATCCACAAGGTCTGCGGCCACTATCATTTGTTGGACTAGCGACAGATCAAAAGCAGTATGTTCCATGTCTATGAACACCGCATCAAATCCGGATATACCTATGATTTCTACAATTTGCGGATCCGAAAGAGCTACATATGCACCGAGTGCCAACTGACCTGAATCCATCACCTGTTTGGCTTTGTTCTTTCTCAAATTGTCCTCCGCTAGAACATCAAAAATTCATTATATGACATACTCTTGCGAAACATACCAGTCGATACAGTGGAGATAGTCATATGTTGGATGTACTAATACACAGCGGGACCATAATGGACGGCACCGGTAATGTTGGCTTCGCAGGAGCGGTTGGAATAACTGAGGATTCACTTTCGGTACATCTGGGTGATGTCTCTGATCTTGAGGCGGCCAGGAAAATTGATGCGACTGGGTATGTTGTATGTCCAGGATTTATTGATTTACATTCTCATGCTGGTTTAACTATCTTGGGAGAGCCGCATCACGACCCTAAGATACGCCAGGGAGTCACAACAGAACTGGTGGGGATCGACGGGATTTCACACGCGCCATTTAAAACCACAGAGGAATTGGAGAGGTATATCTGGCTTGACTCGGGATTGAACGGCTATCCTCCTATGCCTCCAGATTGGCTGAGTGTCAGCGAATTACTGAAAAAGTATGAGGAAACTGTAGCGATTAATGTCGCATATATTTTGGGAAATTCTCCTGTGAGAATTTGGGGAGTAGGATGGGGACAAAAAGAAGCAACCAAGGCTGAAATTGAAAACATGAAGTCGGTGATTAGAGAAGCTATGGAGGAGGGAGCATGGGGTATTTCGACCGGTCTAGATTACCCTCCGGGAGCCTATGCTTCTACCGAGGAATTGATTGAGTTATCAAAGGAAAGTGCAAAGCTTGGGGGGTTCTATCATACTCACACAAGGGCCAGCCTTAAAAGAAAGGGCAGACTTGCACCTTGGGTGGAAGCTCTTGAGATTGGGAGAGGTGCCGATATTCCGGTCCACCTTACCCATTTTCGGCAAGGGTTCCAGGGTGACGGTAGCCACCTGGACTATCTTGCTCTTGTAGAAGATGCCCGAGATGGAGGGATGGATGTAACTTTCGACTGCTATACCTACCCTTATTCGGGTACAACAATTACTATCGGGTTTCCTTTTTGGGCAAAAGATGGTGGTCCGGAAAGACTCATCGAGGCACTGCAGGACGCGGATGATAGGGCCAGAATAAAAAGAGAGATGTCTGAAGAGTCGATAAAGGACAACTGGTTAACCAATTTTAATCAACCAAAGAACAAAATATATGAAGGCAAATCAATAGCGGAAATATCAGATCTAAGAGATCAGGATTCCAGAGATGCTCTTTTTGATTTATTGCTTGAAGAAAACTTGGGAATATCGACGGTGGGACTTGGAACCAATCCGCAAACCCTACCTGATTTTGTATCTCATCCAGCTGGAATGATAGCCAGTGATGCGATCCTGTTCGGGGATCATCCCAATCCGAGAACATATGGATGCTTTCCTGTAGTCCTGGCAGAATTCGTAAGGGCTGAAAAACAGCTTCGCTTGCCGGAGGCTATCCGCAAAATGACCTCCTTCCCCGCCCAGAGGCTTGGATTGCAAAATCGAGGAATAATTAAAGATGGGTTCAAGGCTGATTTAGTTTTATTTAATCCGGACACAGTGAAAGCCTTGGCAACAAAGGACAATCCCAAACAATACCCAGTGGGGATTGATTATGTCTTTGTAAACGGGGACGCTGTCGTGGATAAATGTGAGAATACTGGAGCCACTCCAGGCAGAGCTTTAAGGCGAGGCAGAGTCTAACATTATGCTTACCGATGAGATAAGGACCTTAATAGAAAATCATAGCGCAGGTATGGTTGCTACTGTCAATGCAGATGGAACCCCTTCGGTTTCTCCCAAAGCCACATTTTTAATTCTTGCTGATGACCGGCTGGCCTTTTCCAATATTCGCTCTCCACACACGATAGAAAATTTAAAAGATAGGCCCGCTATTGAGGTGTGTTTTATTGATGTCGTGCTTCGTAAATCAGCGAGAATTACTGGAAGTGCAAAATATGTAGAAAAAAGTGAAGCTGAGCCGGAACTGATTGGTAAATTTAAAGATATATTTGGAGATTATTTGGATTCCATGTCAGGGTTTGTGTTGATCGATGTATATGGTGCAGAGTGGATACTGTCTCCAGCCTACGATTTAGGATCAACTGAGGAACAATTACGAGAATCATATATGAGTAAATTGAATAACATTTACCCGGACCGACTCTCGTAACATTTCGATGACAATTTTGAAAAATGACACAGTATATGAAGACGAGATTTTTTCAGGAATGAAAGCCGTATCTCTAAAAGTTTCAAGATCGACGTTTGAGGAATGCCAATTTTTGGACTGTGATCTTGCTGAAGCGGAATTTGATCAATGTAGATTTATCGAATGTGAGTTTAGGGATTCAAATCTTAACGTAACTAAATTACCGGGTAGCCGTTTTTTTGAAAGTCAATTTAAAGACTGTAAAGTGACAGGAATCAATTGGACCTCACTCGACTGGACGGGAATAACTGTATCTGCCCCTATGGCTTTCGAATCTTGTGATTTGAGTTTTTCAGTATTTAATTCACTCAGTCTTCCAGGATTAATAATAAAAAATTGTAAGGCGTGGTATGCAGATTTTGAGGCATGTGATTTAACTCAATCTGTATTTACAAATACAGATTTACAAGACGCTCGCTTTAATGGTACTAAACTGGATAAATCCGATTTTGATGGTGCAGTTAATTATTATATCGATCCCATGGGTAATTCCATTCGGGAGGCACATTTTGATTTTCCAGAGGTAATTAACCTGCTAAAAGCCTTTGATATCAAAATTAAGGGTTCCGATTAGATCCGGCATACTTCCGTAGTGTGA
>DLRJ01000142.1:34023-34906 GCA_002500485.1 Dehalococcoidia bacterium UBA7891
CCAAAATGCCGCCATTACCCATTCTTGTTACAAGTTTGTCTGTTTCAGCAGCATTATTGGGTGATGCGATGCTGTATGTGGTTATGCCATCACGGCCTGAACTATGGCACTTGACCATAGTCCAAGTGGGGATACTTCTTTCAATAAATCGACTCGTGAGATTGGTCACCAATCCCCTGAGTTCCGTTTTTGTAGAAAGATATGGAGTGTATAACCCGTTCAGAATATCTTTGCTATCTTCTTTGGGGGTTTTGGCGGCGTATGCATTTTCTAAAAACTTCATCATTTTAGTTCTTGCACGTCTTCTTTGGGGAACCTGCTGGTCTGTTTTACGCCTTGTATCTCAATGGGTAGCCTCCGACCAAAGCACTAAGGAAAACATAGGACTGAACCTTTCCAGTAATGCATCCATAATTCGAATAGGATCGGTGGGTGGTGCTGTGTTTGGGGGGCTCTTATCTGACTACCTGGGGTACGAAGTGGCCTTTATGCTTTTCGGAATGTTCACCTTGATCGGTTTCTTTATCTGGATTCGTAAATCCGGTTATCAACATCGGGAGCAATTAATTAAGAAAGGGAGGAAAGCGACTGAGTTTATTGGTGTCTTGAAAGATTCCAATGTATTAATCCTGAGTATTGCGAGTATGCTCGCCGGGTTAGTGTTTTCAGGCCTTATAGGAGCCACTTTAGGGCATTTTCTGAGATACAAATATGGGTTAGATTTCGATCTTATTTTAATAACTTTAGGAGTGGCGACTGTCACCGGCTTTGCATTAGGTATGAAAAGCTGTGCAGAAGTATTTGTTGGACCCTTCGGGGGTTATTTTTCTGATAAATACGGGAGGTATAAGACTCTGGTTTTATCTTCAGCATTCACTTCAAT
>DLRJ01000001.1:0-1925 GCA_002500485.1 Dehalococcoidia bacterium UBA7891
TATGATTTGATAGCTACAGGCTATTTTCTATAGCACTGTGCAGGTAGCCGTCAGATTAGCGTGGCTTCGGCTGATGTTGATGAAATATACTTCACCAGTTGATTTTGAAATTACGTGATATTAAAGGGTTGGGTAAGACATAGAAACTCACAACTTAACTTCATAACCAACTTAGTAAACATTGTACTTAATCATCCCGCTCTTTTCAGACGGCATGGTGAGTTCATCCATCTTCCCTAGAAATACCGTGTCATTTACCCGGTGATACTTTTCGGAATTAGTTTCCATTAGAAGTGGTAGAACGAAATACATTTCATCACCTGTCACGGTAAGTCCCTGCTCCATCTTTGGACCAGCTACTTCATTAGGAACAGACCTGCCTGTGATGGTAGCGAGGATTGTACTTCCGTCATCCATCTTTATCGTATCACGAATATTTAGGTTCATTGTCCCTGTCGATTGAACCTCAAGCCAATCACCAGATGGGCTGACCAACTCACCTATGGCCGAACCAGTTTCAACATCAATCAGATAGCCTGATGGAATGTTGAAAATATGCTTGCTCTCTGTCACCTCAATTGGTGCTTCAATTTGGAATACTTTTTTCGTTCAAATGTCATTGCTTATGTACCCCCTAAAATCTAATTACCGTCCTATTTTCTTACGCGTACCCTCGCCAATGGCATTCCCTGCTCGGTAAGAGGTGCAGTCGAAAAAGCAGTGCTTAGTTGTAAATTTTTTGCCAAAATAGCGCCATCCTTGTGGGGCTTTAATTCGTAAGGGAAAAACTTGCGAAACGCCCCGCATGCTGGACCTGTTCCCCCAAAATTCTTGGAATAACTTTTTCGCATTTTTCTTCATCAAAAAAGCCCCAGAGGTCCTCGAACCTCATCCATCCCTCACCATGATCGATAACTTTTGGAGTACAGGAACCATTACCACCCTATTCACAGAAATCCACTAGTAAGATTTGATGGCTGCAGCGCTAGTGGTCCCATATGGGCTGAGGTCACACAAGAAGAGATTGAATTGGAAGTCTAGGGAAGAGGTGTTGGAGGGGGTAATTTAGGGATTTTTTTCGACAAGTTCTCCGTTCTTGAACGTCATTATCAATATCAAGTATCCGTCTTCGTCGAACCACTCAAACAGACCTTCTCGGTTCCCGTCTTTCCAGTTTCCTCTGACCGATAATTGACCGTTTTCGTGGAACGACTCAAAGAGACCGTGTTTTTCCCCTCCATCATTTTTAGATTGATGATTTGTTTTAGTTTTCAATTGGCCGTTTGAATAAAACTCTTCTTCTACCGAGGGTGTACTATCCGCTATAAGCATCCACTGCCAGCCAGCAAACAAACACCGAGAGGCAGCGCTCCAATAACCGTCGGTCTTCTCCGTCTGAACGCTTCCCACCTTTCGGCCTGACGTTAACGCGCCTTTTCTAATCGTTGGGCTTCGATAAATAGTTTTTCTTCGAGTTCGCGGGCCCGATTTGCATTTTCAGCCTCTTGTGCCGCTGACCGCTCGGCTACTGTTCCTTGTTCCAGTTTGTCAGCAACGGCCAGCGTATCATCCCATCTGTCGAAAAGCTTGTCGGAACAAGCAATTAGCGGACAGTACACAGCACTGTGCATAATCCCGTTTTATGTTTATTCTGCGACATCATTATTGTTTCTGATTTGAAAAAACAGCATCGGAATCGGTGCTATCCAGCAATCTAGTCTGGGATTGTCGGGCTCTTATATCCCACACGTATGCGAAGCGGACATAGGAGGGGTAGTTTCACTTTTTTGTACGGTTTGGCAGTTATTGCCCTCGTACCCAGATGAGTAATTTTCTGTAATCCTGTAACGCTCAGAGGTGTCTAGTAAATTAGGGGCGATTCACTATTCAGAGAAATCTGTAAGTATGATTTGATAGCTACAGGC
>DLRJ01000001.1:2260-5035 GCA_002500485.1 Dehalococcoidia bacterium UBA7891
TTCTATAGCGCTATTAGGAATTAGGCGTGATTCACCCCAAGTGAGCTATGCACTTGATCTCGACTTTGTGTGACGTCAAACCATATGTTCCCATACTCCGGATGCTTTTCGGGGACCCACAGCCGACCTGTTCCTTGGCCATCTTATCGATACGCTGGAAGGAATACTCAGCGCACCTGTTTCCAGTGAGACAACAGCGCTTATGTAAGCACCGACAGACTGATGGTGGTGACAATCTGCTGCTAACCAGTCTCTCTGAATTCCCCGTTATTCGGGGGAAATACAGGGAATTATCCACTGCCAGCAGGGTAACTTTTGCTATAGCCCGCATCATGGTGTTGGTGATGCCGTTGTATTTGGCCTGGGAGGAGTTAATCTAATCTCCAAAATGAAAGCGTGTCCCTGTTCCCGCACATGCTGCATATTCCCACTCCCCTTTTCGAGCCATCCAGATACAAGGCTCTAACTTACAAACTTGATTAGGTTAAGGGGGGCGGGTCAAGACAATCCCGGCACGTCAACGTGAGAAGGAAGTTCAGGTTGTCGCGGTACTATGTGCCTTTCGAAATTATTTTCAGCAAATAATTTGAGTTTGAAATTACTTTTTGGGCCACCCGATTTTACCCACGACTGAAACCGGTTAATATTTTTTATAACGACAGCATGGGGGTATATTTCAACGGCGCGCTGTAGGTTATCTTTTACGGAATCCAAGTCACCCTGAAATGCGGATATAATAGCAAGATAATTATGTGCCATCCCCTGGAGTGGATATCCTTTCTTAATTGCTAACTTAACATGTGGTTCCGCCTCTTCCGGATCCCCTGCGCGAAGATACGCTCCTGCCAAATCCATGTGGGTTGAAGGGTGACCATCCAACATCACATTAATTTCTTTGTATTCCTTAATACTCAAAAAGTGGCTCCCGGCTACCCGTAAAGCATTATTCAATCCAGTCAAAATATTTCTTGTCTCATTGGGGATATCATGGGCAAAACCCTCGAACAGAATTGAAAAATCATCTTCATAAAAAATCTCGGAAGTAATACCTCTATCGTTTTTGAAAATTTCAAATTCTTCAGTTCCCGGGTAAAAAGAAAGATTAGAAAAAATATATTCAGTAGGGCGTGTTTCGTTGATCAATTCGAGGCTTTCTTGAAAACTTTCCAGATTTTCACCTCGATTCCCGATTATCATGTAGAAACGGACTTGAAAACCAAATTTCCTAGCCATCCTTGCGGCATTCTTGATCTTTTCGAGGCTGTTCTTCTTATTTATTGATTTAAGAATTTCTGAGGAGCCAGATTCTACCCCCAAACTAATTCTCTGGCATCCAGCCAGACGCATCGACAAAAGAACTTCTTCATCGAGGGTATTGGCACGAGTATCACAACTCCATACAAAATTTATATTCTTCTCCTGAATACTCTTACAGATAGATATCGTGCGTTTCCGAGAGGCCGTGAAGGTGTCATCTTTTATGGAAAGGAACTTTAGGCCGTCTCTCACAACAGCTTGTTCTAATGCCCGCAATATATATTCTTTTGAGTGATATCGAATGCTTTGTCCCCAAGTTGCTGCACTTGCGCAAAAAGTACACTTAAATGGGCACCCGCGGGAGGTGATAAATATTCTCGTTGGAAAATACTTATGTGGTGACGATAGGGTATCTATTTCCTTCAATAGAATCTGAGGAGGTCCCAATTGCACCTTGCCGCCACTGCGCCATACTGTTCCAGAAATTCCCCGCAGAGATTTGCCTGTTTCCAACCGTTTTATTATCTCAAGGAAGGCACTTTCTCCTTCACCAACTACAACGATGTCAATGGCAGGGTGATGTTTCAACATTTCATTTGGTTGAGCGGAAGAGTGGGGGCCTCCAATCACTATCTTAGCCTTGGGATAGGTATCGCGGATTAACTGTGCAATTGCTCCTACTCCAGGAAGGTTAAAGCTCTTACATGTTATTCCAAATAAATCTGCCTCAACGTTTTGAATTATCTTTTCCACATCAGGCCAAGAAAACCCGGACAAATTATGTACATCAACTTGCCGGCCTGAAGCCAATATTTGAGCCGCAATGGAAAGCAATCCATATGAAATAACGTTAGAATCCCCACCAATTAACATGTTCTGGCCTCTAGGTCTGCCGCCTTGCTCTGGCGGATAGGGAACTTTCCCAAAGTCAGCATTTTTCCATGGGGGGGGTTGAAGGAGGGCAGTGCGGAGCGTTGTATTATTAGGATTCCTAATATTTTTTCTTCCAAATTCCAGGGGCGGGAGCTTGAAATCAGAATATGTGTCAGCATCAAATGGCTCGATACCAGGGCTCATATTTCTAGATATTGTGACCTCACCCGAAGAATAGTGCTCTTTAATTGAATCTACTAAATTGACAAGTTTTTGGGGAACACCCGATGTCAGTTCTAGGGTTTTTCGATATGAAAATGCGGCTTCATCCAGTCTATCTAATTTTTCGAACACAGCCCCAAGGTTGTTATGCGCCTCGGGGTAATCGGGCCTGATCTGGAGGGTCTTGTTATAGCTCGCCACTGCCTCTTCCAGCTGCCCCAGCTCTTTTAGTGCAATGCCACGGTTATAGTAGGCATCTGCATAATCAGGCCTGATCTGGGTGGCCTGGTTATAGCTCGCCAGAGCCTCCTCCAGCTGCCCCAGCTCTTTTAATGCATTGCCACGGTTGTTGTAGGCCTCTGCAAAATCGGGGCTGATCTGGATGGCCTGGTTATAGCTTGCCACGGCCTCATCCAACTGCCC
>DLRJ01000056.1 GCA_002500485.1 Dehalococcoidia bacterium UBA7891
TGTCCTGTACATATGCGCCTAAACGGTTAGGGTTTTGTTCCCAAACCATGTGATAATTTCCAGTTACATCAAAAGCATCAAACAGACCAAAATTGGTTGAAAGATCATCGGTGTTGTAAAGGAAACCAGCTTTAACTTGATTATACTTACTAATCTGACTGGTAAAATCGACCTTTAACTGGTACGTATTTGATTTGGATTGATCCCTGGCCCCGGCGCCAAGAGCTCTCAATTGGTTATCACCATTCATGTAAACATAACCCTCTTGAGAAGAACCATACGGGGTTTCATCAACACCCTGACTTCCAAAGGATTTTAAAATAGTAAAGTCCCGCATAGGCAAAAGGTCACCGTGACCCCAGTAGTGGATGTTAATATTTGAAACTCTAATACTATAGTGAGATTGTGGGCTTAATACATGATCGAAGGTAACACCACGCATTGTCCTGTAAACATCCATTGGTGTAGTATTATATGGATAGAAAATATTTCTAGATTGCGCTCCAAATTTTCCACTATATAAAACACCACGGGGATCTTCAACAAATTGCCCAGCTGATCCTGATCCGCCTGACCCGCCTCCTTCAACTCCTCCTCTTATGGTGAATACCTCTCCATAAAGATATTCCACGTGAAGTTTCATTGCACTAGATATACGCGAAGTAAGTTTTAAATGGGCATTGCGTTGATCAAGAGTAGGTCTTGATACCGGTAAGGCAAAAGCATCAGAAGTATTTTTGAGAGATACAAAGAATGATAGATTGCCTAAGAGTTTCCCAACAACTGGGACAGGTCCACTTAAACTCAGATCAGCATATTGATCTAGCACGTCCCAATATCTATTTACACCATGAGGGTGACCTATTTTATCAGCTCCTTCGGCCTGGTGGTGCCACCGGAACATTTCCTGGGCTTGGTTAGGAGTTTGATCATTTGAAGGGTCGTCATCTTCCATAAGCCTTTGGGACCAACTGTTCCAACCCTCCCACTCTGGATATTGGCCTTGGGTATCTTGATCCCAGCCTGCGGCCGTTCCTACAAAAGCAACTTCCTTATCAAAATAAGGACGTAAAAAGTAATTTGTCGTATCAACAAGCGAGGGTCCGCCATGTTTTAGTTGAGGCGGAGCAACCCTAATATCGGCTGAACCATGATATTCAGAAATCCCACCGGTTTTAGTTACAACACTAAATACACCAGATCTGACATTGCCATATTCGGCGTTAAAACCACCTTTAATAATATTCAGTTCCTGAATCGAACTAAGATTTATCATTCCAACCATTGGTCTATT
The DNA here is from genome assembly GCA_002500485.1 of Dehalococcoidia bacterium UBA7891. Classification (GTDB taxonomy): domain Bacteria; phylum Chloroflexota; class Dehalococcoidia; order Lucifugimonadales; family UBA826; genus UBA11996. Next base: position 1,295 of record DLRJ01000056.1, read on the forward strand.
CTGAGCAGTGTTAGTTAATAGCATTCCATCAACTTGCATCTCAATTTGATCAACACCACCACCCCGGAGAAGCATTTCACGGTTTTCGCCTATATCAAAACCTACTTGTTTACTCAAAAATGCTCCAACATCCGTGACGGATGGCAGTTCCAAAATGTCAGAAGCTTCAACACTGATAATGCTTGCAGAACGATCCATCGTGATCGTCTCACGTTCGGCGGTAACAGTAACACTTTCACCTTCTAATGCTTCAGTTGACAGTGAAAAATCGAGCGGGGTCGTGTGATCGGTACTAATTAAAACATCAGTCGTTACAACAGTCTGGTAACCAATTACAGTCACCTGAACAGAATATCTCCCAGGCGGAATATTGATGATATAATAGTCTCCTTCCTCATCAGCGGCTGCACCAAAAGAAGTACCTTCAATAATTATATTTGCACCAGGCAGAGATTCGCCGGTGGATTGGTCAGTGACCTTACCTGCCAATTTCCCAACTGTTGCCGATAACAAAACATTGGGGGAGAGAAGGAAAAAGGCCAACAGTACACACGATAATGTTGAAAAGGCCGGGGTTAGTTTTTTGATAATCATGATAGGATATTGCCTCCTAACTGTTTCTTGAATTAACTCTTAATTTTCTCAAGTTAAAAAGTGGGGAAAATCTAGTTGCTTTGGCAACCCCACGTCACCACTGTCACCACTGTCTCCACTGTCTTCATTGGGAATATAGTCATAGAATGGTCATTAAAGTCAAGATGTTTTTTCCCAGTGCTATTGTTCTACAGTTCTCCTCAAGAAAAAAGCTAGTTAAGATAACATAAAATCTATTATTTCCTGTGAAAAGTCACATAGGCTTGGGCTTGATGGAAAAATCATTGGCTAAACTTATTGCAAAGGTTCAAAAATCGACAGAAGATCAATTTTTGATAATCTTTCAATCAATTTCGCAGCGGTTGTATCGTTTGGATTATATTCTAGAGTTTTTTGCCAAGCGTTCTTGGCCGCTTCCAGTTTACCTAAACTGCCGTAAACAACCCCTACATTAAACCAAGTATTTGCTCTTGTTGAATCTTGTTTGAGTATTTTCTGGTATTCTCTGATAGCACCAACCGTATCACGGCGGGCCAAACTAAGATATGCAATATTCTCCCTTACAGCAAGGTCCTCAGGGTTTAAAAACTGTACTATTTTAAAGACTTGATAGGCTTCTTCAAGATTTTCAACTGACTGCAATGTATATCCTAGCTTAATCCAGTCAGAAAGATTATCAGGCTTTGATCTTAAGTTTGTTTTCAGAAATCCTATTCTCGCGCTAACCATTTGTAATGTATCCGCTGTAGCAAGATATTTTTCACCCTCTGATTGTTGACCTAGCCGTATGAGAGCGCGGCCCAAATTATAATGGGCACTGTAGTCCCATTTATTAACTTTTATGGCGGATTCAAGATAAGAAATAGCTCGTTCAATTTGACCTAAATTGAACAAAAGAGCTCCCAAGGTCAGTTGATAATCCAAGTTGGAGGGATCCAATTCTATAGCCAAGCTCATATACCTTTCAGCTTTTTCAATCTCTCCATTGTCTTTGAGAAGTTTTCCAAACAACATATAGGCTTCAGAAGCTAGGCTATCCATTCGTATGGCCTCTAAAAGAACGACTTGAGAACTATCAGGCTTGTACACATTGGCGTAAGCAATTCCTAACTTAATCAGGACCTCAGACCTTGGATACAGCGACCTTTCTTTCTGGAAATACTCAACCGCTTTACTATACTGTTCTCTTGCAAGTGCATTATTTCCCAACCTATACCAAGCATCTTTGAAATTAGGATCTATTGACAAAACCTTATCATAAGATCCTTGAGCATCTTCTAATCGATTCAGCTCATCATATATTAACCCTCTCATGAAATGCGTAAAAGCTAGGTCCGGAATGAAAGATTCTGCACTATCAACATATGCTAATGCTAAATCAAAATCCCTCACATCCAAAGACATTTGAGATTTCTTTAGACTTGAAAGGATTCTATCAGCTGTCAGTAGTTGCTCTGAACTTAGTTCATGATTGCTATTTTTGTTGCTGGAAGAACAATTTAAAAGGAAAAAAATTGCACATAAAAACAAAAAAGGTCTCAAAAGGGACTTCATACAACTTAAAATAAAATCTTCGTTAGATGTGGAAACCTTTTAGTAACCTGAAAATTACAATCCCGATATTTGGCCGGACTGAACCAAGGAGATTTTTTCATAGTTTTCTTCAACAATTATATGGCGGTTTGCTTGCACTGATTCAAACCTTTGGATCCGACCAGAAGGCCATTTGATTTCAAGTATATCAACCTGATCAGAATCATTAAGTCCAAAGTGGACAATGTTTGGGGATTGGGATCGGTAACTGTTAACAGGGTACATTTCACGAACTAATTTTTCGTCGTTAACCAATGCTGTTAAACGCGCTCCTATTCCAAAACTATTACTCTCAATTCCTCTAAGTGACACTTTAAGCCAATTTTTCAAGGGGAATCGGTTTTCATAAATATGCAACGGACCCCCTCCAACCTGTCTAACAATGATTTCATTTAGTCCATCATTGTTCAAGTCAGCAGCTACAGCACAGCGACCATCTCCATCTGAGTCTGCTCCAGTAATGTAACTGATATCAAAAAAGTTGTTACCTTTATGGTTCATATAGACTCTATTGCGTTCATAGGCACTCAAATTTTTACTAGAAGAAATGGTCCAAGGGCTTTCTTCCCAAAATTCTCCGAGGTCCTCGTTTGGTTTACCAGGTTCAGGTATCTTACAGCTGCGATCAAAGGGTTGTGACACGACACCCTGCCATAAACATGATCACCCATCAGGTTCCGATCGCGTGCGACTCACAAACCCAGCAGTGGCATAAATATCAAGCCAGCCATCATTGTTGAGATCCACCATTGCTGGGCCGTAAGCCCAACCAACCTCTGTTAGATCGAATTCTTCACCATTAGGTGAAAATGTAAAGTTCCCAGTGTTACGATAAAGCTGGCTTCCAGCTACCATCCTTTGCAATTCGACCATCACATCTTTTGGGTATGCATCATCCGGGAGATTGCCAATGACTCTGGCCCCGGCACTTGAGTACATACTCGCTACATACAAGTCGATCAAGCCATCATTATCTATGTCCCCACTTGTTAGACCCATTGAGCCAAAATCGGATGGAGTTTTAACAATAAGACGTTTTTTGAAGGATCCATTACCTGTATTAACAAGTAGGACTCCATTACCAAATTCATGAATAAGATATAAGTCAGGCCAACCATTATTATCCGCATCGAGCCACACTGAACTAAAAATTGACCTTTTTTCACCATCTGCATTGGCTCTATTTGTTACATCCTCAAACTTCCAGTTACCGGTGTTACGAAGCAGCTGAGCTTCATAATTTTCTTCCATCTTACCTTCTATCCATGATCCCCCCGATGGTTTTGGGCTTGAACGATAAATATATAAATCTACAAGTCCGTCCTTATCATAATCAGCTATGGCTATAGATGAAAAGCGCTGTGTCTTGTGAAGATCAGCGAGGCCTGAAAGGTTTGACAAAGAGGAAACATTTTCAAATTGAGAACCTTGTTTGTTTTGAAATATGAGTCCCGGACCAATAATCAGGTCTTCCCAACCATCATCGTTTAAATCAGCAATTGCCACTAGAGACGGGGAACTAAGAGGTGGTAAACCCATTTTCAATGTAACATCCCTAAACTTTCCTCCAGCCAAACCACGATACAAAATGTAGCCTTGATAGTGATTAAAATCATTTATTAACATATCTAAAATACCATCACGATTAAAGTCGAAAATGTATACACCCCCAGTATTCACAATGGTCCTATTGGGGCCAAAATCCCAATTGTCATGCAAAGATTCTATATCAATACCAGATTCAAAGGATACATTTTTCATAAGGAATTCATTTGATTGAGAAATATTGAGCGATTTGATTGCAAATGAATGAACCCATGCACCTTTCTCTATTGATTCCTCTGTAGGCCTGTCAAGCTCAAGATCTATCTTGAAAAATAACTCCAGTGGTTTTTGATTCTCGGCTAAGCCCCAAATGCGCAGTTTTATGCGGCATTTCCATTCCTCATCATAATTGTCCCTATTCTTTGGACTAAGATCTACTAACTTAATTTTTATTCCAGGAGCGCGGGTGAAAGTATTGTATTTACTTATAAACCAGGAGGTGAAATCATCTTTATTGACTTTTTCCATCGAGCTGATTTCATCATTTGATTTTGAAACTTGAGCATATGTCAAATTAGAATATAGTTGCCTATCATTTTGAGGTATGTAAGCTAAAAAATCAGAAGAAAATATATCTTTAAAATCCTCTTCCTGATTACTAAGCAATGCTGATTTGATCTGTTCAAACCCATAGACTCTTAGTATCGATGCATGATGTTCTACATCCCATAAATACTTTCGATCAATTTCAGGCAGTGCTAATCCAGGTAAAATTTCCCTTGAGTTTCCGACCTCGGAAACTTTAAAATAGTTACTTTCAGGCCAATACGTTTTGAAAAGGATAAATATTAATACAGGGAACAATAAGACACTATAGCGCTTAAAGGAGAATCTGAAAAAATTCTTTGTCTTAAAAAGATTATTTATTGATTGTGGCATTGATCACTTCATCTCTTAAGAAAATCAGTAACTTTAATCTACATCCAATGGGTAAATGACCCTCAAATTCGCAAACTATCATGGCTTTTTCAATAAAACCATTTTATTTAATTGATTAACGCTTGCAATCTTATCTCTTAATTAAGATATTGTTAAGTTAAATACATAATGTAATGAAACAAACACTCTGTATTAGCCTAAGTTTATTCATCTGGTCCTGCTCAGAAAACAATTTTAATGATTCTGATCTTAGTACTTCTTTTTACGAAAACGATCAAAAAAAAGAAGAAGGCTATATGAAAGATGAGAAAAAACAGGGGAGATGGACTGCTTGGTATGAAAATGGCAATGTAAAAACAAAGGGCAAATTCAAAAATGGACTTTTTCAAGGAGAGCAAAAAAAATGGTTTGAAAATGGGCAAATTGAAAAAATATATAACTACAACAATAATAAAATGAATGGTATTCAAGAAGAATGGTATGAGGATGGTGTGCAAAAAGCACGTTGGAAATACAAGGACGGGCTTTTGCATGGTAAGCAGGTTGAATGGTATGCAAATGGAGCGAAAAAACTTCAAGGATATAGGAAAAAAGACAAAATGGATGGCCGTTGGACATATTGGCATGAAAATGGTTTCAAAAGGGGGGAAACGACCGCTATTAATGGTCGACCTGATGGTTATCAGTTTGAATGGTATCACAATGGGGTTCTTAAACAGAAAGGAAAGTTCGAAAATGGTATCAGACAAGGTGAATGGATACTGTGGTATGCTAATGGAGAAATGGAAGGCAAAACTATATTAAAAAAAGGCCAACCAGATGGGCTAGCCACCATTTGGTATGACAACGGCACAAAAAAGAATGAAGGTTCTTATCAGATGGGAAAACGTGTTGGGAAATGGCTTTTCTGGGAGAAAAATGGGGAAATTGATAAAGAAGAAGCTTACGAAAACGGAAACCTTATTTATACTAGATCAGGCGTAATCAATGATAGGTGATTATAATTTTTGTTCATTAACAAGGTGAAATTGGTTAAGTGTGTTAATAGCTTAATTATTCCTTCTCATTAGAATCCGAACCTGACTCAATAACTGCAGTGCCATTGTATCGCCTGTACTGTATTTCAAAGTGTTCTCAAAAGCGTCTTCTGCTTCTTTATAATTCCCCTTGTTCCCGTAAATAATGCCAAGGTTGAACCAAGCGTCAGCTTTAGTCTCATCTTCCTGTATTACTTTACTTAAGTAATAGACAGCATTGGTGGTGTCACCGATTGCCAGGTACAGTAGACCCATTTTTTCTCTAAGAAAAATATTCTTTGGGTCCAAAAAGACCGCAACTTTATAAACCTCCGCTGCTTCCGCCAAACGTCCCATTTTTCTTAGTTGATCTCCTAAGACAAGCCAGTTGATGATATTATAAGGATTTGATTGAGCCTGATTCCTTGCGTTCTCAATTTCTGATTCGAGGTTCTGCAAACTGTTAGCGATAGACAAATATTTTTCCCCGTCCTCTTTATTCCCAAGCCGAATTAACACCAGCCCAAGATTATTGTGGGCCCAGTAATCCCACGGTCGTTTATCTGAAACGGCTTCCAAATAGGGCAATGCCTTCTGGAATTCGCCCGCCTGAAAAAGCATTGAACCAAGGAAATATTGATTATCGATGCTTGAAGGATCGAGCTCGACTGCACGCTTGGTATACTCTATCCCCTTATCTATTTCCCCCAGATCTTTAGACAGTTGACCCATTAGAATATAGGCGCTTGCAAATGAGCTATCTATTGCCAAAGCTGTCATAAGCGCAGATCGAGCGCTATCTAACGCATATATGTTCGAGTACGCACGCGCCATGTTAACTAATACATCTGTCCGTTTATTCAGATTCAGTTCATTTCGAAACTCGTTTACGGCTTTCTGGAATTTCCCTTCATTAAACGCATTGTTACCAAGGTTAAAATGAACTCCTCGGTGCTGCGGATCAATCGATAGAACCTTCGCATAGGATTCTTCAGATTGATCAAACATCTTCAGTTTATCAAAGACTTGACCTCTGATAAAATGAACACCTACATAATTAGGTGCGAATTTCTCAGCACTGTCAATTAACGATAATGCCTCTTGAAAATCTCCTGTAGCTAATGCCCTTTTGGACTCTTCCAAGAGTACAATGGCGTGTTCTGTTATTCTTACTTTTTGTGAGTCGGCTTCCTTTTTTTTTGAGCCGCCTGAGCATCCCAAATTGAAAGAGAGCAAAAAGAGAAAGCATAAAAAATGCGGCAATGTGCGTGAGCTTATCATTAAAGAACAAACAAATGCCAAAACTATTGTCAAGAAATTATTTATAGGGTTTCACCTTCAATAATGAGTAATTCTTGATTGGGCGCAATCTGACTGAAACTGTCAATAACGCCACTGGGCCATTGAATAACTAATGAATCTACCGAACCTGCCTCACCTATACCAAAAGTGACAACCTTTTCTGACTGAGATAGATAAGAGGAACCAGTGCGCACCCGGCGAGAAAACTTTCTATTACCTATGAACAATTCTATCATTGAACCGATTCCATCGCGATTGCTGGAACTTCCCTCCAATTTTACCCGCAGATAATTGTTGGCATTTGTTTCGGGGTGTTCACTAAAGTCATTTCTCCAAAGATGTGTAGGGCCGGCATTTTCCGTGATAAGGACGTCAAGGTCTCCGTCCTTATCATAATCAGCATATGCAGAACCTCGACCTACAATTGGCTTCCTAAGAACACTACCTTCATTCCCCTTGAATAGGTCAAAAACACCATCACCATCATTTAGAAATAACTGAGCAAGTTGTTTGAATTGAAACTCATTGTTTTCGCTTTCTACTTCAACCTGTATATGACCGTTCGCGGCCAGAAGATCAAGATCCCCATCGAGTTCTACATCGAAAAGGAACAGTCCGAAAGTCAGTACTCTCAGGCTTTGTCGTCCTAGCTTGGAGATAGCAGCAAAGTCAGTGAAAAAACCCTCGGGACTGTATCTATAGACAGAGAACATTTCGTTCTGAAAATTTCCGACGAAAATAGTTATTTCATCACTTCTGTCAACCAGGCCTACATCAACACCCATGCCCGCGCGCGCTCTTCCCATCGCATCGAAAGCCATTCCTTTTATCATTCCTTTTTCGGTAAAAGTACCATCTTGGTTATTCTCATAGAGCAAATCACGTTCTAGATCGTTGGCAACAATTAGGTCAGGCCAACCATTCTTGTCATAATCATATTCAGCAACCCCAAGTGTTTTCCCTGGCGCCGGCAAAAAACCTGCTTCGGAAGTCCTATCAGTAAATGACCCATCTCCATTATTTTGATAAAAACGACTCGGAGTGCCTTTGTAGACTTCCGGAGTACAGTAACCTTTCTCTCCCCTAAAAGTGCACCAGACATCCGTATCCGGAGACCAATCAGTATAGTTACCTACATACAAATCCAGATGACCATCTCTGTCTGCATCGAAAAAAATCGGAGAGGTACTTAGTCCGTGTTCTGTAGAAAGGCCAGATTCGCTACCAACCTCCGTAAAGTAACCAGAAGTATTCTTGAACAATAAATTTTCATACAGGGTAGTTAAGAGGAAATCTTGATCGCCATCGTTGTCAAAATCGGCCGCGGCGATTCCGAAAGGATAGGTAAACACATTGCTTAATCCAACCTCATTGGAAACATCTGAAAAAGTTCCGTCTGTATTATTGCGCATCAACCGGATAGCGGGAACCTGTTTTTTCCCCATGCCCCGAAAGCTACCCCCTGTTACAAGCAAAATATCTTCCCAACCATCACCATCATAATCGATAAATCCACATCCCGGCCCCATTGGCTCAGGAAACCATTTCTCGCCAAATGCACCATTTTCATGCAGATAACCACCGAGGCCTGACTTCTCGCTTACATCCGAGAAATAAAACAGGCTACGCTTTTCCGCCATTTTGGACTCACCCCTGGATGGTTTTTCACCACACCCCAAAATGACGATACTAGCTAGAAAAATTGCCTGAAACTTCATGCGTTGAGTAATAATGAAAGAAGAAGTTGATCAAAGTACAATCTTCCACCCACTCATATGGATGAGTCTGTGTTGATAAGACTTTAGTACTACCTCAGTTTTTCAACTGAGAATTTAACCAGATAACCGCATTCTCGATTATCTTAAGCGGTAAAGGCTCAAAATAAACTTTATTTGTCTCATGGCCCGGGCGGAAATAAAACACCTTCCCCTTTCCGATATTCCACAAACTACCACTACGGAACCACTCACCTGGCTCCCACATTTCTTCAAAGATCACAGCATCAGGTTGTGGGATATGAAAAGGCTCATCATACATTTCGGTGTTACTTACAACAAATACAGGAGGAATCCCCGCGGCTATAGGATGCTCAGACAACAGAGTTTTTATTGTGCTAGGTTTACCATCTGGTCGATATGCGGGAAAACAGGAAATGGGTAAGTAGACGGTCGCCGAAACTTTTCCAGTGGGATATTTCCTGAGATCTACCCAAGGTGTCACTTTTTCATCCCTGATGGGTGCCCTGAATCGTTGGGCCGGTGAAACGTAGTTGACTTCTAAACTACCGTTCCCCAATTCGCCATATTCCTGATGGAAATCCATCTTTGTTCTTTCGTTCATAGCCTCAACGAATGGATTCGACCAGTGGGTGGAGTGAAGAGCAATTAGGCTTAGATCGCCCTGCTTGATCCGTCGAACAATGTCTTTGCTCTTTTCGACGGAGATCTCGTCGTGGCGGACATGCCCCCACCAGACAATTACATCACTCCAGTCCAAAACCTTTGCAGAAATACCTTGTTCGGGGTCATCCAGTTTGACTGACTTGACATTCAGATCAGAATTCAGCTTAAGGTGGTTGGCGATAGCATTACCGAGAAAGTTGGGATAGGCTTTTTTCTGCTCCGGTTGTTGTTCATCCCACACAAGAACGTTTACTCTTTTGGATTGATCCGCCGCCTGAAGAACAAATGATACTCCACTCACAAAGAATGTGATAGGCAGGAAATACTTCGCAACGTATTTAATAATGGCAATCACTTTATAACCTAGAAAAAGTCCAGTTACATTTTATGAGATGATGGCATAACACCTTTCTTGAAGTCTCCGAAGCCGAAGGGTGTTGGATTGTACATACCAACAATATCAACATTGGCACGGGCAGGAATCTGGTCTTCCATCCCTAAACTCCAGTAAGCTACGTTCACAATCAGCCTCCTCAGCCCTTCGCTTTCAAAATCCGTAGCGGCTCCCATTGTCGTAGTAAAAACCTGAGAGGTATTTCCCGTCTCTCCTGTATAGTTTTTAACCCAAGCCATAGGCATGAGCGGCTTGTCCAGATTTGGGGGATCATCAGGATTCATCCCATTGAGCACCTGCCCCATTATGAGAGGATCACTGTTACCGGTAAGTTTGCCTACCTCATAAACATCAGTCGGTCCCCAGATGTCTTCGCAACCCTGGACAATAGGGTGACCTTCTTTACCTTCAGCTATAACACCCCTTGAACTTTCTTTGCCATGATGACCGTAATGAGCTACCCATGTCTCGCCCAAAACCTGTCTGCCATAACCACCTTCAAAATCTTCATGTTCGCTCTCAGCCGTGTACTTCGCATAAGGACCACTATTGTCTTTCACATAATTGAAGGCGTGAGTTGCGGTTCGAAGACCAATGATTGGTTTACCTGAATTTGTGTAATCAATGATTTGCTTCATCTGACCATCAGGCAACTCTCTGAACCGCGTGAATAGTACCATCAGGTCCGCCGATTCGAGTGCTTCAAGTCCGGGGATATTATCAAGCGTTTCAGGATCAATCGCTCCCGTCTTGGGATTGACTGCAAAAAGGACTGTACATTTAAAACCATGGCGTTTTGCCAGAATTTTCGCCATTTGAGGCATTGCTTCCTCAGAGCGATACTCTTCATCCCCTGTAACAAAAACAATATGTTTCCCGTTTCCCGGACCATCGTAATCATCATAAACAACCCACTCATCCGCATCCGCAACGGAGGAAAGACTGCTGTTCTGAGGCTGACATCCGAACATAGCGATTGTGACGAAAACAAGGGATACACTAGTTGAGACGAAGTGTTTGAAGTGTTTCATGAGCAATTACCTTTCTGACTATTTAAAAGACCATTTACAGTACTATCTCTACTAACTTTCAAGAACAGAAACCCATTGTAATTCAAGAAAACTGTGCCTACAATGAAGTTTGTGATTGATAATAATCTTAACGCACTATTGTACATAGTCCAACAGTTTTTTTCCCGGAAAGTTGTGCTTTTTCTATCAGCATTGACACTGGTGCTGGGGGCACCTTCTGAATCCCTTAACATCCACACCGATTTTAACCTTTTCTACCATAATGACAATTTAAACTCACTAGAGGTTTATTATTCCTTCAATGAATCAGACCTAACCTACCTGCGAGAAGGAGATTATTTCGAGGGAGGATTGCTTTTTCACCTGACAATAAAGCAACAGGGCTCCGAACAGATCGAGATTCAACGTCGATTCCATGTCCCCCACACAATCGCGGATACTTCAAACTTTCGAGCCGGGAAAAGTTTTAGCAGTTTATTCAAATTGACTGCTAGAAATATCCCTCAAGTATTGACAATTAACATCATTGATTTCAACGAAGAATCACGGCAGCAAACAATTTTTTATGAATTGAGCAAGAAAGACTTCAGTGAGGATAAACTAGCACTTAGTGACCTGCAATTATGTTCTTCAATTATGCCAATTTCTAATGAACAATCGAGTGTCTTTGTTAAGAATTCTCTTAAGTTGGTACCCAATCCAAGCAGAGTCTTTAGCAATGAATCACCATTTTTATACTTCTACATAGAGCTTTACAATTTGAGGTATGTGCCCACTAACTCCAATATCAATGCAAGAACGGTAATCCTCGATAAAGAACATAAAGAAGTTTCATCAGCAATAAAGAGATTGGACACTTCGGGCATTAACGATTTTCAATTCGGAATGATGGACCTTAGAGACTTGCCTGTCGGGGAATATGAAATTCAGTTGTTCGTAATTGATACTTCAGATCAAATGTATGGTAGATCAACGAATAGTTTTAGAGTTATCCAAAAATTAAACAAGACTATGGCGGCTTCGGATCTAACAGCAAAAGAATTCATGACAGCACAAATGAGTACAATGGATGAAGCGCAACTCGATACCGAGTTTTATGCTCTGAGGCATTTCACAAGAAAAAAAGACGTTAGAAAGTACAAAAAGCTGTCTTCTATCAGTGATAAGGTTGAGTTATTGATTGAAATCTGGTTACCCCTCGACCCAAATCTGCAAACCGTTCAAAATGAATCAAGGGAAGAATTTATTGACCGTATGACATACGTGAACTCCCAATTTTCTATAGGACTAAAGCGGGGGTGGCAAACTGATCGCGGTCGTATTTTAATAACTTATGGCCCACCAGACCAATACGTTAGAGACCCCTTTGAAAGGGGAATGAAACCACATGAAGAGTGGCATTACCATAATCTTCAGGGCGGCGTGGTTTTTGTTTTCGCTGACTTGAATGGTTTCCAAGATTATAGACTCATCCACTCGACTCATCAAAGCGAATTGCAGAATTATAATTGGAAGTCACGTGTACAAAGATAGTTCAACAATAAATTCTTTCACGTTAATTTCACTGAATTGATAATATTTTCATGACTACGGTTCTAATTCCATTTGTATTAAAATATCATCCCTAAGCAATATTAATTTTTTCGTTAAGGAGCAAGATTAATGCACATACTCAAGTTGTTTTTTAGAATTTCCATAAACTGGGTTTTCATTTTTTCTCTACTACAATCGTCGCAGGGTGATATGAGACCTCATGTTGTGTTTATTGCTGGTGAACCTGAATACGGCTCTCATTGGTCCTTGCCTAAAATTGCTGATGACCTTCAAGAGCGTTTTAATATTAAATCAACAGTCATTCACTCCTGGAGAGGTGGCGTTGATGATTACGATATTCCTGGCAGAGTTATTCCTCAATATAGTGAAATTCCAAATCTTGAAATAATAAACGATGCTGATTTAATCGTTTTATTCATTCGATTCCGAATTCCTCCACCTGAACAATTTGAAATATTACAGGAATATTTTGATTCGGGTAAACCGGCAATTGCATTTAGAACAACCAGTCACGCATTTTGGCATGATGAAAGAAAAGGTTGGTTCGTTCCATTCTTCGGTGGTCATTATAAAACACACCTTGGCAATGCAGCTGGAACCACATCCATGGTACCCGCTGAACAGCTGGATCATCCAATCCTCAGAGGCGTGCCTAAAAGCGAGTACCTTGGGTACGGAGGCGTTTATTTAACTCAACCCTTAAATGAAACAGCAACTCCATTGATGTTTGGGAAAACTGGTGATGATCCGGCTCAACCATTAACATGGATCAACGAGTATAAGAAAGGGCAAAAGATTTTCTACACCGGATTAGGTTCTTTGGAGAATTTTCTCAATGAAGGCTTTCTTAATATGGTATACAATACAATATACTGGTGCTTGGATAGAGAGATTCCCGAAAATGGAGTATTGGAACTTGAGGAAACGGTGGATACTGAATGGAAATACGGCAAGGCAAGAAGCTCAAACCCTAAAAAGATCTCGGGGGATGCTTATCAGAAAGCAGCGATCCCAGGACCACCCAAAACCAAGATTCCAAAGAATGCCAAAGTTCTTTTTGATGGCAACAACTTATCAAAGTGGCGGCATTGGGACTTAAGTGCTGACCCAAAAGCAATAAATATTGACACCAGGGCGGCGTCAACCATGGGAGGACCAGTGTTCAAGGATGCCAGATGGAGTATTATTGATGGCACTGCTGAAGCACGACCAGGCTTTGGGGATATATTGACCAAAGAAGAATTTGGCAATTACCGTCTTCATTTTGACTTCTTAATTCCTGAGGAGCCAGACTATGTCCCTGATCACTTTAAGGGCGCAAGCGGTGTCTATTTAAGTGGCAGGTATGAGGTCCAGATTCTTGATTCATATGGACAGGAGACTTCAAAGACGAGTAATGGGGCTATATTTAATCAAAAAGCACCTATTGTAAATGCGTCTAAACCAGCCAATGTTTGGCAATCAATGGATATTGAATACCGCCATTTTGAGGGGGGAAACCCGAAAATTACCGCGCACCTTAACGGCAAGAAGATTCATGAAAATGTAGAAATATTTAGCAAAACACCGTTTGCATTCAGGCAACGTTTCCCGCATCAAACTGAACCCCTCTTTATGTCATCCGAGCGTGATGCTCAAAAGAAGTTCAATATGAAAAAGTCTGATTGGGGAGTTCAAGTACGTTTTCAAACCACTAGTGGAGGATGGCTTATAACCAATGCCCCAATAAATGACGAATGGAATGATAACTCAACAGGTCTAAGGCTTTGGGGAAGAAATCTCGTCTTTATGGCTGGGGATAATTACGGAGCATCGGAAGAACAAAAAATCACCGCAAATGATGGTGAGTGGCACAATGCCTTTCTCTCATCAAAGGATGGTGTTGTGCGGACTTATTTGGATGATGAGCTTATTGCAGAAACAAAAAACGTTGGCTCTTCAGATCTGAACGGGCATGTTCTTCGTATTGGAGAATCGACTAAACAATTTTGGGTCGGGGCTTCAAAATTGCCCAAGCCTCTCCGCGGACAATTATTTGACGGACAGATTGCAAATGTGCGATTTTTTGATTATTCTCTTACAGAGACAGATATCAAGAGATTAGGAAGTGGGCTTAAGTCTAGCAAAAAACCAGTATTGGAATGGGAGCCTAAGAAATCCACACGATCAAAGAAAGTGGTCAGGGGTCCAATCAGACTTCAATCAGACACCAGCAAAATCCGTTTCGCAAATATCTGGATTCAACCACTAGCTGGGAAATAGAACAAGTTAGGAGACGACTATGAGTGCAATTATCAAGGGATCTGATTTAACCGAAAAAGAAAAAACAGTTCTTTTCTGGGCTAGTTTTCTAGCATTGGCTGCAGCCGGGTTCGGTTTTTCGTTCCGTGTCGCTATGGGAGTGAAAGGATATGGCCTTGAGCTTGGGTTGACGAACCTTCAGATTGGACAAATTTTTGGTGCTACACTTTGGCCCATAGCTTTGACGATGATAGGCTTCAGTCTAGTCGTTGACCGGACAGGCTATAAGGTGCCCATGTATGGCGCTTGTGTACTTCAAGTTATGTCTGGTATTGGAACATTTTTTGCGAATGGTTATGGAGCTCTTTATCTGTGTGCTGCTTTTGCGGGACTTGGCCATGGCATTATCGAGGCTGTGATTAATCCAATGTGTGCCGCTATTTATCCTAAAGAAAAAACAAAATGGTTGGCCATCCTTCACGCCGCATGGCCGGCGGGTCTAGTTTTCGGGACATTAATAGTTATAGGCACAAGTGGTATTTTTGATGGCTGGCGTGTTCATGCTCTCTGGATTGTGCTCCCCGCCATAGCATATGGATTTATGGTTCGAGAAAGTGTATTCCCTGTTGATGAGCGTGTAGAAGCAGGTGTGCCCTACATGGAGATGCTCAAACAGATCGGCTTCCTAAGTGCTTCCCTCGCTGGTTTCATGATGGTATACGAAATCGGAAACCAAGTAGGTGCTTTGACAGCTTGGACACCACCATCCTCTTGGTTCACTGTGAGCCTGGCACTCGGACTGATCATAGGTGCCGGTTTTGGGTTTTACACAAAATCAGTCGGCAGGCCACTGTTCTTCCTCTTATGTCTATTAATGATTCCTATAGCAACAGCTGAACTGGGAACCGATCAGTGGATTCAAAAGCTTATGACTCCCGTCATTGGCGGAATGGGCATTAACCCCGCATTCGCTCTAGTGTTTTCTGCATCAATTATGCTCATCTTCAGAGTTTTTGCTGGGAATATCCTCAAGTTCTTCACGCCACCCTCCCTGCTTTGTTTGAGTGGGTTATTCTCCGCGTTGGGGCTTTGGGGTCTATCAGGCTCATCCGGTATAGCCGTACTGGGAGCATTTACAATTTATGCCCTCGGTCAAACTTATTATTGGCCTTGCATATTGGGCTTTACTTCGGAACAGTATCCTGAAGGTGGTGCGCTCACACTAAATACAGTTTCTGCCATAGGATTGCTTTCTGTAGGTATTATCGGTGGGCAGCTGCTAGGAGTGGCATTCGACAAATCAATCCATTCCGGTGTTTCGAAGTCAGTCCCGGCTCTAGTTGAAGCTGCGGAAGAAGATAAATCGTTCCTTGGTATGTCTCATCAGGCGATCATCCCGGGAAAGAAAGATGCGTACATTGCAACTCTTCCAACTGTGGAACAGACCCGAGTAATAGAAGAGTTCACTAAAGTAGATACACAGGCGGGACGGGATGTACTCTCGTATGCTGTCCGGTTCCCCGCTATTCTTGTTATAGCTTTTGGCGCTATAATACTCTATTTCAGATCGAGAGGCGGCTATAAGCCAATCGAACTTGTGGAGCATGCCGGCAATAGTAGTGGCTGACACAATAGTGATAGGTTAGAAAAAAATCTGACCTTTTTTGTGGTTTCAGATTGAGGAAATCACAAAAATCCCTGTGACTCCCTTGTTTTAAACATAAGGTTAACAAGCCGGCAATCAAGAGCTCTTTCTTAACTTAAAGCTAGAATACCAAATGATCGAAAAACTCCAACTCAAAACCAATGTCAAGCTTGGTACTCTTGCCACCCATCTGAAATTTGTTGGGGGCATTGTTCCAAATGAAGACGGTAGACTCCCCAGAACTGATACTGGAGAGATCATCATTGTGGATGGTATATCGAGGCTAAAGAAGCTTTCCCCTATTGAGTTAAACGCAACTCAATTCTCATATTTCCCGGGACTTAATGAAGATGATGTATCAGAAGTGATAAGCAGACTGAAAGCGATAGGACTCGAGATTCAATTTATTTTGATGGTGGGCGGTGCCGATCCCATGAACCCCGAAGATGAAGATGCCGTGGCTGATATGTTACTGGCAGGCGTAGAGACTGCAAAAAAACATAATATTTCTATATGCTCTTCTACTTCAATAGAAGAGTGGATGCAGGAAGGAGCTACACCGAAAGAAGGAAGTGACTATCAAACCGCCATCGAACAGAACGTAAAACTGCATTCCCGGGTTTTTTCTGAAGGAGGAATAGCTGACTCCTGCATAAAAGAATGGCATATAGAGTTTCTCCGCTCTATTGAGTTTCAAACTTTTACGAATCTCCAAAAAGCGTGGAATATAGTGGAGGCTATGAACAAGGGTGTCGGCCAAAAGTTCTTCAAAGTTCTCATTGATACAGCTCACTGCGGCGATTCGGATCTTTCCATGGAAGAAAACATTGAAATTATCCACGCCATTGGCAAAGCCGACCAGCTCGGCATTTTCCATGCCTCATCGCCAACGACGCGAGGATGCCTGTCGACTGATGATGGATGGATCAGCGCCCTTCTAAGGGCATGTGCAGAAACTGGAAAACTGGAATACGTGCTTGTTGAGGCCTTCCACCATGAGGATGAGGCCCTGGCCCCTTTAAGGGAACGTGTTGAGGGCCACGGAATAGATACAACCGATGGCCGGACCTATGATCAGCTCATGCTCGATGGTGTGGTTGATATTGCCCGTCGGATCAACAATCTTTCCGCGAGAAACATCCTTTAATCCCTTAATAGTCTAAACCCTCATATCACCCTATCATTGCCACCATCGATAGGTATCTGTGCACCGGTGGTAGCATAAAAGAGGTCACTTGAAAGGGCAGAGACCATCTCCCCTACTTTTTGTGATTTTACTTCCACTCCCAAAAGATTTTTATTCTTGTACTCATCTACCGTTATATTATATCGCTTTGCACTTTTCTGAAGAGCCTTTTTGGTCCACAGCTTTGTATCAAAAACGGCATCGGGGTGAATAACATTGACCCTGATTCCATCCGGCGCCAGCTCAAGCGCTGCCACTCTTGCAAGTTGCGTTACGCCGGCCTTACTGACTGAGTAGGCCGAAGCGCCTGCTCCGGGAGCGGCGTAGTTTCGCGATCCTATAACTATTATAGATGCCCCCACACCAAACTTTAGATATGGAATAGCATTCTTAATGATTCGACATGTGGCCGTTAGATTAATCGATATAGTATTATCCCAAATTTTGTTAGTCATCTCTTCAATAGACTCACCTGAAAGAAAAGTCCCCGCATTGCAAACCAAAATGTCCAAACCACCATATATTGCAACTACCTCATCTATAATTTTATGGACCTGATTATCATCCGTTACGTCACATATCATCCCCGTTCCACCAACCTCTTTCAAGACGTTTTTCACATCCGGATCTATATCCAAACCGATCACGACGGCACCCTCAGCGGCTAAAACTTCACAAGTCGCACAACCTATTCCCCCGGCTGCCCCTGTCACGATTGCAATCTTACCTTGGTGAGCATTATCTTTCCCTTCATCATTGGCTAATTTGGCCTGCTGAAGGACCCAATACTCTAAATCAAAGATCTCCCGCTCAGATAAAGGTTTCCAACCACCCAGTGATTCTCCAACTTGTATTGTCCATCGGGTATGCCTGGCAATGTCTGTAATAATATTGCATTCCTTAACCGTTGAACCAAATGCAATTGTACCATTACTTGACCACACAGCTGCACGTGGAGCTGGATCGAGCATTATCAAGCCATCAACTTTATTCCTTTCGAAATAGGCTTTGTATTCGTTTACAAAGCTTTGAATTTCTGAAACATTTTCGTCAGGTTTAGCATCAAGGATTACCGGGATTCGCTTTGTTCGGGTCACGTGATCAGGTGTAAGGGGGCCACGTGATGCAATATCGGCTATATCATCTCTGCTAGCAAAACCCTTGGCCTCATCTGACTGATCCAACATCGCCAACTGTGCTGAACCTCTAGAAGCGGATACCGATTTACGAATCCGAGCCAAATCCAAAAGATTTACCTCAGATTGGGATTCAACATGTTGAACTACGCCGTTCTCACTGATATAAGATTCTGCTCGAGTTACAAGTTCAATCATGTTTTCATAGGCCTCTCTGGCATTATTACTGTACGTGAAAACTCCATGATGGTGAAGTATAATCCCTTTGTATTGGTTTATGTCAAAACCTTTTATTTCATTGTAGACTTGTTTCGAAAGAATAAACCCTGGCATTACGTAAGGAAGTATTAAACAATCGGAATAGATATCTCCAATAATTGCTTCACCATTTGGATTATTTGAAAGGGTCAAAACAGCATCTGAATGTGTGTGATCTACAAATTTTGCCGGCATGATTGCATGCTGAATCGCTTCAACTGATGGCAAAGGGGCTGCTTGATCCAGCATGTTTAGACGTAATTGTTTGGTCATCTCTGTATCGTTTAATTCCCCAAGTTCAGCTAAAAGCTTGGTCTCCTCCAAACGCAAGGCAGAGAAACCGGACTTTTCAATATTTTTTAAATCCCAACCGCTTCCCTTAACAAATAAAACGTCCACCTCACGTCCAAAAAAATCATGAACCATGCTTTTAACGGAGGTATTACCACCTCCATGCATAATCAGGTCTTCCTCAGTTCCCAGTAGGCATGAGGTGTATACACACGTTGCCAAATCATCTCCAATAAAAGCCTTTGCTTCCAGGTCATTCCACAAATTTTTCATTCAATTATCTCCAAATTCATCAATCTCCTCACAGGTATTTGCGAGACGTTTACCGCAACGGTTGTATAGCTAAAACAACTCTATGAGTCTTCGATCAATTCTATCAGCCTATCTACACACTCGTTGACGAATTCAGGGTCTTCAGCATGAGCATGTCTCTCAACGAGCTCAATGGTATCAGGCAGACCATCCCTTAGCGCATCAAAGAAGAGAGAGTCACTCTCCATATCTCGCAATAACCCACCTGGGCGAGCATAGGTACCGGTTCCATCTGTTGGCAACATAAAAACCGCATTCCCCTTTGTATGTTTGAGACGCGAAGTGATGTCTTTCGCTACTCTAAGAATTTCGTCACCCACCAAACGCGGGACAAAGACGACTGGGCTGTGAAAAACATATTCGTGATCCTTCCACTCTTCTGGAACTTCATTTGGTGGAACAAGAATGCCCAAATGTTCGGCACCTCCTGGACAGAGAACTTGGGGAAGTCCGAGTTTGCCGGCAACTGTTAATCGTTCCGTTCCCCCAGCACGGAGTACACCAAAGACCTCATCGGCGATTTCTCCCATAGCATAATCAAACACACCACCGATCAGTCCTTCCTTCATCATCTGCTCCATGGCCCTGCCGCCCGCACCAATCGCGTGAAAGACTACAACTTCGTAGCCCCTTTCAGCAAATCGATCCAGGGCAATCATACAGCCTTTTGTAAGTACACCTAGATTGGACATTCCGATAAGCGGCTTGTCCGATTGGCTCTTTTCAAAATTTACTCCTGCCTGAGCCATTCCGTAAGCAGCACCTGCGACGTTGGCCAAAATTTTGCGTGAGAACTGATTTAATCCCAAAATATCACTCACTGAGAACATCATGGTTATGTCTTTAATATCCACGAAAAGAGAAGTGTCACCTGACGCGACAGTAGATAACATAACCTTGGGGAAACCGTAGGGAAGAAACTGCATCACCTGCGCGCAGAGCGTTGTCCCCTGACTTCCCCCCAGGGCAATCATACCATCAACTTTTCCCTCAACAACTTTCTCATTTAGAATCTTTTTTGCTCCGGCAACGAGAAAAGGTGTTGCATCTTGCCTCGTGGGGTTTTTCAGGATGTCCTCCATCGAACCACCTCCGGCTCGAGCCACTTCATCATTTGAGATATCAACGGAGACCTTCACCTTCCCCACAACACCTACATCTATGAGGATAGCTTTGCCACCGAGAATCTCAATCTGATTTCGTATAAAGTCGGATTCCGCACCCTTTGTATCCATAGTTGCGAGAATTGCGATGACTTTCGACATAACTCTCTCCTTCCTTGACTAGTTTGAGAACTTTAGACTAGCAAACTTCTCAGCCACTTCAGTAACAGCTCGTTCAATAGGCAGACGCTCTGTGGAAGATCCTGTCCAGAAACCGTGGCTTGAAGTATGATCCAGCATATACTGAGCGTCAGGCGGGTTTTCCATCGCTGCACCGTGCCCCACAAGAATCACATCAGGGTGGAGCTCCTGAATTTTCCGGAAAACATCCTCTGTCTGTTCAGCAGTCTTCTCGATAGTCTGACCTTTGTCATATCCCGTTCTACCACCTTTTGTCGTCCCTGCATGATAGCAGAAAATGTGGGGCTTGGCTCCTTCAACAATAGCAACAGAATCTTCTTCAGAAAAGGCTAAGCCGATGGTTACCATATTCATCTCTTTGGCGAGACAGAGCATATTAATTTCATTCTGGAGAGTAATGCCCGAACTGCTGAGTACTCTGAAAATCTCGCTGTCCTTATCAACATAACTGATAGAGGGACCAATATTAGACACCGAATTAACTCCCATCCCTTGACAATCCTTGATAACCATGCGCATATCCTTAAGAGGATCATTCGAATTCAGGCATGCGCAGACAAAAGCTTCCCCGCGGAGGGCGGGCATAATGTCTTCACGCGTGTAATCAAGAGTTTGCTGATTTGAATCAAGGATTGGCCACATCATTGACATTGTTCCCATTCCATTCGCCCTTAATCGCGCACCTGAAAATGTGTTTATACAATCCGCTCCAGCCTCTTCAAGAAGCTTCGCAACTAACCCGTTACCCGCACTTGAAATCATGATAGGTTTGCGCTCTGTCACTTTTGTGTTGAGCTTTTTCAAAATGTCATTTGTTGAGATTCGTTTCGTAATCATTTCATTCCCCTTTGTAATTGAAGTCTATTAACAATATAGTATGTCTGTGTCACGGTAAATCCTAAATTTAGCACTCTGATCAAGTAAACAGTAAAAGATGCCAATTTAAAATTTAAGACCAACTTTGAAAGTCTATTGAAGGTTAAGGAGAACAAAGTGAAGATACCCAAAATATCATTAGGAAGTTGGGCTTTTTCTTTTGGCCCATTTGAAAATGCACCCTGGACATTTTCTGAGGTCAGTCGCTACTGTGCTGAGACAGGATATGATGGAATTGAAATCAATGGTTTTCGTCCGCATCCCCATCCAGATGATTTTGACACACCAAGCAAATGTACTGAACTGAGAAATGAACTAGAAAATTTTGGTCTAGGTATCTCTGGATACGCCCCTGATTTTCGTCATGTACCACCTAATGAGGTAGATAAATCTGTATTCCTCGCCGAAGTAGAAAAAATGATTCGATTTATGAATCATTTGAATATCGAAACTTTGCGTGTTGATACTATAAGCCCCCCGGTCGAATATGAGCCTGCCGACTATGAATCACATTTCAAGAAATTAACGAATAACTGGAGAGCTGCGTCCCAAGAATGCCAGAAAAATGGAATCCTCATGGTCTGGGAATATGAACCCGGCTTCTGGTTGAATAAACCGAGTGAAGTGAAACGGACTGTAGAAACGGTGGGCCACGATAACTTTAAACTTTTGTTCGATACAAGCCATTCATACATGGGAGCGGTTATCGGAGCACGCCAAACAGGTGACAAGGAACTTTTGGATGGCGGTGTGGCAGAGTACGCCCGATACTTGGAAGGCCATATCGGTCATTTTCATCTTATCGATTCAGACGGGACACTTCATAATGATGAAACCAGCACCCACACACCGTTCGGAGATGGGCTCATCAACTTCGATGAAGTTCTCACTGCACTGAATCCGAGTGTGGAAAACCTAGAATGGTGGTGTGTTGACTTTTGTTTCTGCGCCACCACGGAGCGCGATGGAAAACTGGCCGTCCCTTTCATTAAAGATCTGGTTGGAAGAATTCAATGAATAGAGCGATTATTAGGGAGAATACTGATGCCTTTTGTTGAAACGAATGGAATAAACATGCATTACGAAGAAAAGGGTGAAGGTGAGCCTCTGATCCTCATCATGGGGTTTGGAGCACCGGGAGCTCTCTGGGAATTGCATGTAAACGAGTACTCCAAACATTTCCGCTGTATCATGGTGGACAACCGTGGTGTAGGACAAAGTGACAAGCCCGAAGGCCCTTACTCCACAGCTACAATGGCCGATGACACTGCAGGGTTGATGGATGCACTGGGCATTGACAAGGCGCGAATCGCTGGCATTTCCATGGGTGGCGCTATTTCGCAGCAGCTCGCTCTTCTTCATCCTCAGAAAGTTCAATCTATGGTTTTGATAAGTACGTGGGGCCGTTTTGATCGATACGCCACCATAGTTTATGAGAATCTGAAGAAGATTCGCCGAGTTGCCGATCCCGGTGATTTTATGGAGCTTCTTCAGCTCTGGATTTTTGCCACTGATTATGTGGAAGCTAATGCTGATGGATTGACAGAAGGACAGGAAGCGGCCAGAAAGAATCCCGATCCGCAACCACAGCAGGGTTTCGACGGCCAATTGGACGCCTGCATTAACCACGATAGTATCGAAGTACTGCATACCGTAACTCAGCCGACATTAATTGTGGTTGGAATAAAGGATATTTTCACACCCCTGGCATTCTCAGAACTCCTTCACGAAAAAATCGCAGGTAGCAATATCTGGCGAATTGCCGACACCGGGCACGCGTGCCACTGGGAAGCGCTTGTAGAATTCAATCGCAGGACAACAGATTTCTTGCTGAACAATTAGGACGGAGTGTTACTGTAACTATGACTAAGATCAATATCGGATGCCAGACTTACACGTGGCAGATGTCTGGCGATAAATATCTTGACAAACTACCCCACATTATGGGGATTACATCAACGGCTGGGTTTGCGGGTTTCGAGCCGGAAACTCAGTTCTTAGGTGATCTCTACAATCCAGAAACTATGGCGGAGAATCTTGAAAAATGCGGGATCGAACTTGGGGCCGTTTGTCTGGTAGAAGACTGGCTCCAGCCGGAGGAGACAGACCAAGAAAGGGCTAATGCTGAACGTGTCATGGATTTCCTCGACCATTTCCCCGACACATTACTTTGCATCTGCCAGATGCCGGGGAAAGACCGAGAGAACTTGAAGGCACGGCAGTTAAATCTACTTTCCTGTATTAATGAACTCTCAAAAAGGGCAACAGGTAGAGGAATAAACTGCGCCTATCACCCCAACTCACCCATGAGCTCCATCTACCGGACGGCGGAAGACTATGACGTTCTCCTCAACGGTCTCGATGGTTCTGTTACGGGCTGGGCACCGGACGTGGGCCATATCGCTAAAGGAGGCATGGATCCCTTGGAGAAAATGCAGGAGTTCAGTCCGCTGATCCGGCACGTCCACTACAAGGATATGTTCGAAGATGGTACATGGGCCCAAATGGGTAAAGGCAGCGTCGACTTCGAAAAAATCACTTCTTTTTTATTTGAAATTGGCTACAATGGATGGATAATTGTTGAAGATGAATGTGATCGGGCTGTGACTGACCCCGATGGTGTCACCATTGAAGACGGGGATTATGTCCACAACACGCTGGAACCGCTAGTTGAAGGCTGATTTGAATTGGCCTTAGGAAAAAGAGTCTCCTCGCCCTGACTTTTGGTATTCAATTTCTCACATTATTATTAATGATTGCAACAATCTCTGAGAAGTAGCCTTTCTTTATGAAAAAATATTCAATCGGCCTCGACTATGGAACAAACTCATGCCGTGCCCTGATCGTCGATCTGTCTGACGGTAATGAGATAGCTTCAGCACTCTTTGATTATCTTTCGGGAGAAAGCGGTGTTCTCATCGATCATAAAGATCCGAATCTCGCCCGTCAAAATCCACAAGACTATCTTGATGGCATTGCTTCTACCGTGACAGAAGCCATTTCGAAGGCGAGAGAAAATAACCCGTCTTTCGACTCAGAAACTGTAGTCGGTATTGGTGTGGATACTACCGGAAGCAGTCCCCTTCCTGTAAATGAGGAGGGTGTGCCGCTGAGTTTCCTTCCTGAATTCACTGATAATTTGAACGCAATGTGCTGGCTTTGGAAAGACCATACCAGCTTCATCGAGGCTGACCAGATTACCGAATTGGCCGGAACAATTCGACCTCATTATCTGGATAAAATCGGTGGGAAGTATTCTTCAGAGTGGTATTGGAGCAAAGTGTTGCACTGCAAGAACATCGACCCTCAACTGTTCGATGCTTCTTCCAGTTTTGTTGAACTGTGCGACTATATCCCCGCTGTGCTGACAGGTCAGACAAATCCCAACGAGATCAAGCGGAGTATTTGTGCGGCTGGCCATAAAGCTATGTACAACGATGAATGGGGTGGGCTGCCTGATGCCGAATTCCTGTCAGAACTCGATCCGGCCCTTTGCAAACTTCGGAATAATTACTCGAGCGTTGCAGTTTCATCTGAGCAGTCTGCTGGTGGGCTTTGCGAAGAATGGGCCCAACGGCTTGGCTTAGAACCCGGAATCGCTGTGGCCGTGGGAGCTTTTGACGCACATATGGGAGCTGTGGGTGCTGGCGTCAAAGAAGGAACCCTTGTTAAAATACTCGGGACAAGCACTTGTGATATAATGGTTCAAAACAATAATAAAGATTTAAAGGATATCCCAGGTGTTTGCGGAATTGTAGATGGTTCAGTCATGGTTGATCACTATGGAATTGAAGCAGGGCAATCGGCAGTAGGTGATATATTTTTATGGTTTGTAAATAACCTTACCCCAGAAAAGTACGGAAAAACGGTTGATCAAAAATTTGTGGGGTTGGAGAAGCATGCTGAGACACTCAAACCCGGCGAAAGCGGCCTGCTTGCTCTTGATTGGAACAATGGGAACCGAACCATTCTAGTAGATGTCCGACTTAGTGGTTTATTGGTTGGACAAACTCTACATACTACTCCTCATGAAATCTTTCGTGCCTTTATTGAATCAACAGCGTTTGGAGCACTCACGATTATTAATCGCATTGAAGAGTACGGTGTTAAGGTAGAAGAAGTTATTAACTGTGGCGGGCTTGCTGTTAAAAGCCCTTTGCTCATGCAAATCTATGCGGATGTTACTGGAAGGCCGATGAAGATATCCAGAAGTGATCAAACCCCTGCCCTTGGTGCTGCAATTTTCGGTGCCATTGCTTCAGGAGCTTTTGATAACGTTTCTTCTGCCCAAGCGGTTATGACCGGGATTAAAAAGACCTACGAACCGAATAGTGAAAGCCATTCAGTTTACCAGCAGATATATTCACTCTACAGTCAAGCCCATGATGCCTTTGGCACTCCGAATTGGTCCGGACAGATGAGCAATATTATGAAGGATCTTCTTGAGATTCGTGATGGTCAGCGTGGATAACTCTAGAAGCATAAAGGTTAGATGGTCCAGGGAGATTTTCGTTTATTTGGGGGAAGAAAACTTATGAATAGCAATATTAAAGCACTGAGAGAAAGAGTTTGTCAAGCCAATATCGATCTGGTCAAATATGATCTGGTAACCCTCACCTGGGGAAATGTCAGCGGCATCGATCGGGATGAGGGACTGGTGGCCATTAAGCCAAGCGGCGTCGATTATGATGCTTTACAGCCGGAGCATATGGTTATTGTTGATCTTGAAGGAAACGTGGTTGAAAGTAATTTCCGTGCCTCCTCAGATACGCCGACACACGTAAGACTGTACCAGGAATTCGAATCGATAGAAGGTGTGGCCCATAGCCACAGCCTGTATGCCACCATGTTCTGTCAGGCATGCCAGGAAATACCCTGCTTCGGGACAACTCACGCTGATCATTTCCATGGAAACGTTCCGCTGGCCCGTTTCCTGACGGAAGAAGAAGTGTCCGAAGACTACGAGGGGAATACAGGCACGGTTATCATCGAACGGTTTGCCAATCTGAACCCTGCGGAGATTCCCGGTGTGTTGGTTTCAGGGCACGCGCCTTTCTCATGGGGAAAATCTCCAGTCGATGCCGTGAGAAATCTGCTGATCCTTGAAAGAGTCGCCAGAATAGCCATCGGTACATTACATCTGGACTCAGAAGCAAGCTCACTCCCAGAGCACATTCTGAACAAACATTATGAAAGAAAGCACGGCCCCGAAGCCTATTATGGACAAAAGAATGACTGACTGTGAGTCAGAAAAATTACTCCAGTCTTTGATTCCTTTCAGGGAATGTTGCCTCGCAATTTTGTGCCTCACTGGGCTCCATTTAACGGTCTCAGCACAGTCCGAGACTGAGATGATGCACGGCTCTCAGTTCATGCTAGATGAAATCGTAGTTGTCGGTGATCGAGCAGAGAGTGTCCTCAAGAAATCTACCACTGCCTCGGGCGTCTTAACGTCTTCGGATCTGAGCACCATTCCGAGCAAGAATCTGGCAGAAGCTTTAAGTTACCTGACCGGAATTGTGTTCGTCAACCAAGACGCCTCCGGCAACATGCCTGTTGCCATCGTACGTGGGTTCTACGGAGGTGGTGAGGCAGAATACCTCTTGCTGAATGTCGATGGCGTTCCGGTGAATGATCTCAGTTCGGGTCTAATAAACTGGAATCTCATCCCCATAGATGAAATCAAGCGGATTGAGATTACGCGCGGCGGCGGCTCAGCCATGTACGGCGACCTAGCAATCGGAGCGGTGATCAATGTGATCACCCACCGCAATTATCCAGACCGGAACCTGAACATGAGTCTCAAGGGGGGACAGTTTGGAAACAAGGGCATCCGGATAGATCAAAATTATCGCTTTGACAACCACGAAATTAAGCTAGGCGGAAATCTTCAAAAGAACACCGGTTATAGGGACCACTCTGACTTCGAGAACAATAATCTCACTGGTATATACAATTATGGTCTATCGAAGGGAAACCTTTGGGTCAATGCAAACTATAGCCACCTGAAAAGAAATGATGCAGGCCCTCTCACTGAAGACTTACTGAAAGATAACCGTCAACAGAGCAACTCTCTGTTCTCAAACGATAACCACCTCAGAGATCAGTTTGACGGTGCTGTCAATTTTGTCTCATCGGATGATCTGAACAATCAGTTTTCGCTTCGTGCAGGGTTCCGTTCGTACGAGCAGAAGCAGACGCGTACCCTGCAATTGACCTCACAATTGGGAGATAGCCAGTTTGAAAACCAGAATAACCAAGTGTTTTGGAGCCAGTTACAATACCGACAGGAACTCGGTAAAATAAAACTGATTGGCGGCCTAGAAATTGAGAATGGTTCTTTCGATAGCAAATACTATGATTTGGATCATACGACTGTACTGTCACAAGGAAAAGGGTCCCGATCAAAACTTGGTTTTTATCTGGAAGGAAAACAATCTTTCAATGACAAGTTGGGCGTGACTCTCGGCGCTCATTTTGATATGATTGAAAACAGCGGGACCGTTAGCAAAGTTCCGAAGCCCGGCTTAAAGATCAATCAGGTTTCTCCAAGAGTTGGCGTGCATTATCAGTATTTTGGTGCACGATTCTTCGAGGGGAATCTCTTCGCCAATTGGTCTGAGGCTTTCAAGGCGCCCTCCCTGGATCAACTCTACGATACACGTATTATCAATTTTTTCGGACAGGAATTCAATTACTCCAATACATCCTTAGTCCCACAAGAGTCGATAAACTTCGATGTGGGTTTGTACCAGAAGTTCGGATTCCCCGCTTCAGCTTTATCGGGAGAGGTGAGTCTCACCGTTTACTCATTAGATATAAAGAACGAAATCGACTTCGACATGGCAACTTTCAAATATGGAAATATAATGAAAAGCCACCATGGTGGTGTTGAAGGCTCTTTCGGTTTTTACATGGCCAACCGAATTCGTGTTAACAGCACGGTGAACATTATGAATGTCATATTCAATGGTGGTGAGTATGATGGCAATATGCTGAAAAACATCCCCCGGATTTCCTATACCAATCGATTTACTTTTAAACTTAACTCCTACGTCAACATCGTATTAGCTCAGCGCTTTTTTGGTGAAGTGTTCCTTGATGACGCCAATAGCACTTCCCTTCCAGCTTATATGGTGTTCGATAGCAAACTCCAGTTTAAATTAAATAGCATGAAATTTGATCTGAATCTCTATAACCTTACAGAAACTTTCTATAATAGTAGCGGCTACATGCTGTTCGACCCATTTCTCCAGGAAAACGTCAAGTTCCTCTATCCTTCTCAAGGGAGATATATCGAGATCAGCATTGGATATACATTGTAGTGGCACGGGGAAATCGGCATAACCCCGATTCAAGACACAATATTTCGACCGCTTAATCTTGTCATGTGTGTGGGCTTTGGGCTAAGCGCTATACTTCAGTATAACGATCCCGACCCACTGGTGTGGGGAGTCTCGTACGGTATTGTTGCGTTTTTTGCACTGGCACATCACCTCAAGATGAACATCGATTGGAAGTTCTATGGACTCTTCACAGGCTTCACCTTTGTGTGGGGAATCCTTTTGAGTCTTACACTCAACGGAACAGTAACCTTCTTCGATCTGTTCGAAGAGTTTCAGATGAAGGATCCCACAGTTGAGATCGGACGGGAAATCGGAGGATTAATCTTGATGTCCCTCTGGACTGCCGTATTGACCGTCACTCAATACCGCCGAAGGGAGTGACCTCTTCAGGCGTCTACCTTAGATGCTTTCTCCTCCCTACTCAAACATTAGACAGCCGTGCGATTAAGGAATTGATCGGAGCAGTTTATCTTCTAACTGTTTACGGCGACATGAAACCACGGATAATCGATGAAAAATGAACTTTTTCTGGAGCGGATGCGGTCGCCTGAA
>DLRJ01000031.1 GCA_002500485.1 Dehalococcoidia bacterium UBA7891
ACCCAGATTGCGAAACGCTACGTTGGGAAGCTCCAAAGAGGGATAATCAAACAGACTATTTTGCCAATTTTCTAAATCATAAAAATTTCTGTTACTTTGTTGGTTAAGGGCGTCACCATCTAACGCATCATAATAATGACCTGTTGAAATTATAACATCCTCATAACCATCAAGATCAATATCAACAAACAGATTTGACCATGACCAATCCGATGCCTGGATTCCACTAAACTGCGCAATTTCAGAGTAGGTATTATCCCCCCTGTTTAAAAAGAGTGCGTTTCGAGAATTTTGCGGTCTGTTATCAATTTGACCGATTGGTCTTGATATGGGAGGAGTATGCAAAATTTGAGTCATTCTCTTATCATGCTGGCGGCTTAGCATATCGAGGATGAAAAAATCTATATTGCCATCTCTATTTATATCGGAAAAATCTATTCCCATGGTAGCCCAGCTAGAATTTCGGACAGCAATATTCGATGCTGCAAAAAATGTCCCATTGCCATTATTAATCCAAATCCGGTCTGGACTTTCAAAATCATTACAAACATAAATATCAGGGTCTCCATCATTATCCATGTCTTGAAACCTGACAGTAAGACCCCAGTCTTGTAATTCAGGAAATTGTTCACTGGCAGGTTGATTAAATCTCTTTTCTGAAAGACTAACAGGTGTAAATCCTCCTCTCCCATCATTGAGATAAAAGTTGTCCTGCTCGCCATGTTCAAAACGCATTAATAGTTTATTATCCAAAATTTTTACGGAGTAATCCCCTTTGAATTCAGGTTTAATGAAATAACCATTTTCATTCTGACGAACAACTTGGTCAAACCTAATTTCTTGGGGGAGGTGAAGGTCTTTAACTGTATGTGTTTTATAATTGGCTACATACAAATCAAGATCAGCGTCCCCGTCAACATCCGCTAGTGCCATTGTTGTTGCTCCCATGTTTGGGATAAGACCTATTTTATGAGACATATCAAGAAATTGATCCTGTCCAACATTCGCAAAATATTTGTGAGGGCCTCCAAGAGAAGTCACAAGAAGATCAAGATCTCGATCTCCATCAATGTCAGCCAATACAGCACCTGTAGAAAACTGGTCTTCACAGGCCACTCCGGCTGAATAAGTAATATCCTTAAATTCCCAATTACCTAGATTCTTATATAAGGAATTCGAACCTTCCAGCCTGGCAAAGTAAATATCAAGCAGTCCGTCTCCATCGATATCACCCATGGTTACGCCGGAACCGTTAAGCAGATGACGGTTTTTTTTAATTGTCTTGGTAGAAATTGAATTTGAAAAATGTATTCCCGTCTGTTTTACATCAAGAAAAGAAAAGCCTGGCCCTTTCCCTTTGGCTTTAACCAGAAAAGCCCAATTATATCCCGACTCAGAATTCCACTCAGGTCGTTTCACTTCGCAGCCACTTTCAAAACTGCAAATCAGTAGAATAGCTATTACTACTTTATACCTGATAATTGGGCAACCTTTTGCGGGAAATTCATTGTTGAATTAACCGAGAACCTAGTCAACTATATGTTATGAAAAAAAGACGGTTAAAAGAGAACTTTATATTCTATTCTCAATTCCCGAGAAAGATCATCTAATGAAGCTTGAAACATTGGAGAGAAAGAACCTTGCTCCCAATTCCCCATTCCTTTAATAATGACTTCATTATCCGCAAACATATGAATGGTATACTGACCGGCGTGTCGAGGCCTGGCACGAAATATTAAACGAGTTCTTGCGGCAATAATATTTTTTTCTTTTTCATCTTCAAAAAGATTTCTCTCTTTCCAGTCAGTTTCTATGTAGACGTCTCGGGCCGTTTCTTCTTGGCGAATAATTACATATTGGTATTTATTTTCAATAATAACTCTGATAACACCAGAAAATTCAGCTCTATAAGAAACCCCAAGTGGTTTTGAATACTGAACTAAATTGGATGAAGAACCGTTGGAAATTGTGGAAGAACAACTATTGAGAAATAGGAGGCTTACACAAGTTAGTATAAATCGCATTAGTGGTTAATAATCTTTAATTAAAGGGAACAGTAATTAGTATAAAATAATAAAGGCCAGCAAAAATCTAATCTACTGGCCTTTACTTTATAGTTGATGTGATTAACTTACTTTCGGAGCCTCATATCATCCGGATCCAAACCATACTCATAGCCCGGCATAGCCCTGGGAGGTGCTGAATCACCAACACCACCACCGTGTGAATAAAGAGCTAACTGAAGTGTTTCCAGGTCCAGAGCGGGCACTGGAAAATGAAGCAGAGTTAAACCAGACAGATCATGCCAGCCTCTTTTTTCAAAATATTCCAATCCTGGATAGCTTGATGCAAGCTCCAACATTTTATCATACTTCACCATGGCCCACAAGCCGGAACCAACTTTAGGACTTGGATCGTCATCAATGGTACCAGTTGCTTCTCCCTCGGCTGAGGGATACCCACCACGATCTGTGCGATATATATCAAGAAGTGCGGGCACTTCTGATGCTTGACCGAGATGGAGATAGGCTTCCATCTTCAAGTAATCGTGTTCAACTAGCATAAGCATCGGTGCCGGACTGCCCGTACCAGTCACATAGCGGTACTCATCCCATCTGTAAAGCCCATAACGAGAAGCATGATATGTGCCTCTAGACAACGGGAATACTGTGGGCCCAAGTTGTTCATAAAGGAGTCCTGGGATTTCATCACCATCATCAGAATATTCGCCAGACCAAATCCTTTTATCACCACTTTTCATTAGAAACTCAGTGCGATCGTAAACGTTTTTTGCCAACCAGTCGCTGAAACCGGTAGAATCATCTGAAGGACCTAACAACATATAGTCGGCTCTCTGCCAAGTATTATTCTCTGCTGAATACCACTGGGCTGCATTCCACCACGGGTCGCTCCGCCCACCACCATTGCCTGTAATAGCAAAATCTTCTGTAACACCTTTGTCAACATGAGAAAGAACAGCATTCCAGTCAACATTTTTCCTGTCAGCTGTCGTCCGAGAAACAGCAGCCATGAACCTTGCAATGTGAGAATGAGCCACCTGAGATAGCTCGGTGTTGGAATAGGATTTGCCATTCATCCAATCAGCAGGAATTGTAAACGTATTACCATCAGCAATACTGGCAGCTTCCGCTAAATTGGCGATAGCAAAATCCATCACTTCCGTGTAAGGAACCAACTCCAAAACGTCATTAGCAAGATCAGTATCTTCATCAAGTAGAAACCCCTGATCAAAATAAAGCGCTTGCCATCCAAGAGCAAGGCCTTGAACGAACTTTCCAAAAGCAAGTGCCCGCTTTGCGTTGGGGCCAAGATTCACAGCACCCGACTCCACATTGCGAACACCGTCGCTGGCTGAGGAAATCGCACCATAAAGGCCGAACCAGGGGAACTGGGATGCACCGGCGTAACCTTGAGAGGTATTGTTGACATATTCTACTCTCGGCTCAGATGACAGCAATCCCATCCCATAATTCCCCCAGGAACAGGTAAACGCATCTGACATGGTAGCCATAGTCATATTCGGCGTTCCGCTTTCAATTGCTTCAAAGTATTGCAAAAATGATCCTTTGATTAGTGATTCTACATCACTCGGCGTTGCCAGAGCTCTGGCTTCATCAGGCGCATTTTTGTTTTCTACGTCAAAATCCAAACAGCCACTTACAGCAAGTATAATTACTGTAAAGCCGATTTTTACAACCATCTTGAAAGTGTCCTTTTTCATTTTTTCCTCCACTTTAATAGTGTAGTAGATCTATTCGAAATTATTAGAATCTTACTTCTATGAAACCGGTAAAGGTTCTGTAATTGGGATAGCGGAACGCATCAATCTTCGCGATAACGGCTGATCCGCCTTGACCTTCAACAATTCCTACTTCAGGATCATAACCATCATCATAATTATCCCAAGTAAGCAAGTTACGGCCAATAACACCGATACCAAGCTGGCTGAAGACACCCAATAAGGGCTGGTTGGCCTGCTTAGGCTTGAATGTGTACTTTACAGCCAGTTCTCTCAGTTTGACGTAACTGGCATCATATATGAAATGGTTTCTGTTAGAATTTTGAAAGTACTTAGTCGGTTTCTTGAGATTGTCCGGCCTACCTGTCTGGTCAGCCTTACCTTGGTTCTGCTCGATGCCGTACCCCCAAGCAATCGTTTGACTGTAAAGGTCTCCACCCACCTGGGCATCAAATAGCGTGTAAACGCTAAAGCCTTTATAATCAAAGTTGCTGAAGACACTCCAGTTGAAGTCCGGTACTGTACTTCCAATCTGACGAGATGTTTGACCGGTTTCTACATTTTCCCAGTCAATGGGGATGCCCCATTCAAACTTCTCCCTAATTGTGTCGCCATCAACAATACCTGTTTCGAGTTCTACCCAAGTTCCCCAAAGTTCTTTAGAAATACCATCTTCCCATGTGTTCCCTTCACCGACCCAGACAACATAACCTTCATCATTGATGTCAAACTCGCTCAGAGGAAAGGCGCTGGCATCCCAACCATCTAACCTCTCTAAGAGTTCCTGGGGGTCAGTAATGCTGGCTGAACCCCACAGTGCACCAAACTCAACGCCTTCTTCAATCCTAAAAATTGACAAGCCTTGAGTATCGCCAGGAGCAAAGATGTAAGGAGCACGGCCCAGCTTGGTGACCTTCTGTTCTGATTTGTCCAAGAGGAACCCAAAAGTTAGAGAGAGGTCTCTGGTGCGAACCAGATTCCCCTGCAAGCTAAACTCCCAAGTGTCTGTTGAAAGAGTCCCAGCATTCTGCCACTGGTTTGAATAACCGTAATAGGAGGCCAGTGGTATACTGAGAATCTGATTTTCAACCTCACTATGAGCTTTGGTGAGCTCCAAAGTAAACCTGTTCAAAAATGCCATGTCGAGACCAAATTCAGTTTCTTCCGAATATTCAGGCACTAATGCTTTGTTGCCCAGTGTTCCTTTGGAAACGTTACCTGATGATACTGTCCACGTCTCGTAGCGTGAATAGAAATTAGGACGACCACCGGCAGTACCAAGAGAGCCACGTAACTTGAATTCCTGGACAGCATCCAAGAACCAGAATGGCTCTTCAGAAATCCGCCAGGCACCACTTACCCTGTAATAGTCCTGTTCTCTGGAGTCGGGGCCAAAAAGAGAACTGACATCCCTTCGAACCATAACATCACCAAGATATTTATCCTTAAGATCGAAACTAGAGATAAGAAAATATCCCTCAGAACGAATTTGTTCTTGGTATGAATTCACCTGTAACATATCAGTGCTGGCCACACCAAGGTCAACAACTCCTCGCACTGCCAAGCCTGTACCCCGGCCGTAAGTACCGAAACGATCCAGTGTTTCAAACAGGGCTCTTGCTTTGGTCGTAACAGTAAGGTTGTTGTTAAGTATTGACCTCTGAAGCGTTGCCGTAACGTGCCCGTTCAAAGCTTCATCATACTGAGGGTACTTAATATACCGGCCCTTAGCAATGTCTGTATCAAACATATCTTGATATCCAACCCTGAAGAACCTATTAAGCTCCCTATTTGAGCGGTCGTAACTCAGGTTCCCCTCTACCTTGAACCAATCAACGGGCCTGTAAGTGAGAGTTGTTCCTCCCATCATACGGCTTCGCTGCTCTGTCATCTCAGCTGTCGACGGTTCATAAACCGGGTTGTCCCTTTCAGATGTTGGGTCGGCATTAATGAAGAGTTCGCCCCCAACGTCCTGTGGGAGACCATCTGGAAAACCTGTTGTGGAGTTATAGTCATAGGTGATGGTCCCAACAGGAGCATGTCGTGCTTTAAGGTCAGCATCTCCTCCTGTAAAAACCATCCCGAAAAATGATCCACCTACACCATCGTAAATATCATCTCGGTCAACATTGCCGTAATAAGTACTTACTGAGGCTGTTAGGTTGGGTCGAATCTTGTGATCCACGCCAAGACGAAATGTTTGCCGGCCATAACCAGCGAGACCTTCAATAACACCATCTTCCACCCTGTTACTGAAACTGAGACTGAAATTGGTATTTTCAGAGTTCCGTGAAATGGTGGCACTATTGGTTAAAAAAGAGCCGGGATCAAAAAACTGATCCATCTGGTTAATGAGCTTTCCTCCCGGAAGTGTACGCAACCCTTTTGGCTTACCATTTTCAAGAATGGGTTGGAGATTTGCATCGAGAAGGATATCACCAGTAGAGATGTATTTGTAAGGTTTGTCAGCAAAGAAAATCGTTGCTTTGTCCTGCTCATCAGGATTGTCGGCATCCCAGTTACCCGTATACCTGTCTCCTACTCGAAGACCCTTGCCTCGAGGATCAACAAAATTCCCGTCACCATCAATGAAGTCGCCGGCATCCACTTTGACACCGTTTGCATCAGTGTAGCTGCTTTCAGCAACCCGGTAGTAGTGAGATTTACGGAGAGGATAGTCTTTCCTCAATTCATTAAAGCCATACTCACTTCTCACTTTTACGTTTGTTACGTTTCGGGCTAATCCTTTTCCACGATTCGTGGTAATGTTTACAACCCCATTAGCTGCACGGGAGCCATAGAGGGAGGCTCCAGCCGCACCTTTTACAACATCAATACTAACAATATCATCAGCATTAATATCAGAAAGGGGGCTCCCAGAAACAGATGGATCGACAAGCACACCGTCAACTATATAAAGGGGGTCTTGGGATCTGCCCGAAGAATTGATACTTGTAGGGGCCCGAAGCAGAACAGAGGCGTCTCGGCCAGGCTCTCCACTTCCTCGTACAATTTTTACACCTGCAACTTTTCCCCGCAACGCACTTTCAGCTGAAAAGGTTGGGACACTTTCTAACGCCGCCTGGCTGACATGGCCAATACTGACAGAAAGTTTTGTTCTGGGTGTTTCATCAGCCACACCTGTCACAATAACAGCATCCATTTCCAAAACATCTTCTATCATCGAAAAATCTTGGGATTGAGAACCGGGGCTAATAGTCACAGTAGCAGACATATCTCTAAAACCAATGAATCGTGCTGTGACCTTGGCATCTTGTCCTTGAACCGAGCTCGCCGGGACAGTGATTGTATATTCACCATTAATGTCCGTTGCGGATCCATAACTGGTTAATGTAACCATTACATTAGCACCAGGCAGTGGTTCTCCTGTCGTACTATTGGTGACTTGGCCTGTGATTACAGCCTCCTGCTGACCAAACAAAGCCACGGAAAAAAGAAGGATTGGAGCTATTAATTTTCTCATCAATTGCTACCTCACTTTAATTAACAATTCTATTTGAACTCAATATGAACTTTCATACACAAATTACGCACATATCTCTCGCATCATAGTATTTTATACTGCATAAGACTAGCTAGACAAGTTTTTTTTTCCTTATGAAGTTAACGCGTTCCAGAGGCAAAATCCCCGTCAGAGAGAGAAGCGTACTTTTTTTCATAATTAATTAAAAGTCAACAATGTGGGGGATGTTATGCTACAATAAAATTTACCCGGTGGCTACACTATTGCGAACGGACCAGATCAATTTTTAGTGGTCGGGACTGACAATTTTTCCCGGAATACATCACCAGTCACCCTGCGTGTGTTATATTGCATTAAATATTCTCGATATGTCCCTTCATCCAGCGTTTTCTGTTCGGGTCCGTAAGGATAAGCCTCTAAGGCGTGGAAGGGCAAAGGTGCTACGGTTTGCCCTCTGGCCGTGTTCATATCCCCATCTTTCAGCCAACCGTCACTGTAAAGTAAATAGTCTCTAACCCATCCCTTTTTCAGAGGAAGGACGTCTGAATTAGAGAATTTCACCGTCATCTCATCACCGGAGTTCATGATAACGACCCTGTTGTCTGGTTCTGTCACTAAAGCAAGGACATCGCCATACCTAGTATAGTCTCCCGTAAGATCACGCCATTTCGGGCCTGTTTCAACAGTACTGTAATCGAACCAGTGGGGACCATACCGCCCTCCCTTCCGGTACATACGGGAAAAACCACGATAATGCAGATCCGCGGAGGATGGCGATAAAACCGTCTCTGCAATTTCCACAGCAGGTTCATCCACCGTAAAGAATAGATGATCCCAATAAATCTGCATGGAGGTCTGCATGCGAATGCGATAATCGTCTGTCAGGAATTTGCCTGAGAGATCCACAATGCACGTTTTATCTTTTCCGTTGGGAAAATTGATACTTTCTATAACCGTTGTCCATTCTCCATTTTCGTCAGGAACCTGGACACGGGGTGGGAAAACAGTCACACTAGAGGCTTGGCTGATGTTCACATTGATGGAAGCGTCTGTAGGAAAAATCCAGCCGTGGAGGAAAAGGATAACCTCTTCGGCATCACTTAGATCACCAAGATCAAGAATCAGATCGTGCGGTTCGGTAACTCCCTGGAACTGGGCCGGCATAAGATTCGAGACATATTTATAATCCCACTCGTCCAACAGCGCCATTAGGTCATTCCCCTCTCCATCAACAGCGGACAGAGGTTTACGTCTGTCCGATACAGTGTAGATCCTGTCTGGCGGATAAGGCGGTGTGATGAACTTTTCGTCCACGTAAATCTCAGCCTCTGCTGGATGATCCACCACACGCAATTTGAGATCATCATAGTAACTGGTTTCCCAAAGTTCCATAGTGATCTGAAGCGTGTACTCCCCATCTTTTGCAACAAGAGCGTCGCCCGGTATTTTGATATACTCTTCGGTGGAATTAGCGAAAGCGTAAGCCATCTCTCCCGCCATGATTCCCATAGGCATGCCCAAGGCACTTCGCCAAAGTATGTCTTTCACAAACTCGAACTGTTCTCCGTTCCATGTATAGAGGAAAGGGCACGACCCTTTCAGCATCTGCTCCTCTACAATATCCTGATCAGAGCCCGGAAAAAAGAGATTTTGTGGTGCACCGTTGGTCCAGATTATCCGCATCACGTCAGCTTTGAGTCGCTGACCAAGGCCGAAATGTATTACTTCCTCCGTTACAGTTCTGCTCTGATAAAGGTCTCCGGCCCTCACTTCTACCTTGGCTCCAATCCCGAAATGATTGTTCTTGCCACTTCCCACTCTCAGTCCTACAAGACGCACTTTAAGATACTTATTAACGTTACCGCCATCGTTTCGCAGGAGGTGCAACTTGCCGTCAGTGCCGACTAGGAGAATATCCAGGTCGCCATCCATATTGTAGTCCATAACCTCCACCTGTCTTGCGCCGACAGTCTCTTTCGGTAAAAGATGTGACATTTCTTCAAAATGCTCTCCTCTCTTACTGTGAAAAAGTCTAACACCACTGACACTAGCAATAATCAGGTCCAGATAACCATCATTGTCAAAATCAAGGAAAGCTGCATCTGAGCCTGTCTCCAATATTTTCGCTTCCACTTTTTCAAAAATTCCTTCCCCCACATTCCTATAAAGACCGCCGGTTCCGGATTCACCTGTCATAAACAGGTCGATTCTTCCATCATTATTGTAGTCTCCAGCCACCACAGATGTATTGTTTTTTTCTCCCCCGAACCCTGAGGCTTGTGTGATATCCTCGAATTGTCCTTGCCTGAGATTGGAAAACAGTTTGTTCTCATCGTTAGTGTTTATAACAACAATGTCCAGATCCCCATCGTCATCAAAATCACCAAATACAGCATCTATGCCGGAGGCATTACCGCCATCAATCTTCATCACCTCCGCCATTTCACTGAACGAGCCGTCCAAATTGTTTCGAAAAAGCAGGTTTGGGCCGGCGTTGGCTATGTATATATCAAGATCCCCTTCATGATCAAAATCGCCGGGGAGAATACGGTTTCCCTGAATCAAAGCTCCCAAGCCAGATTCGGAAGAAATGTCGGAGAATTGTTCTTCACCGCCGTTGCTGTAATAACGGGCGCCTGTTGAGTTGGTGACAATCAGGTCTAGGTGGCCGTTGTTGTCTATGTCAGCGAAAAGTGCCTCCAAATCCTGGCCGTTGTGGCTGATGCCTGCTTCCGCGGCAACATCTCTGAACTCTCCAAAGCCGTGCTTCAGGAGAAAAGCATGGTTTTGATCCCCGTTGTAAACTGAATAGTAAATATCCTGAGATTTGTCACCATCAAAATCACCTACTGCCATGACTGAAGATATGGATCCTTCAGCTATACTGTTTATCCCATCCAAGCCGGCTGTTGATGAGACGTCTGTAAAACGGAGGGTGTTCAAAACAGGCGACTGGTCGTCCATCTGCTGCTCTAGATTTTCGCTGAAATCCAGTATGGGAAATCCTGTGATCGCTCCTCCCGGGCCTTTCAGAGACCAAAGACCAGACTGATAACGAGGTGTAACCTTGAGAACATTGTGTACAACCTTGAAAAACCGTGATGCCATACTGTTATTTCCGGCCTGCATTTGTTTAAGCGTTTCCCTGATAGCCCGAGACGCCTCCTTCGGTGGTTCAGGAATCTGCTGGATTAACACCTCCATTTGTGCCAGTGCCGAATCTGTCTCACCATGGGTTAACAGGCTTTCGATGAGTTGTAATCTGACAGGGATGTTTCCCGGTGCCAGTTTCACCAACTCTAAAAGATAATTCTCTCTCTTAGCCGTTACAGCCCTATCCTCCGGTCTAGCATAGGCCATTTTTCTATATATGTCGATTATTTTGTAAATGCTCCTTAAGTGGCCCGGTGAAATGGAAAGAGATTTTTGCAGTATCTCTATAGCTTCTTCGTCTCTCTCGATTGCATCGTACACTTCAGCAAGGATCAGGTTGATATCGGAATCTTCAGAGTTCAACCTGAGTGCCTGCTGAACAGCTTTTTCAGCTTTGGTGAAATCACTCTTCCTGAGGTATATCAACCCTAGGTTGGCGTGCCCCATGGCATCGTTTGGAGCATTTTCAGTCATTTTTATAAACTGAGCCTCAGCTTCATCAAGCCTGTTTTCCTCCAGATAAGCCAGGCCGAGATTTCTTGCCTCAACCAAGTCTATTATTGTTGAAGCATCTTTTGTTTTGTTATTATTACCACACCCTAAAATAAATACCAGAAACAGAAAGGAAAGAAACAACCGAAACGGTAAAGTATTAACTTTTTTCATTAAGGTATTTTTCCCCTACCTGTTAAACATTTCTAGCAAAAAAAACAAGGATCCAAAAAATTGATTTTGTAAAACAAACAAAGCTAAAGGTAGATGGGTAGGTTTGGCAAACAAAAAAAGTTGCCCCTAGAATCAAAGAATATGGAATATACTACAAAGGTGTGATCCAACCGGCAAAAGAACTGGGAAAAAGGAGAGGGTCAGAAGGTAAGATCCAAAATCTAATTTGGAGGATCGTCGTTGCCGTCTTCTTTAGTCGAACCGGCCTTTTGATAATCCTGCCACCACCGTCACCTTAACAACCTGTAACACTAAGCACAAAAGAGCATACCATAAACAACCACCACCAAGTCAATTAGCCCAATTTCATTCGCATTTCAGTTCCTTAGGTGAGACTTATTAATCCCTGCGAACAATCAAAACACTCTCGCCATCATCGATGGCAAGTTGGAATTCACTTCCGTCGGGCCACTTAATAACGATTGTTTTCGCACCCTCTCCAGCACCAAGCGTTGGAGCACCATTTTGACTCCAATAGCCCGATCCAACTTGAATCTCACGTATTGGACCAACAGTGCCATCCCCATATTGCACCCGTACTTTTCCTCCGACTGGAATCACCTTCTTTAATTTAAATCCCGGTTCGGCTGAAATGTTTCGGTACAGTTTTGTGGGTGCCCCATTCTGGCTTACCACAAGATCTATACGGCCATCACTATCAAAATCAGCCGCGGCAACACCCCGCTGTTCACCGTAGACCTCTACACCAGACTCATGACCTGGAACAGCTTTCAGTACTCCCGTACCATCACCTTTAAGCCAGAGGCCGCGGCCCGCATCACTGCGGGAGGTCTCGATCTGGTAAGCAAAAAAGTTCTGAGAGAGAAAAACATCCTCGTGACCGTCACCATCCATGTCCACTACCACAGCACCAAAAGCAGGGGAAAACTGGGCTTGTGTGGATAAATCAATCCGTTTGAAACCGCCATCAACATTCAGGAAGAGAGAGTGCCGGAGAATTGTCGCTTCAATTTTTGTGGCTTCAGTCAATCGATGACCCAGTATACCGTACAGATCTGATTCTCCAAAATCAGCATAGGTCTCCTTCCTGGATTTAACGTAAGGGATCCCTCTCGTAAGACACGACAGTCCTCTTTCAGGGACCATTGCCTTCATATCCTCATCCCAGTGACCTTCCACAATATCGAGTGTTCCGTTACGGTCAAAATCATCATAATAAAGCTCCAGTGGATGATCCTCACTGATGTGATACTTCGTGTTCAGTCCCCAGTTTGTAGCCACA
>DLRJ01000084.1:0-2786 GCA_002500485.1 Dehalococcoidia bacterium UBA7891
TCAGGCAGTTCCTGCAACTTAACCAGCACTAAAACAAAGATTGTATAGATTGTTCTAAGTATCTGATTTTCAATGGTGCTCCCACCGTGACTCGAACACGGAGCTAGGGTTTAGGAATCCTTGTAGGGGGTATTATAGAGAGTACTATTAAATACAATTAAGTAATATCTACAGTATCTTGACTCATCTTGCCACTTATCAAAAGTATTACCAAATTGTACTGAATATCATAGCTGATAGACACATATATGGACACCTAAGAAGATATGTAATTTACAAGGATGGACATTTTTCTTAGACGCTGCTTGGCTATTAAGAATTAATCGGGGTTTACTTACAAGATGATTGGGTTGGTTTTGGTTAATTACTTAGTAAATAAGTTTTCAATCTATTCGTTTGGCATAACAAACTCGGTTATACCTTCTATCAAAATATTTTTATCGCTGTTAGTAAATTTTTGCACTTGGAAATGCTAAAAAATGTATAACAAAAAATGTATAATAAAAAATAGTTGACCATGAAAAATGCTTGTGTTAGACTGCCCTACCATTTGTAAGTAAGCTCTCTATATTGTTAATGTTTAATGGGTATAAGGGGAGTGTCTTAGCCTACTAAAAGTTTAATTAATTTAAATAATTTGAAAAAAAGGGGACATAATGAAAATAAATGAAAAAAAGAAATTAGAAATAGATAGAAGGAAATTTTTAAAATCATCGGGAGCAGTTGCTGTGGGTGCAACGTTTGGTTCATTCCTGCCATCCAACGTTGTGAAAGCATCTAAACGCGGTGGAACACTTTCAATGCTAGTGCAACCAGAAGTTCCCACATTAGCATCATATCTGAGTACTTCAATGCCAGTGGGACAGACTGCTAGTAAAATATATGATGGCTTATTGGAATACAACTTTGATCTAAGTCCTAGACCTTGTTTGGCAGAATCATGGGATATAAGTCCAGATGGTTTGACCGTTACGTTCAAAATTCGTAAAGGAGTAAAATTTCATGATGGTCATCCTATGACCAGTGAAGACGTTCGCTACAGTATTATGGATGTATTAATAAAATATCATCCCCGAGGAGGAAAATTCAAAATCATTGAGTCAATGACAACTCCGGATGCTCATACTATGGTTATGAAACTCAAGGCAGCATCTCCAGCATTGATGATGGCCTTTTCAGGTTATGAGTCACCTATTATTCCTAAACATCTTTTTGCTGGAAAGGACATTAAAAATCATCCTCTGGCAAATAAACCGATAGGTACCGGACCATTTAAGTTTGTAGAATGGAAGCGAGGACAATATATGCGCTTTGACCGTAATCCAGATTATTGGAGTCCCGGACAGCCATATTTCGATCGAATAGTAGTACAAACTATCCCTGATTCAGCGACTCGCTCTGCAGTTCTTGAAAAGGGGGACTTTCAACTTGCCGGATTTGGAGCTGTTCCAAATAATGATGCAAAACGATTAAATTCTCTACCGAATATTATCGTTACTACTAAAGGTTATGAAAATTTTTCACCAATTAGTGAGTTAGATTTTAATACGAAAATTAAGCCTTTTAACAACAAAAAAGTACGACAGGCTGTAGCTTATTGTATTGATCGA
Organism: Dehalococcoidia bacterium UBA7891; assembly: GCA_002500485.1. Classification (GTDB taxonomy): domain Bacteria; phylum Chloroflexota; class Dehalococcoidia; order Lucifugimonadales; family UBA826; genus UBA11996. The sequence continues at coordinate 1,611 of DLRJ01000084.1, forward strand.
AAGTTTGTCATAGAAAACATTTGGTTTGGTTATGGTAAACCAGCTACTGGCCCTATTAGTTCGAATTTTGAAGCAGCTGGTATTTATACAAACAAGGTAAAAAGTTATGATATCTCTAATAGTATTGAGGTAGCCAATCAACTTTTAGATGAGGCCGGATATCCACGAAAAAGTGATGGTTATCGTTTTGAGATAACCCACGATATTACACCATATGGCAGTGAGTGGAAGAGTTTTGGAGAGTATACTATCCAACAATTAGATAAAATTGGTATCAAGGCAAGACTTCGGGTCGAAGATGTGGCAACCTGGCTTAAACGTATTTACACAAACTATGATTTCACATTGTCATCAAATTGGTTAAACACATTTGCTGACCCTGTTTTGGGCGTACATCGTCTATATCATTCAAATGCCATCAAGCCAGGAACTGTATTCAAGAACGCTTCACGCTGGTCTTCTCCTCTTACTGACAATTTAATGGATATGGCTACAGTAGAACCTGACAAGACAAAAAGAGGTTCTTTATATCAAGCTTTTCAAAAAATACTAGTAGAGGAGGTACCTGTAACTTGGATCCATGAAGTTCAACAATTGACAGTTGTTAACGCAAACTATAAAAATGTTATAGATGGTGCAATTGGCATTGCTGGGAATTTTCGTCAAGGATATAAATCCTAATTAAATAGTTGCAATTGGGGGCGTAAATATTCGTCCCCATCCTCTCATCCTCAATTTTCTCAAATTAAATTAAGTTCAAAACAATACTTTTTCAAACTTGAGAAGTCATTTTTTGGACATTTCTTCTCACAACCAAATCAGCTATTATTTTTTTTACATCTGAGACAATTATTAATTTTGATTCATTTGTGTCAGAAAGATCTATTTTCCAAAATCCTAAACAATGCTGTTCCTGACCAAAAGACTTCGTTACATTCTGAGAAGATTATTTCAAGCTATTCCAGTTTTATTGGGAATTGCTATTGTAAACTTTCTTCTTTTACAATTGGCACCAGGTGACGCAGCGGACGTACTTGCAGGAGAATCTGGGTCTGCCACCCCTGAATATATGGAAATGCTAAGAAAGAATTTTGGCCTAGATAAATCGATTCCTGAACAACTTTTTATATATATAAAAAATCTATTTTCATTCGATTTAGGTTTTTCATTTCGCCA
>DLRJ01000084.1:3099-10834 GCA_002500485.1 Dehalococcoidia bacterium UBA7891
TTTAGGTTTTTCATTTCGCCATAATATGAACGTTTTAGATATTATTTTAGATAGACTTGGGGCAACTTTACTATTGATGACAACTACTTTATTTCTGTCAGTTGGATTTGGCATTTTACTTGGACTTTTTGCAGCCATGAAAGTTAACCATTGGCAGGATTCTTTAATTTCGATTTTATCTATTATTTCTTATGCTACACCACTTTTTTGGGTGGGACTGATGTTGATGGTCATCTTTTCGATTAACCTTGATTGGTTTCCAGCCACTGGTATGGAAAATATAATAAAGTTCTATACAGGTTGGGAGAGATTTTTTGATATTGTTCACCATCTAATATTACCATCTATCACACTATCCTTATTTTACCTGGCTCTATATACGCGGTTAATGCGAGCGTCCGTATTGGAGCAGCATGGAATGGACTATGTTGTTACCGCTAGGGCTAAGGGCGCATCTGAAAATAGAGTTACTTTCGGGCATGTTTTGAAGAATGCAATTCTTCCAGTCATCACAATGGCAGGATTTCAGGTGGGAGCTTTACTTGGTGGATCAGTAGTTGTCGAGGCTGTATTTGGATGGCCAGGACTTGGACAATTAGCTTTTCAAACTTTATTTGCTCGAGATATTAATCTTTTGTTGGGTATTTTCTTTCTTTCAGCTTGTTTGGTTGTTGTAGTAAATCTCTTAGTAGATATTATTTATACCTTTCTTGATCCAAGAATTGAGTTAGATTGAGGTAGTAATGGAAATAATAAAGAACAACACGGATTTTCTAAGACTTTTTGTCAGGAATAGAGCTGCAGTCATAGGCCTTATATTACTAATTATAATTATTTTGCTGGCTTTATTGGCACCATTCATTTATCCAGAAAATCCTTTTAAAACGGTTGGAAAACCTTTACTAGAACCATTTGGAGATTTTTTTCTTGGTACAGATAGACTTGGAAGAGATGTGGCTGCTGGAGTTGTACATGGTGCTAGAACATCAATTTTAATTGCATCTATTGCAACGATGCTTTCCGTCATATTCGGTACAACTATTGGAAGCCTTTCAGGTTATTATGGAGGACAAATGGATAACCTGCTAATGCGCTTTACTGAATTTTTCCAGACCATACCATCTTTTGTATTTGCAATAGTTTTGGTAGCAATACTACAACCTTCTATTCAGAGTATTGTAATTGCAATCACTGTGGTTACCTGGCCTCCTGTAGCCAGGTTGGTACGAGGGGAATTTATTGCCATGCGAAATCGTGAATTTGTCGAAGCTTGTGTCTGTCTTGGTATGAAAGATTTTGCAATAATCTTCCGCGAAATCCTTCCAAACGTTCTTTCACCTATACTTGTTACTGGCTCACTGATGACGGCCACTGCTATTCTTATCGAATCTGCACTTGCATTTCTTGGTCTTGGAGATCCAAATGTCATGAGTTGGGGCTTTATGATTGGTTCTGGTAGAGAATTCCTTCGGACAGCCTGGTGGCTTTGCGCAATTCCTGGGATAGCAATCCTAGTTACAGTATTAGGTATCAATCTGGTGGGCGAGGGATTAAACGACACCTTTAATCCTAAGCTTCGCAATCTCTAAAATGTCAAAAAAATCCTTGCTTGAAATTCAGAATCTTTCAATTAGTCTTCCAGATGGAGGTGATCGGCGTCACGCAATTGAAAATCTTCATTTGAAAATAATAGAAAATGAAATCCTTTGTGTAGTTGGAGAATCAGGATCTGGAAAAAGTATGATGGCCAGATCGATAATGGGGTTGTTACCCAAACGACTTAAAATTACCGAAGGTAAAATTAAGTTTGAAGACCGTTATCTAAACCATCTTAAACCAAAGCAATTACAGGAGATTCGGGGTCTGTCTATTGCTATGATTTTTCAGGAACCTATGTCTGCCCTGAATCCTTTACACAGTATTGGTAAACAAATTGAAGAAGTACTGCTCCTACATACATCAATCAATAAAAAAGAAAGACGTAAGCGCATTCTGGAAATGCTTAGCGCAGTTCATCTCCCAGATCCTCAACAAGTCATACATGCTTATCCACACGAAATTTCGGGAGGGCAGAGACAAAGGGCCATGATAGCCATGGCCCTTATACTTGAACCAAAGATTCTCATTGCTGATGAACCAACCACTGCACTAGATGTGACTACTCAGGCACAGATTCTGAAATTAATTCGTGATCTTCAAATAGAAAAACAAACAGGTGTGATTTTCATCACCCATGATTTTGGAGTGGTTGCTGAAATTGCTGATAGGATAGCTGTGATGAAAGATGGACAGTTGGTTGAAGAAAATGAAGCTCAAGTTATTCTTAATTCTCCGAAACATATATATACTCAAGAGTTAATCCGTTCGGTTCCAGATTTGAAAACACCAAAATTGCTTGATTCTTCAAAACCTGTTCTATTAAAAGTAGATAATTTAGAAAAAACCTATAAAAGGAGAAGAGGAATTTTAAGTTCATCCAAATCAGAAATTTATGCAGTTAATAAAATTCAATTCACTCTTCGGGAAGGAGAAACCATTGGCTTAGTCGGAGAATCAGGCTCGGGCAAATCGACTGTTGCAAGATGTATTTTAAAATTAGTTTCTTCTGATGGTGGGGCTATTTTTTATAAGAAAGAAGACATAACTCAGATGGATCGCAAAGCAATGATGCCATATAGAAGAGACATTCAAATGGTTTTTCAGGATCCATATGGTTCTCTTAATCCAAGATTAACTGTGGGACAAATGGTTGCCCAAGGCCCCATTATTCATGGTGAGAAAAAGATAAAAGCCTTTCAAAAAGCCGAAGAAATACTCGATTTAGTAGGGTTAGGTCCACTGTCTGCGAATCGCTATCCACATGAATTTTCAGGTGGGCAACGTCAAAGAATTGGCATTGCAAGGGCTTTAGCATTAGATCCAAAAATTTTGATCGCTGATGAACCGGTCTCAGCGTTGGATGTTTCTATACAGGCACAAGTGTTGAAATTACTGGGACAGATTAAGCAAAAACTCAATTTCTCTATGTTGTTCATCACACATGACTTGAGAGTAGCAGCCCAGGTTTGTGATAAAATTGCGGTGATGTACCAGGGTAATCTTGTAGAGATGGGTTCAACTGGAAAAGTTTTTGAAGATCCTCAACATGAGTACACAAAGTCTTTACTAGAGTCCATCCCAGGTAGGAACTGGATCAATCCTTATGCTAAGGATTTATAGAATCAATATACAAGTATTTAGCTGATATTTTAATGGTATTTTGTCATAATTTCATAATTGAGCCATGATCAGTTAAGCTTCTTCGAACAATCTCACACACTATGAAGGCGCTTTAACCAAAGTTCCAACAATGTTACATGATTAATTCAAACCTAACCCATGTAGGTATACTTTACAAAAATATTCAGCTACGCCAATCACTTCTCGCCTTGTCTCTTTCAAAGAAAAACATATTTTAAAGAAGCACTAATTAAAGGATATTGAAGACCGACCGCAATCTAATTTTCAACAATAGAAATATGGAAAGGTTTAATGTCTGACAAAAATAAACACTCTGAGGAAAACCCTTTGATTTCAAGATTTTCTATTTCTGGTATTTCTAAAGAAACTCTTAATAATTCCGCAGATGTAGCAAAACTATTATGCAAACAATCTTGTCCAGTGGATAGCAGTACTCTTGACCCACGACACTTTAACGACTATCAGGACCTTATTTTTGAACTTTCTCGTAAAAAATAGATATGAATTCGCCCTTAAGGCCTATCGAAGAAATGAGAGTCAATATAGATAACCATCCGAAATCAATAATTGAGCAGACTTCTCTTGCATTATCTAATCTAGACAATCTTGGAAAAAAGTTGAATGCTGTAGTTCATGTTGCAAAAGACGAGTCGATCTCAAGAGCAAAACATCTTCAGAATGCGGTGCTTCAGGGCGATGTAAATAGTTCGTCCCCACTTTTTGGTGTGCCGGTCGCACACAAAGAACTATTCATGCGAGAAGGTTGGCCTTGCGAAGGTGGTTCAAAGACTCTTGTCGGTCACCACGCTTCCCGGAATGCTTTTGTTATAGATAGGTTGGACAAACAGGGGGCAATTGATTGCGGACGCTTGACATCGGTGGAGTTTGGTCTAGGTACAACTGGACACAACTCCTACTCCGGTACACCGACCAATCCATGGCATTCAAAATATATTTGTGGTGGTTCATCTTCTGGCTCTGGTGCAACAGTGGCTAGCGGGATTGTTCCAATTTCACTTGGGTCTGATACTGGGGGTTCGGTTCGGTTACCTGCTGCAGCATGTGGACTTGTGGGTATCAAACCGACCCATGGACTAGTAAGTCGGAGTGGCGTTATAGCTTTATCCCCTTCGCTTGATACTGTTGGAACTCTGACGCGTTCAGTTCGTAATGGTGCAATTGTTTTACAGGCTATTACCGCGATGGACAAATGTGATAATGGTTCTATCCTTTTCAATTTTCCGAGTCTTATTGACAAAATTGAAGAAGGGATGTGCAATCTTCGGATCGGTTGGCCAACCAATTATTTTTTTGAAGATACGGATCGGACTATCGCTGATGGCATTGAAAAGATCTTTCGACTAATGGGTCAACTAGGTGCAAAATGTTTAGATGTGGATGTTCCTGGGATTGAAACTGCTAATGCCATGACAATGCTAATTACAGCAGTTGAAGGGGCTTCAATTCACGAAAAAACAATCCTCGAAAATTACAGCGCATTCGGAGAGCAGACACTGGCACGCCTTTTAGTTGGGTTTTTTGTCCCAGCACACGATTACTACAAAGCACTTGCATATAGAGCCGTTTTTGCAAAACAGGTTCTAGCAGAAACATTCGAAAAAGTTGATGCCGTAATTACTCCGGTCTGGCCTTATCCACTACCAACAATTGAAGAGAGCGATTTGGGAAAAAATCCTGAAGCTTCTGAGATGGTTCTAAAGTCTGGGCATAATACCAGACCAGTAAATTATTTAGGGTTCCCAGCTGTGAACATACCAATTGGTTTTGATACAAACGGATTGCCTACCAGTTTACAGTTGATTGGGGCTCCTTTTACTGAGGATAAGCTTTTGCGAATCGCTCGAACAGTTGAGCGTGAATTGAATTTCTGGAGTGTAGAACCACGATTATCAGCCCTAACTATATAAGTTCCATTCTAACGGGATGATTTTGGGAAACTCCGTACTTTCCAATTGGAATTATTGAGTTAAACAGAAAAATTCTTGAATAGTTGAATACGGTAGCCTTTTAATGGTTAATATAGTTGTAATTTTTTCTGTAAACAATTTTAGATTAAATTTCAAAAATTTGTAAAATGATCCCTCTAATCGGATATGTGAATAAGTTATCTGGACGTCCCGGTGATACATTACAATTCAAAGTCAGTTCAACATTTAACGTCCCATTTCAAGCTAGCCTTGTCAGAATTCGATGTTCTGATCCCAATCCCTCAGGACCAGGTATTCGTGAGAAAAGCGTTGATGCATCTTTCACTGGCCAGTATCCATCACGCATCCAGAAGATCCACCTCGGTTCTTATGGGATTATTGATTCTGCCCGACCACTTGAAAACTTGAACAGTTTTACGATGTCTACCACAATTTGGGCGACGACTCCAAAGAAAGGGCGTCAAGCAATAATAGCCTGGGGTGATCAGAAAAGTAATTGTGGTGTAATCGGAATAGAAAAGGATGGGCTACTTTTTGGTGAGATCGGAGAAACTCATTTCAATCTCTCAAAACCACTACATTCCAGACATTGGTATACTATCTGGATGGCCTATGATTCTCTAGAGCGAACTTTATCTCTAGGTTGTCTTCCTCTTTCAGCCAAACACACAGAGCCGACTGCCATAATCAAAAAAATAACTCTCGAAATGTCATCTCAGAGGATAGCTGCTCCGCTGTTCTTCGGCGCAGAAAGTAGAGATTGTATATGTTCACATTTCAATGGCAAGATAGAGCGTCCCAGGATTCATAACTTTGCGCTAGGCAAGGAGGATTTTCCTATTGACAAAAATGAAAGATGTTTTGCCGACTGGGATTTTTCAAAAGGAATATCGTCGACTAGAATAATGGATAATGGCACTCATAGACTCAATGGGCGACTGGTCAATTTGCCAGCCCGTGCAATGACTGGTTCAAATTGGACAGCAAAAGAGATGTGTTGGAGGCATGCACCTGAACAGTATGGGGCTATCCACTTTCATGATGATGACTTGCACGATTGTGACTGGGAAACTGATTTTAGCTTTCTTATTCCGGATGATCTCTCTTCCGGATTATACGGTGCTAAGTTAAAGTGTAAGGATGTAGAAGATATCATCCCTTTTGTGATTTGTCCTCCAAAGGGCAAGAATGTAGCGAATCTGTGTCTTGTTATTCCCACATTCACCTACGTTATATATGCAAACCACGCTAGACCTGAATTTGGTGATCCTTGGAGAAAACGGGCAAAGGACTGGGATGCCTATCCTTGGAACCCAGGTGATTATCCAGAATACGGACTCTCAACCTATAATTTTCACAGTGATGGAAGTGGAATATGTCACTCCTCCGCTCTTCGCCCAATTTTAACAATGCGTCCTGGATATTTCACTATTGTAGATCAAAATGGTTCTGGACTTAGGCATTTACAGGCCGACACTCACTTAATTGATTGGTTGGAAGAACAGGACTTTTCTTACGACCTTATATCGGATCAAGAGGTACATGAAGAAGGTCAGCTTGTTCTCGAACCCTATCGCACAGTGTTGACGGCAACTCACCCAGAATATCACACAAAAGAGACTTTGGATGCAATTCAGGCATACCAAGATGGGGGTGGCCGGTTTGTATATTTGGGAGGCAACGGTTTTTACTGGAAAGTGGCAATGCATTCAGAAGAAAAAAGTGTCATCGAAATTCGCCGAGGAGAAGGTGGCATTCGTGCCTGGGCTGCTGAACCTGGAGAATATTATAATGCATTTGACGGAGAATATGGTGGTCTTTGGCGACGCAATGGTCGTCCTCCTCAGCAAATAGTTGGAGTCGGTTTTTCAGCGCAGGGGACTTTTTTCGGATCCTATTACCAGCGCCTAGAAGCTTCCTTTGAATCGCGATTTTATTGGGCTTTTAAAGGCATTGATGATGAGAAACTTGGCGATTTTGGACTTTCTGGCGGTGGCGCTGCAGGGTTCGAATTGGACCGTGCAGACGTTCGATTAGGTACTTCAGAAAAAGCTGTTGTCTTAGCAAGATCAGAAGGCCACAGTCGCGACTATACTGGAGATGCAGAAGATTTTTTTGTTTTAGTACCAGAAGAACAATTGACACATATGGGTACTTGGCCTGGTGATTCCATCGAAAACCTAATCCGTGCAGATATGGTTTTTTATCAAACTGCTAATGGTGGTGCTGTCTTTTCCATCGGTTCAATTACGTTCTGTGGGAGCTTGCCTTGCAATGATTACAACAACAATATTTCAAAGTTGCTTTGTAATGTAATTGAACGTTTTCTTGACCCTAATCCTGATTTTGGAAAAGAGGTTTAATAATCCTTGTAAGCCATAGAGTTAAATGAATAACTGATGTATACAGAGGTCTTCAAATAGGGAAAGTATCTCTGAAAGTGCTAAAAATAGTTTTGCTGAAATATTATTTTAAAAATTTTAGTAGACTGTTGATTTTTCAATTAATTTTTAAGATTGAATTTTTTATTCTTTATTACGAAGAAA
>DLRJ01000119.1 GCA_002500485.1 Dehalococcoidia bacterium UBA7891
GAAATCGATAATTCATCGGTACTGTCGTCCAATCTGCCGCACTGCACAGATTTATCTAGATCGTTCAGAATTACAACTTCATTGGATGAACCGACATCAAATTCCTTGGACATTAGCCGGTTGGCTCTTGCTGTGGTTTTCCAATGCACTCTGCTTAAACTATCTCCATAAGCGTATTCTCTGACACTGGAGGCGTGTGGAGAGAGAATGTTGGATTTTTTTCTTGATGTTCCTTCATTTGTTATCTGAGATGTCCCAATATTGAAATTTCTCAAATCGTATATTTTGGGATAAACCATTATTTTATCGATATCGCCGTGGCGAGTTGATGCTTTATATATTCCTAGTAAATCGGTTGTTGAGATCTCTATTGGTCCCATTTCAAACACGCCTCTTTGTCGTGCATAATCGGTAGATCTCCAGGATCTGTAACCTTTGGCGGTTAATCCTAGTGCAAAGGAACTTGTGTACTCAGGAATTGTGGTGATGTCAGTAGCAAGTATTAACGTTTTGGGTATTACACTTAGGTTTCTAATACTTATTCTTTTATCTATTTGTTCACCGACACTAAGCAAATGGTTTCGGCGATCGATACTGACTTCAATTTTTCTTATATTTAAGTAAACTGAAATCAAAGACACCAGGCTAACGATAATTATGATGTACGCTAGTCGAAAGAAAAGCTCAAATCCTGTGGCCAGTGCGGTGATCACAGTGATAATTAATAACACCATGATTAGGTAAAATCTCGGTGTAGGTGCAAATCGAATATTTGAGATGAGTTTATCTCCTGAACCAGCTCTGAGATCTTTCACCAGGTATGGATGTGGATTTCATAAGATCTTGAATGACTTGTTCTGGTTCCATGCCGTTCATTCTGGCTGAAGGGGAAGGTATAAGTCTGTGGGCCAAAATGGATGGCGCTAAATGTTTTACATCATCAGGTAATACGTAATCTCTCTCACGTATAATGGCCATTGCCTGACTTGCCCGATGCAATGCAATAGATCCTCTTGGTGAACTCCCTAGGCTTAGTTCTAGCACATTTCGAGTTTGGCTGACTATTTTCACAATGTACTCTTTGATCAGATCGTCTACATAGACTGATTTGACGGCCTCCTGCATGTCTGTGACCATTTTTGGAGTTACAACAGAGGAAATGCCGTCAATAGGGTGAGTCAATGATTGCTTGCTTAAGATCGCAATTTCATCTACTTCATTTGGGTAACCCAAATTGACCTTTAGTAAGAATCTATCAAGCTGGGCCTCAGGTAAGGGGAAAGTGCCTTCATATTCAATTGGGTTTTGGGTGGCGATAACCATAAAGGGTTTGGGAAGTTCTCTGGTAATACCCTCCATAGTTACTTGGTTTTCCTCCATGGCTTCCAACATAGCAGACTGAGTTTTAGGTGTGGCACGGTTAATTTCATCCGCCAATACTATTTGTGAAACTATAGGTCCTTCCCTAAATTCAAAATCGCCACTTTTTTGGTTGTATATTGATACTCCGCTGACGTCTGTTGGTAATAAATCAGGGGTAAATTGAATTCTCTTAAAAGTGCATCCACTTGATATAGCGAGGCTCCGGGCCAAAACAGTTTTCCCAACCCCTGGTACGTCTTCTACTAAAATATGGCCCCCACTCATCAAGGCAATTGTGGCCAACTCTACAGAAGTTTGCTTACCAACTATAACGTGGTTGATATTATCAGTGATAAGATTTGCCGTTTTGGCCGCTTCATTACATGAGTGATTTGTCTTTTCTGTCACAATTTATCCTTTCCTTTAATATGCGATCATTCCCAAATAATGATCGCATATTAAGTGCCTCTAGCATACTGGTATAAAGGTGCTGCAATATAATATAAACGATAATGAATTGAGCCTACGTGAGAGTCCCTGCAATTTAGTGAAGGAGTGAAACAAATGAAAGGATTCTTGAGGGGTCTGGTATTTGGAGGCCTAGCACTTTCTTTGTACTGGCTTGTGTTCAGCCTATGTGAGCCTTAAATAATCGGGTTACCCTAATGGTGGACCGATAAATTGCACTTTGTATTTGTCTGCTAGCTGAAGGGCCCGCTCCCCGAAGGTCTGTCCGTCAATTTCTTCTTCTCCGACAGCCTCAAAGAAAAAATTTTCGAATTGAGGTGGGGAAATAATCACTAGAATCTTAGTAGGTTGCTCATTTGCTTTCCAGAATGTGTGGACAATATTTCGTGGAAGGAAAACAAATGATCCAGCTTGGGCTACAAAAGTGTCATCTCCCAATTTGATGTTAATTTCACCTTCTAGGACATAAAGGGCCTCATCTTCATTCTTATGGATATGTTGGCCTGGGCCGCCGCCGACTAAGTTGGCTTCAAACAGAGAATACGCCCCATTCGTGTCTTCTTTGGTTGCCTTAAAAGTTAAAGGGTGATCAGACACCTGCAGTAGTTTGCCCTCATTTGGGCCTAACACAATTCTATTGTCGGTAAATGACATGGAATTCTCCGAAATGATTTTTGGTTAGGCTCTTTAGACATACTGTTTTTGTTAATGGTGGGCGATGAGGGACTCGAACCCCCGACTCCCTGCGTGTAAAGCAGGTGCTCTAACCAACTGAGCTAATCGCCCTTAACGCAGAGCGCGCTTGGCGGGACTTGAACCCACGACCTCAGCCTTCGCAGGGCTGCGCTCTATCC
>DLRJ01000131.1:0-4468 GCA_002500485.1 Dehalococcoidia bacterium UBA7891
GTGAACCAAGGTTTCATAGCGCAGTCCTTGTCTCAACGCTTCCAGCCCAAGGATATCCCGAGGAAGAATATTCCCTAGATTTACGTTCGACCCAAAACGCCGGATAAAAGAAGCTTGCTGGTGTTGATGAGGTGCTTCCCAAATTATAGCATTCTGACGATGATTGATCCCATCCAAAATAGCATCCACTTTTTTATCCATAATATTTCCTTCATTATCATAAACACCAATATTCTTTCCTGATTCTCGACCCTCAATGATGACCTTCTCCACACCATGATCCAAATCTACAATTATATCCTCGCATATTTGTGAAATAGGCATCTCAACTTCAGAATCCTTTCCCCCTACTTCTGTAATTACCTTCAGTCCAGCATCCTTTGATCTTTTGATGGTATCATCCCTCTTTTTTCGGCTTACACTGTAAATCCCATTCGAAATTTCAATCATTGAAAATCCGCAATTTTTCACCCAATTTATATATTCAATGTCATTCTGTTGTTGGTAGGCGACCTCCATAAGGGTACCGCCAGGATAAATATCAATACCATTATCTATGACTAAATCAATCTTGGACCGTAGAAAGGACTCACTCACTAAGGTTGCAGTACCAAAAGAGAGTTTGATCTGGTCCAAATATTCACCTGCCATATGAATCAGATCTTCAGTCCCTACCAGACCTTGACAACGATCGAGCATCATTGTGATACCAGATGATCGCGGTTTTATCTTGAATCGATCTGGGACTATTTCCTGCAACAAATAAGTCATTTCCTAGCTTTTACTTTATTTTTATGATTTATGAAACCCAATTAATGTTTCCAGAGCGTGTTCAACCTGACGAAGAGTGGATCCCCAAGGAACAACAACCCTATGCTCATCCATTTCAATATCTTTTTCAAGGAGGCAACATTTGATTAATTGAAGTGCTCCATTATCATGTTTGAAATTTCGTGGACAAATATCAACGCAAAGAGGTCTGTCGCCATAGAAATGTTCATGGATCTGAAGGCTTCGTTCACATCCCAGCAATAACCAATTGTGTCTAATTGGATGCTCATCAAGAAAATAAGTGGGGACTATAAAATCCAAACCAGATGACCGGCAAGGCACAAGCAATGCTTCAGTGTTTTGGGCGTTGTCAGCTAAATCACGAATATCAATTTCCTGTACCTCAAGTTTAATGGCCGGCAAATCGGCGTAGGTTAATACATGCTGAACCATGCGTAACAATTTGGGTGGCTCAGGAGGAATAACTTCCAACACTTGAATTAGAATAGGATCGGGATGATTTATAAAGTTGACATGGTCATCAAGACCTCGCACGATAAGAGTAGTTTGTTTACTCAAGCCCAGCTCTTCAGCCTTTCTAGCTAAAGCTGTGTTATTGGCTGTATCTACCGTACGATCTTCTACAAGAACACATGTTCCAGAATGAGCTACTAATACCAAATCTTTTATAGGGCTGAACAATGAATCCCCATCCAGACGATTGATCATAGCAATTACACAAGATCCACTGTTTTCTAGTATTATAAATTCTGTATGATGGTATGCTTCTTTTCCAATTAAATAATTCCTTATTTCATTCTCTGACATACCACCGGAATAGGGTTGAACACTAACCTTACGGTAAGATTCAGGTACAAAATTTTTGGGCAGTTGACTTAAACTGTTTTTATTCACATCTATTATTCTGCAACAGGCTGGCCAGATATTTCTGAGATCAATTCGTAATAATATTCTAGGTGTTCTTTAGCCGTTCTCTCCCAGCTGTATAATTTGGCCGTCTTAGGTCCAGATGAAGATAAACGCTGTTGCAGTTCCACATCTTTTGCAAGATTTACAATGCCTGATTCGATTGATGATTCATCTTCTGCATTGACCATAATAGCGTTTTTTCGATGCTGAAGGTATTCTTTAAATACTGGAATATCTGATGTTAGTACCGGTAAACCGGATGCCATTGCTTCTAAAACAACCAGACCCCACCCTTCTTTAACTGAAGGGAATAACAAACTGTCAGCAGCATGATATAGTTTCGGAATTTCTTCATCTTCTACGGTATTAAGTAACAATAGATCTTTACCTACTTCTAAATCAGAATCATCTAAACAATCAAAAAATTCTGTTCTATAAGGTGTATAATCAAACAGAGTTTCCCCTCCAGCAATAACCAGAACAGATTCCATGCCTTTAGTTAATAACCTGCGTCTTGCGGAATCAAAAGCTCTCAAAAGACGTATGCTGTTTTTTCTTGGTTCTATTCCACCAATACTTAAGAAAACAGTCTTCCCGTTTACATCAAATTTTTTCTTTGCGTTATTTCGCTGTATTTCAGTAGGTGGACGAAACCTATTAATATTCACACCATTATATATCCTGTGACTATCAAGTCCGAATTCAGATCGAAGCCGGTCTTTCCAGTATTCACTTACAACGATCCGATAATTCGGCTTATAAATAGAATCTTTCTGGCATTGAATTAACCGCGGAGTTACAAAATCATCAATGTGATGGATTGTTCGAATAAAGAAAGAACATAATCCCTTTTCAGAAGCCTTCCACAATGCATTAGCGGAGACACAATCCTGTGCGTGGTATATATCAAAAGGAGTATGCGAGTGATGAATAAGAAATTGGAAATATGTATCAATAAAGCGTTCAATTCGAATATCCAAAGATTCATTTTGCTCACCCATTTTACATGGAATCAAGGTAAATGGGAATGAAGTAGATCGAAAAAAGCCTTGTTCATCTTTGCCCAAAGCAAAAATGTGCACTTGATGTCCCATCTTCTGCAGGTGCTCAGCTAATTCTAATGTATGAACCACACCACCGCGAGGTTTTGTGGAATAGGTTAATAACGAAATCCCCAGGGATTCTTGTTTAGTATTAAGGTTCATTAATAATCATGAATATTATTATCCATCTGGAATAATATGAGAACGATCAAATATATAATTATTCCTTATTTTTCCCTTTACTGGATTGTGATGATTCCTTTGGCTCATTCTTCCGTGCCTCCTTAATAACCTCTTTCAAGGTTTCAGGACTTTTCCCTGCAGCCGCTTGCCTTGCGACTTCATCAAATCCTCTACCTGGATCTATTCCTGCATTATCGTATTGACGGCTCATGCTTTCAACTGTTTTTCTCGGATCCACGGCACGCAAAGCACCTACACTTGGTTCGCCCTTACTTTGAATCCGACCAGGCTTAGATATAAGCTGCTTTAAAGAAGAACTGGCACAATGTTGGCATTTTACCGATTCAGTATCTGCGGATTTAATTGAGCGAAAGAAAATAGATGAAGTCTTTTTACAGTTGTTACACTTGTATTCATAAATAGGCATCAAATACTCCTTAATTCAATTCTGTACCAACAATAGCTGCAGCTACTTTCGCCGCTTGCGCATTTGTAGGTAATACTAATGCACCTGCGTTGTGTAGATATTCTTCCTGTTTTTTGAGTCCTTGAATATCATTGTGAGAACCACATACATGAGCAACTACAGACAAATAACGATTATTGTTAATTGCATTTTCTTTTTCCTTCTGTATCGTTTTCGCTAAACCAGCAGCAGGATTATCATGTGAGCCATAACCAATGACCACATCGAGAAGAATAACAGCAACACTAGGATCATTGGCTTCCCTCTGTATTCGTTCCTGTCGCAATGATAAGTCTATCATTGGGTGCGGTCGAGACTGTGTGAATTCTTCCTCGCCCATATCAATACAACTGTGCTCCCTACTGATTTGGCTGTTTATTAGAGACCATTTTTCTGAAGTTTCTACATTAGAATAAATTTCCAGGGAATATCTTCGAAAAACATCAATGGCCTCATCACACAAACTTCCTCCAGAAAAAAGTCCCCTTATATACTTTTGATCCTTGGAAAATCTAGCACGCTCATTATATGCCATTTCGAGAAGTGCACTTGTCTTAGTTACAAAAAATGGATCCGTACTTTTTTTAACAATAGAGAGCACTGCTTCAGCAGTATCTTCAATGGTCTCTGTAAAATATAAATTCTCAAATTTTTGGGAAGGCTTCCACCCTAAAAAATTAACCACTATAGGTTTTCCACTTGCTTGCGCTTCTTCCATTATTTTAGGTATAACATTGGTCGAAGGAGGTTTCGATATTAGGACAATTAATTCTGTAGAAGGATCTGAAGCAAGCATATTGATCCCCTGTTTCATCATTATTCCACCAATTGTATCAGTTAAATCACGCCCTCCTACACCAATTACTTGAGAAACCCCAACTCCCATACGATTCAACAGAGTTGTGAATTCTTGTGTACCAGTACCCGAAGCACCTACAACCCCTACAGAGCCTTTATCCAAAACATTGGCAAAACCTAATCCTATTCCATTTATAATAGCAGTTCCACAACCAGGACCCATAAGCAGTAACTCTTTTTGTTTTGCTATCATTTTTAATTTTAATTCATCTTTCAG
>DLRJ01000131.1:4796-5414 GCA_002500485.1 Dehalococcoidia bacterium UBA7891
GAGACATTATCACTGAAAAGCATCACATTCATATTCATATTCAGGGCTTTGGCAGCTTCAAGCGCAGCATAGGGTCCCGGAACCGAAACAAATAGCATATTCGCGTCTTGAAATACTTTGTATGCCTGACCAAAAGACTGCGGGAGTCTCTCTTTATTATTTTTTAAGGTATCCTTTCCACCATCACTAAGCAGGATTTCTGCCCTTGCCAGTGCATTCTCCCCGATTGCCTTAGACTTAGCTTCAACTACAAATATTAGATCATTGGCACCAGCATCCTTTACTGCATCTGTTAAAAGACCAATTTGTTCTAAAACTCGTTTGTTGGAATGTGTCCCCATCGCTACAAATGTTCTTTGGACAGAATCCAAATTTGACAATTCTTTAGAAACCTGCATTAGACGCACCGAATCATGGTATGCCCTCGGAACAACTTTACTAATCACCGATTTCCCCATACTTTTCCTATTGGGAATATTTTTTACGCAGTTGAATAACTTCTGACATTAAATTTTTCTTTGTAAGAAACTCTTGGCGCGGACCAAGGGAATTGGAATCTTTTTTAATACGTCCAGTTTTCGAATCCAATAACATTGGTTCTACTGAAAAGATTCTCCC
>DLRJ01000037.1:0-18051 GCA_002500485.1 Dehalococcoidia bacterium UBA7891
CCCCCAAAGGCCTGTATTATCAAATAAACTACCAAAGGGCCAATGCAGGCCCATAGTATTAGTCTGGGTGTGATGCGCATAAATCTACCTGGTTGTGGGGTAACGAAAATCACGGTGATTTTAGCACAGCCTATCTCAGCCCTGGAGAAGTTAAGGATTTGAAATATAAGATTATTGCCTTGGATATTGACGGGACTCTGAAAGGAGACTCTTCTTCTATTTCCCCTTACATGCTGGAAATATTAGATGAATGTTCCAAACGAGGTGCTTTGGTATCAGTCGCCACAGGTAGGAGCCTAAAATCTGCCATGATTTTCCTCCGGCAAGCACCCATGATAGAGACAATCGTGTCGTTCCAAGGGGCGTTGGTCAGTTTCGATAGAGGAGAAAAAAAGGTTTGGGAGACTTTCCTTTCAGCTCAGCAAGTGTCCCTTTCGGTGCGATTGCTAGCTCAATCTAACGTGGAGGTAGTGGGTTATGCAGGAGACGATGTCTACGTAGAAGAAATGAGTGACTGGGCTGAGGCATACGGAGAAAGGAACGGAGTGAAAATATTTCTAGTGGATTCTTTGGAAGAAATCGGTAGGGATCTGTATCGTGTCTTAGGAGTCGGAGACCCAGAAGTAGTGGCGGAGTTAGAATCCGATCTAAAATCGAAATATTCTGGTGAGGTGTATGCCACCCGCTCATTACCGCATTTTTGCGAAATACTTAGTATCGATGCTGGTAAGGATAAAGCTTTGACATGGCTTTGTTCCCAGACTAATGTGATGGTTGAAGAAGTAATAGCTTTTGGAAATGGCTTCAATGACGTGGAAATGCTTAAGTGGGCCGGTAGAGGGGTTGCAATGGCTGGGGGAGAATCTGTAGTTTTTGAAGTATGTAATGACCTGGCCAAAAGCCCAGATGAGGATGGAGTAGCTGTGTATTTAGAAGATCTTTTATCAAAGAATCAGATAGGGTTATAGAATTCATGCCTGCCTCACATATCGTTGTATTGGGCAGCCTGAATGTCGATTTAGTTACTGCTGTGGAAGAGTTGCCTAAGAATGGTCAAACTATTTTTTCAGATTCATTTGTTATTGAAAATGGTGGCAAAGGTGCCAATCAAGCAGTTGCAGCTTCGAGATTAGGGGCAAACGTGGCGATGATCGGAAGAGTGGGGGCTGATGTTTTCTCAGAACAGGTCTTAACTGACTTGAAATCTGAGGGGGTGGATGTCAGCCGTATAACGAAAGATGTAAATCACAGTACAGGTATAGCCTTGATAACTGTAGATTCAAAGTCTGAAAATACAATTGTTGTTTCATCTGGTGCCAATATGAGTTGTGGTGAAGTGGAGCTGGATTCCCTTAAGGACTGTATCGCCGGAGCGAGCTGCCTGCTGCTTCAAAACGAAGTGCCCCTTGAAGTTAACCTAGAGGCGGCGGATATAGCACGGGATAATAACGTTCCAGTAATTTGGGATCCGGCACCGTATGTTAGGGATATTGATGAACTTATCAGAAAAGTCGATTTTCTCACCCCGAACCAAACGGAAGCAGGGTTACTCACAAGTCGTGAATTAAAGGATGTGAAATCTGTTCATACAGCCTTATTGAAAATGAAGGATATTACTGAAGCGATATGCATTATCACCATGGGCCGTGAAGGACTCTTTTTATTATCAGGGAACGAATTGAAACATGTGCCTAGTTCCACTGTGATAAGTGTTGACTCTGTAGCTGCAGGAGATGCGTTTACCGCCGGTTTGGCTGTCGCAATATCTGAAGGTTTAACGCTTATTGAAGCGGCCGAGTTGGGTTCCGCAGCCGGAGCACTTGCAACAACGAGAAGAGGTGCTCAAATTGCTATGCCCTTCAGAGCAGAAGTAGACTCATTGATGAACAAAACAACTAAATCTTAGGATTACCTTTATTTGTAATAAGTTCAGATAGTTCCTTGTTGATCTTTTGGACGACCCTAGGCCCTTGATAAATAAGAGCTGTGAGAATCTGAATGGAACTAGCCCCTGCCTTTAAGGCCTCATATGCTTGATAGCCGTTTGAAATTCCTCCACAGGCATTAATTTCTATACTATCACCGAATTCTGAGTGGTAAGTTTTAACCATCGCCAACGTATTTTCAAATAAAGGGTTTCCGCTCAGCCCTCCATGACCTACAGCAAGACCATCATGCGCAATTGGAATCGTGTTAGAAACTGTCAGAGATTCCACCTTTTCCTCTAGGCAAATGCGACCCAAATTGAGGGTTTTTTCATGATCACCTTCATCGGACTTATATGGAGGCATTTTTACAAGGAGAGGTTTAGTTCTACTTTGGTTTACTTCAGCTAACAGTGATCTAAGTTTTGTCGGCTCTTGGAAAATTCTGAGGCCCTCAGTGTTAGGTGAGCTTATATTTAATTCCATGGCATCACAAAAGGGTTCAAGTTGTCGGTGGCATTCAGTAATGTCAGGAATATCTGTTCCAGAAACACTCATGATGCGTACCGACTTTTTAGGAATAGATACCATCTTGGATATTTCGGATAAGGCTCTTTCTAGACCATCTCCAGGGAAGCCTAAAGCATTGATTAAAGCTGATTGGTTTTTCAGTCTAATGACTCTCGGTTTAGGATTACCCGGTCTTGCATCTTTGGTGATTGTGCCACCCATGACATATCCGAAACCAAGCTCTTGAAGAGATGATAAAAATTTGCAATTTTTATCATAGCCTGCAGCCAAACCAACTGGGTTTTTTATTGGGATACCCGCCACTGTAGCTTCTAAAAGTTCGTTGTGGTGTTGAAAATTGTTTCCAATCATTTGCCAAAACCAGGTTTGGGAGAGGCCAAGATCCGACAGGTGCCAAGCCATTTCTGGCTGCAATGTGAATAGAAGCGGTCTCATTAATTTCTTATACAACTGCATATGATGCCCCTAAACCTATCAGTTACAGACCCTATTATATTGAAATTATGACGAGTGTAGTTATATGGGTTGTCTATGATCTGGCATATAATGGTCAGGGTGGCGGCGAATGGACAATAGCTAGATAAAGGGAATCTTTAATACATATGGATTTGCAATTTGAGCTTGGAAAGCCTGATGCTCCAAAAGGTCACGCATTGATTTATTTCAATGATGTTTCCACTGGATCTTGTTTTGCCTCCTATATCGTCCTTCTCCCCATCACTGTCGATGTAAGTAAGTACGTTCCGCCATTTTTGATGAATCAAGTAGGTGAAATCGGGCCTGGCGACATGTCGGCCTTTGCATTCCCTCCTGCTCCTGAAGAGGTGGAGGATTCAGAGTTTTTGAAAAACCTGGCAGAAACGAGACACGATGATTTGATATTTGGTGGAGACTACACAGCCTCCGATGTAACATCCGCTATGATGAAGGTGAATGATGTGGTGCAGGCTTATTTAGAACTATATGAAGAGGGTTCTGGTGTAGGTATTCATGAGCAGAACACTGCAATTTCTGAAAAATCAAATTTCCAAGTAAACGATATTATTTACTCTATGATGAGTGAATCTGACCGGTTGAGCGAATTAACGAAACTTGTTGGGCGAATGCGATATGCTATTGAATCCGACGAAGAATCCCTTGTTGTTGAAACAGAGGCGGATCTAAATGCTATCTCCACTTATTTCTCGGAAATCTTTCAGATGCCTATTTTGATTGAATGGGCCTGTAAAGAAGGGAAAAGGGCCTCTGGTATCGCAGATTTATATCTGAAAAGGTGTTACCACCTAAGTTTAGAAGAATACGAAGATTTAGGAAGAGTGGAAGAACAAATAAAATCCTTAGGTGACTAGTGTCCACTTTTGAGTATGATCGTTGGTTTAAAATCCACTGTTAAATAACTTCAACGGAGACGTTTCAATGACTGATATGGTTCAAGTTCATGACAGAGAGCATGTTCGGGTGATCAAAATGAACAGGCCGGCAAAAAAGAATGCGGCCTCTTTAGAACTCGCTTGGGGCGTAATAGAAGCAATTAGAGATGCTGCAGGGGAAGAAAACGTTTGGGTAATCGGGCTGACCGGTGTGGGAGACGCTTTTTGCGCTGGATTGGACCTGACTCCAGGGGAAGATCAAGAAAAATTCATACCAATGTCAGACCAGGATAGATATCTAGATGATCTTGGTTGGGTTAGCCGTTTCTACCTGACTTTAAGAGAAGAGTGCGACAAACCGATTGTTGGTGGGATTAATGGCGTTGCGGTTGGGGCAGGGTTGGCCTTAGCTATGGCGACGGATATCCGAATAATGGCTACCTCCGCCCGTCTCTTGGCAGGGTATCCTCGAATTGGCGGGTCCCCCGACGGTGGCCTATCGATGACCTTGTCCCAAGCGATAGGCTATGAGCAAGCTATGAAATTTCTCCTTGAAAATAGAACCGTTACAGGTAAGGAAGCAATGGAAATAGGCATCGTTAGCCGAGTTGTTTCTGATGAATTATTTGAGGAGGAGTTCAATCATTACCTAGACTCCCTGACTAGCTTATCTCCGATCACAGCAAGGACCACAAAAAGAGTCCTCAGGGCGGCAAATCGGATCGATATTGAAAAACAACTTCACTATGAACTACTCAACATAGGCAAATCATTGGGTAGTTTGGACGGCCAGGAAGCTAGAAAAGCATTTATAGAAAAACGTCCCCCTATTTTCACTGGGAAAACTGAACAAAGAACCTAACTGATTGCGTTTTCTCTTTCTTCAGGGGTAGCGATTTTAAATATAGTCCAATGTCTTAATTGAGCTATGTCTATCCCATTTTGATCCTGTAAAAGCACATCAAAGTTAACAAAATGATGGGCCTTTCTCTCATATGCAGCAACCATATGGGCACCCCCGAATACCTGAGTTCCGGTAGGTACAACATTAAGATGTTGTATTCTACTTCTGGTATGCATTGAACTCGGAATATCGTAATTATGTCTCATAAGCTGTTCGGCCCATCCTGCAGTCCACGATGGGTGAGCGATTGGGTTAGCACCCACAAACAAAGGGTTGTTTGTCTGTTGCTTTAATGTGGTGAATTCGTTTGCAAGCGCCTCCGTGAAATTTATTTTCATTCCAGCCCAGTCGGATCCGATTTCGGCAGTTTCCAGTGTCAAAGATTTTTTTGGTTGCTCATCTCCAGTTGGATTTAAGGATGTAGAGCGAACAAACTCACTGGACCACTCTGATTTTCCCAAACCGACTTTCCCAACCACACATATAACATCATCTTGGTTAATCATTTCCACAGACCAGGATCCTGACCCATTATCTGCAGTTGCCCTAATGAGCATTTCATCATCCGGTATTGTAGGTTGCCGGAAAGAAAATTCTGACCAGCCAACCTTCAACCAATCTTCCCCCAAAGCCTCGAGGATAGTGTCAGTAGCCCAACCCCAAACAGTCACCCCCCCGACAAGGGCTCCCGGGAAACCATATGCCTTTGCGACTTCTGAGGAATGAATGGGATTAGAAATATCCGGGCTATCTTCATGTCCCAGGTAAGCAGTGACTTTGTTTTCAATGATTCTCGATGCCATTCCTTCACCTCTTGATTTAACTGGTTCAGTTTGGGTTTGTAGGATACTTTACATATATCGGCTGTGTCCTTTATTTAGTCAGTATCTCACAATGTTGCATTATTGCATCAGCCACCAATTTTGTATTTTCCATCGGCAAAAAATGTGAGTGTTTAGAATACCTTTTTACTACGGCGTCTGGGAACATGTTCCCTAGATCGTTTCTTGTGATTGACGGACCAAAGTCATCGAAGCTTTCAGTTGATTTCATAACCCTAGCTAATAAAATTGATACTGGGTTTTCATAAGTCTTTAAGTCTTGTAACACTTTGGGGTCAATATAGGCGCCGTACATGGCAGCTTCCACCGAAGGTGGGCATGAGAGCCTATATGAATCGTCATACCTTTCTAGTCCGTAAATACAGTAATCCATCAAAACTGCGGGCTCCCAGGAGGCAAAATTTTGATGTTGTATTAGCCGGTCGTACATCTCAGAGGGTCTTTCCCATCTATTTCTTCTTCTGGAAACAGGATGCGAATAGTCTGGTTCAACATTTGGCTTCTTTTTCTTGTACCGGTGGTCTACAAATAAACTCGGATCACAAAGAACTAATCCGTTCACCAAACCTTTCATTTTAGAAGCAACGGATGTTATTACGTGTCCGCCCATAGAATGACCGATTCCTATTATATTTGATAATTTTAAGACCCTAATTATTTCCATCACGTCTGGGACAAAGGAATCCCAAGGATATGGCGGTTCTGTTTTTGTACTTTTACCGTGCCCTCTCAGATCGATCGATATGCAATGATAGCCATTCAGTTTTTCAATAACACGGTTCCATATGCGACCATGGAAACCTGTTGCATGGCAGAACAACAGGGTTGGGCTATTTCCTTCCCACTCGTAGATAGTGTTCTGATAGTTTTTTATGGGGATTTCAATCGTCTTTGGCTCTTTCAAAAATTGTATCCTTCTAACAAAAAAAGAGACCGCAGTCGTAGCCGCGGTCTCCAATTACGATGCTTTCAAGGGTTACCAGGGCATTTTCCGGTCCATTTCTTTTCTCAACTTATCTGCTATTGCCTCGTCCGGGACATGCAAAATCCTGGCTCCTATTTCGTGGAGAGCATGCCTTGCTCTTTCCTCGATCGTGAGATTCTCGTCTTGCCAACTGCATAGGAAAGTTAACCCTGATTTATCACATGCATTCTTTACTATATTCCTGGCCTCATCCATTTCCTGAGTATATGGAGGGTCGTGGAGGTCCGGGTCTCCATGCGACATGCCCATATCCCCAGGTCCCCATTCAGCAAATGAAATTCCCGGTACCGCAGCAATATTGTCCGCGTCTGGTAAGCAAAACCTATCTTCAATTTTTAGGCCCAATAGGAGTTCACCATTTGGATTCAAAGGCCATGGGTCAGCTTTCCGCATGTAATCTGTTGGGTCCATATCCCATATTGCAGCCGGCTCCTTCTGTCCACCACCACCCCGTAAACCTTCCGGTATACCTTGATCTCTTCCTATCGTTTGGAAAACATATCGAGAAGCAGCCACAAATGTTGCGACAGCATCAGCCCTTCTGGTATGGGTATGCAAAATACCATGTACGCCCGTAGATAATACATGCCTGATTTGCCAGGCGTTGTAGATCACTTCTTCGGGAGTCATACAATTTGAAGGGACTGTTGTTATAACTGTTGGAGTGAGATGTCCACTTGGAGTTGGTCCGCCATCCTTCAACCCTTTCATAAATTTACTTAACCCAACTGTATCAAAAGGATGATGTTCAAAATCAAACTGAATAAGATCGGCCCATGTCTGTGACATTTCTTTGCCGCATTCGTAAGTTAATTCCGGTGCGGAAACAGCGAAAATAGCCTGATTTTGCTCAATAAGTTCTATGCACTTGTTAATTCTGCTCATATTTAGTCCTCCCGCTTATTTGTGAATATTCTAATCGAAGCTATACAGAACGCAATTATTTGATCTTATTGGGCTATATAGCCTCCATCGATTACAAGTTCAGTGCCTGTCACAAATGATGCCTCATCTGAGGCCAGGAATAGAACGCCATAGGCGACTTCGATCGACTCTCCGGTTCTTCTTAAAGGTGTCTGAGAAACGTATTCATCTCGCTTACTTGCGAAGCCATGATTAGATGATGTCATAGGAGGCATGAATCCGGGATGTACCGTGTTTACCCTGACAGCATATGGGCCGTACCTAACCGCCATGGCTTTACTGAAAATTCGTACTGAACCCTTGGAGGCGTGATATGCAGGATGACCATACTCTCCTCCAACAAATCCCATTATCGAAGATATATTGACTATCGATCCACCGCCTTGGCTTTTCATAATTTCCGCGGCGGTTTTTGTCCCTAGGAAGACCCCGGTTGAATTAACATTCATTATGTTATTCCAGTCATCAGTACTTAATAAGTCAGAGGTAGAAGTACTACTAATTCCAGCGTTGTTTACTAATATGTCTACGGAGCCGTATTTACTCAGAACGTTGTCAGACATAGATTGCCAATTATCTTCACTTGAAACATCACACATTTCAAAGTGTGCTTGGCCACCGCCTTCAGATATTTCTTCCACTAACTGCTGTCCTGCTTTCGAATCTACGTCGGCTAAAACGACGTTAGCTCCTTCTTTTGCAAATAATTTGGATTCTGACGAACCCATCCCATTGCTTGCTCCTGTGACTATGGCTGTTTTACCTTCTAGTCTCATACTGACCTCCAAACAAGAATTCTTTTGTAGCCCATTCAATGTTTATTTTGTATCATGCTCTGAATTTTCAAAAATATCGTGAAGATACAAAAACTCTAATTAAAGGTGATTCTATGGATTTTAGGGAAATATTGAAACTGCAATTTGATGAATATGAATCTGAAACTGAGAGATTGGTAGATGGATTAACAGAGGAAGAAAGACGTTTTATGCCTTCTGAAGAATCTCATCATATAGATTTTGCTTTATGGCACGCAGCCCGCGCCGAGGACATTTTATTGAATCTGGGCGTTCGTGAGGAGGAACAGTTGTGGGTAAGAGGAGGCTGGGCAGAAAAATTTGGGATCCCTCCGGCAGATGTCGGAGTTGGATACACTGCCCAGCAGGTGAAAGATATGCCGGCCATTTCCTTAGAAGATCTGCTTGCCTATTATAAGGCTGTCAGGGCGGAAACACTCGAATGCGTAAGGACCATTGCCCCTGAGGAAATGGATAAAAGATGTCCTTTTGAACGTTTACATCACCAACTACCAGAAGTAACTAAAGGCGGGGTTTTGGCCCATATGGTTGTCGAACCAGTTCAGCATCTTGGCCAAATCGGATATATTCGAGGGATTATGCGGGGAATGTAGCCCTGTGACAGGGAAAAGTATCGTACTGAGAGTGAAGCTACGGTACGCAAAGGGATTCGTTTCTGTGGCGCCATCGAAGCTACATGATGAGTTTACCGTCTCAATTTTCCTCCAGACACGAATACTGGTATAGCCCAACGATTACATATTTTGTATTATGCTTTGGATCTTGGTAAATGTCAGAAAAAGACCAATACCTTGACTAAGAGGTGCATCTATGGATTTTAGGGAAATATTGAAACTTCAATTTGATGAATACCAATCAGAAACAGAAAGATATCTGGATGGATTAAGCGACGGCGAAAGACGCTTCATGCCGTTTGAAAAATATAACCACATCGATTTTATTTTATGGCATGCTTCTAGAGCTGAGGATGCTCTTTTGAATTCCAGTGTTCTAGAAGAAGAGCAACTATGGATCAGAGGTGGTTGGTCAGAAAAATTCGGTATCCCGCCGGCCGACACCGGCCTCGGATACACGGCTCAGCAAGTAAAAGATATGCCGGCAGTTTCTCTTGGTGATTTACTTGCCTATCAGAAGGCTGTTAGGGCAGAAACACTTGAATGTGTACGGACTATCACCCCCGGTGAAATGGACAAAAGATGTCCTAATGAACGTGTGCATCGCAAACTACCAGAAGTCACTAAAGGTGGCATTTTAGCCCACATGGTTGTCGAGCCATCTCAGCATCTAGGTCAAATAGGATATATTCGAGGAATTATTCGGGGAATGTAACTTTCTCAGAAAGGGTGAACACGTGAGTTTAGGTAATACTCAGGTTTTAAGTGATTTAAGAATAATCGAGATTGGCAGGGATGTATCCACTGCCTATGCTGCAAGGTTTTTCGCAATTTATGGGGCCGAAGTAATTGTTGTAGAACCCCCAGAAGGCCATGACATAAGATGGCAGCCGCCATGGCCTGAAGATATTCCAGATCCAGAAAAGAGTTTGCTGTTTGCCTATCTTGGTGGTGGAAAGAAGTCTGTTGTCATTGATTTCGACAGTAAATCTGATATGGATATTCTACGAAATCTCATATCATCTTCGGATGGAGTTCTAGATAGTTATCCTCCAGGGTATCTTGCTAGCTATGGATTAGATTTAAACGAGATGTGCGATTTGAAGAAAGATTTGTCAGTGACCCAAATTAGCCCATATGGACAATTTGGACCTCAAGCCAATTGGAAGGCATCCTCAATAACAGCGGCAGCATCGGGAGGTCAGATGTATCTGGCCGGAGATATTGATAAACCACCTCTTTTCACTGTAGGCCATCAGGCCTACTATCAAGGCGGTGTTCAAGGGTTTGGTGCCCTATTAGCTGGCATCTATTCTAGCAAGAGCACTGGGATCGGCGAAATTTTCGATTTGTCCATACAAGAGATTCAGGCGGCCACTTTAGAAGGAGGCGGACCCTCCGCTATGTGGTTTGGGGGAGAGCAGACCCGAAGTGGTAATAATCCCAGAGCTCTTTGGGGTATTTATGAATGTTTGGATGGGTGGGTAGGTGTTGCGTCAATGCCGAGACAAACTAAATCCGTATTAGACGCCATGGGGTATTCTGAAATGAAAAAAGACCCTATATTTAATACTGGGGGCTGGAATCAAGAGTCAGACGATTTGCTTAGAGTACTTGTCCCTGCATTTACTGCAACCAAGACTGCGAAGGAGATTTTTGATATAGCAGATCAGCACCGTGCTCCATTTGGGATGATACCGACACCAAAGGATTTGATTGAGTGGCCTAACCATCAAATAACTGGTTTTTGGAATAAGGTTGATCATCCGTTATTGGGGACTCACTTATACCCTTCAGGCCCTATCGGCTTTGATGGCGACAGGGGAGAATTCGAACCGGCTCCTAGCATAGGGCAGCACACGGATGAGCTAAAAGAGAGGCTTTCTAAAAGAGAGGCTTCTAAAGCCTTATCTTTTAAACCGAAAGATCTTTCCATGCCATTAGAGGGTATTAGGGTAGTTGATATGACCCAGGTGTGGTCAGGCCCTTACGGGTGCAGATTCTTGGCGGACATGGGAGCTGATGTCGTAAAAGTTGAGGGGCCTACATTTCCTGATCCAGTTAGAACAGCAGGAGGTGCTCGCGAAACCCCAGAAATAGATCTTGCCCCATATTTTAATGAATACAACAGAGGGAAGAAGGGGTTATCACTCGACTTTAAGAAGCCAGAAGGTATGAAAATCCTAAGAAGCCTGGTGGCGACAGCGGATGTATTTGTCGAAAATTGGTCTTCAGGAGTTGCCGAAAGGAACAGTTTGTCATATGAGGACCTAAAAGCAATAAAACCTGATTTAGTCTATATATCTATGCCAGGATTTGGCCATGAGGGGCCTGATTCTTCGAGGGTAGGTTTCGGACCCACAATCGAACAAATGGGTGGACTAGTAGCTTTGCAAGGATATGAGGGAGGGGCACCCCATAAATCAGGAATATCTTATGGAGATCCTATTGCTGGTTCGACCTGCGCGGCGTCTGTTATAGCTTCTTTGGTGTACAGAGAAAAAACAGGTGAAGGCATGTACTGTGTAATCCCTCAAAGGGACGGTGTTACCGGATTGGTGGGTGAGTATTTTGTTGCTGAATCTCTAGGAATTGAATTGCCTTTACGAACTAGTCCCAGGCACCTTAAATCAGCACCACACAATGTGTATGAAACCCTCCCCGATAAAGAAGGAAGACCAATATTGGGCCTTTTAGCACGGAGCCCAAACCCGGAAATTGTCGACTATGCCTTTGATAGATGGATCACAATCGATTGCCAGACAGATGAAGATTGGGAAAAGATTGTTGAAATTATTGCGGATGAGCGTTTAGGTGATGAAAAATTCCTGGAAGCAGCAAATCGAAGAAAATATGTCACTGAAATCGACGAGGTGATTTCAGAATGGGCCAAAAACCAAAATGCTGAAGAGATCTCTAGAGCACTTCAAGGCGCAGGTGTCTGCGCTGCACCAGTCATGTCTCCAGCCCTGTTGATGAAAGATGAACATATGTTAGAGAGAGAAAGTTTTATAAAAGTTGTCCACGATGTCGCGGGAGAACACCTCGTATCAAGACCTTCATGGCGTGCGAAAAGACGCACCGAATTGCCGTCAAAATCGGGGCCTTGTTTCGGCGCGGATAGTGATGAAATACTAGGTGAGCTAGGTTACTCAAAGAAAGATGTAGAGGACCTATATGAGAAGGGGGTAACTTCCCGTAGTTTGCTTGGAGGTAGATAAATTATTTAGGAAGGCTTGTGATGAATAAAGAGCAGGGGGTATGGATTATTAGCGGGGTTCCTGCTGCCGGTAAAACTACTACTGCAAAATCACTTGCAAAAACCTTTGATAAGGCGGCAGTCATTAATAGAGACGATTTGCAAGCTCAGATAATTTCTGGGAGTGTATGGCCCGATGGAATACCAACCACGGAGGCTAACTTACAAATAGGAATGAACGTCCGGAATCAATGTGCCCTAGCCAATTCATATCTATCCAGTGGATTCACCCCGGTATGTGAAGAGGTTGTCGGCAGATACCAATTGGAGATATACCAGGACTTATTGGATTCAGAGAACATTTATCTCGTTACTTTAGACCCTCCTTATGATGTAGTGATAAAAAGGGATAAATATCGAGAAACTCAAGAACAATTCAATAATCCGGAAAGATGTAAATTGCTGTATGAATTCATTAAAACTGTGTGTGGTTATGGTCTATGGTTCGATAATTCACAAATGACAGTTGGACAGTCAGTCAAACATATATTGGATAACAAGGATACATGCCTTATTGGCTAGATTAGGAGGAATGGCAAATGCCGAAACTTACCAGAGATGAAATGGAAGAGTTTCTCACTACAGGATCGAAAATACTGAAACTGGGTACCCTTACTGAAGATACCTATCCGTATGTAAATCCACTTTGGTACACCTATGAAAACGATGTGTTTCTTGTAGCAGGCCGAAGTAAAGCACTATGGGTGAATCATATTAAAAGAAACACGAAAACATCATTGTGTATCGACACTTATATAGCTCCATACACAAGAGTTATTGCAGAAACAGACGCTGAGATCCTTGATGCTGAATGGACAGGGGATTGGGAACACTGGGCTCACAGATATCTAGGGGAAAAAGAAGGTCATCAGTACTACGAAGACACCAAACACATGCCGAGAGTACTGGTGCAGCTGACTCCTAAAAAACTTTCTACCTGGGCAGGCCCCGGCTGGCACCCACGGTATCAGGAATAGCCTCAGTCTGTAACCTCTTTGCTGCAAGACTAGCTGCTTTCTCTTTGATCCGTACTCTTGAGTTAAGATAGAGCCATGAAACATGTCATCGTATACAAAGAGGTCGGGAGATATGCTGGCTGGCCTGCCAACTACGGCATCTGGAGCTGGGGAGACGAGATTGTCACCGGGTTCACATTAGGATTTCATAACAATGAGGGCGGATTTCACTTTAGGGACAAAGATCGACCTTTTATGACAATGCAGTCCCGCAGCACCGACGGTGGGCTAACCTGGGATACTGGCCAGGCACCATTATCTGCTCCTGGGGATGTTGCTATTTGTGCAGACGAGCACATGAACCTCCCACTCGGTCCCGTGCATTACCGAACGAACCCACCAGAATCATTCAATAAAACAATCCATTTTTTAAACCCAGATTTCGCCATGCTTATGGGCAGAACTGGTTTGAGAAAAGGGTGCGAGTCATATTTCTTTCTGACATATGATCGGTGTCTTACTTGGCAGGGTCCCTACTCCTTTCCAATGTTTGGAGAGCTCGGGATAGCGGCCCGTACAGATATTATTAAGGATAAATCAGATACCCATAGGGCCAAATTATTTCTGTCTTCCACCAAACTTGATGGAGATGAGGGCAGGGTATTTTGTGCTGAAACGCAAAATGGGGGCCGGTCATTTAATTTTATTTCCTGGGTAAGGGAATCGCCGGAGGGCTTTGATATTATGCCTTCTTCCTTGAAATTACCCTCTGGTAGATTACTTACTGCTCTTCGTTGCCGCTCCTCTGATAATAATCGAGGTTGGATCGATTTAATGTATTCAGATGATGAGGCTATTTCGTGGGCCCAATTGTCAAAACCTGTAGCCAATACGGGTGTTGGCGGTAATCCTCCGGCCATGCTTCGTCTTTCGGACAGCAGAATCTGTTTGGTTTATGGTTACCGGGATGAAGGTTCAGGGATCAGATATGTGGTGAGCGAAGATGAAGGTGAAACCTGGGGAAAAGAGCTTATTATTCGGGAAGACGCAGGCAGCCACGACATCGGGTATCCAAGAGTAGTGGAAAGATCCGATGGAAACCTAGTTGCGGTCTATTACCACAATGATGCTGCGGACGGAGAACGACACATCGTGGCAACGATATGGAAGCCTTAGTGCCTAAAACATCCTGTGCGGTATTGCAGGTTCTTCTTTTGTCATAACCTCCAGTACAGCGGTATTACCACCTTTAACAGTGTCTACGCATCTTAAAATAGCTGCTCCGACTTCGTTAGGGTTATCTACTACTTCGTTATAGCTGCCAAGGGCATCAGCTATTTTGGCATAATCACCTGTTGTGTATTTAGTTCCATATAGCTCATTTGCCGTAGGGAAATTATGCGGCCTGTATATCCCCATTGCTGAATTATTGAGGATTATGGTTAATACTGGGATTTTTTCCCTGACTGCTGTCTCAATATCGAGCCCAACCATTCCGAAACCATAGTCTCCGATCAAGTTGACAGCCACTTTGTTGGGCTCTGCCATACTGGCACCCATGGCCAATCCAAGACTGTACCCCAACTGCGTCGATTTGCCCCATGCTATAAACCCATTGGGATTCACAGAATTGTAAAAGGGAATTATTTGGTCTCTAGGACTACCAGAATCGTGAGTTACTATAGTTTCCGCAGGGTTGGTGTTTTGCATCAATTCCCAGATAACTCTATAAGGACTAATGGGAGTTTCATCCGACTTTAGCTGAGGCATCCATTCCTTAAACCAGTCTTCTTTTACCGAGGCGATTTCATCTTCAAATTTGTATGATTCATTTCGGGCGCTAGAACCTAATAATGCCTTTACCTCGACGATCAATTCTTCTAATACTAGTTGAACATCGCCAAGAACTGCGTGGTCTGGTGAGTAATCTTTGTTTATGTCATCAGAGCTGTTTGTGATCTGAACGAGTGTTTTTTTATCGAATTCATTCATTCCATAATGGATTCGTGTGAAACTCGTACCTATGCCGAAAATCATGTCTGCCTTATCGATAAAATGAACAACCATATCCGTTGTGGAGCTACTGCGGGTTCCGAGGGCCAACTCGTGTGTTTCAGGGAAGGAGCTTTTGCCGGCCATTGATGACATTACTGGGACCCTGGTTAGCTCGGCGAGTTCTAATAATTGTTTGGATGCTTTCCCATATAAAACCCCTTGGCCCGCCTGAATAACAGGTCTACTAGAATCAAGCAACATTTTAGCTGCGGTTTTTATATCCTGAGGGTCTCCTGCGCTTTTCCTGTTTTCTACATTTGTATAGCTGGTGTTCATTCCTTCAGGTATTTCGTCGCTTAGAATATCACTGGGGATTTCTAAAAGCACAGGCCCGGGCCGACCTAACCTGAGTTGACTGAATGTTCGCCTCATCATGTCTGGAATACTTTCAGGCATTGCAACTTTGCCAGACCATTTGGTTACTGTTCGGTATGTTTCGCTTGGGCTGAATGTCGGGTGAACCCCGTGCCTAGCCCTAGGATTTGATGCAGGAAGCAGTAAAATAGGTACCGAATCCGCATATGCAGTTGCAACTCCGGCAAAGGCATTTTCCGCCCCTGGCCCGGCTTGCATTGCGAACACACCAGTTTTGTCGCCGTTCGTTATTCGGCTGTATCCGTCGGCAAGATTAACTCCGACCCGTTCCTGTCTAAATATGAGCGGTCTTATGCCTGCCTGCGCCCCAGCTTCTTCCAACCTATTAAATGGGATTACTCCCATGAAGTCGACACCTTCTGCTTTAAGTATTTGGGCAACTAAATCTGCGCCTATCACTCTATTTTCCTTTGTTGTTTGAGGATTATCTAAGCGGATTTCTAGTGATCACTGGCAGGGGTGGCAGGGATCGAACCCACGACCTAAGGTTTTGGAGACCTTCGCTCTACCAACTGAGCTACACCCCTGAGTTTAGTGAATCTAGAGTATAAAACTATATCAAAAATCATATTGACATTAATAATATCTCATATCGTGATGATTTTAAGTAATCGCATTGCAAAAAATGATATACTAATTGAATGACAATTTTAAAAAGGAGGACATGAATGGAACTATTACTACCTGTAATGAGTTTTCTTTCTTTAGGGTTGGTAGCCTCAATGCTGTGCCTATTGACTTCAGGTGCTTGCTCGGTCCGAGTGCAGACAACGCTGGTTCCTGTGTACCTCTTGGCACCGGGATGCCCAGGAGCGTTAATTACTCGAATTTCAGACCGTCATTTGCAAGGCCGATACTTAGTCGGTCCTGAAATGTTTTAGGCGGCGTCGGAAAGGTTTTTGCCAGCTGGAGGCATCCAATTACTTTATCACTTGGCCTGCTGGGCTAACACTTTTTTGCTTCAATAATTCCTTGAGTCGCCTTGGAGCTGGAATTTTTTGGCGATACTTCTCCATCGCCATCTACCGACCAGATAGACTTTTTCCATTCCGTCGTGTTATCAGCTGAAGGTTCGTTGGTGACAACAAGCCATACATGTTTCATTGGGTCTCTTGTGGTTACCATCTCATCCTGGCGTAAATCCGGAAAACAGGAGGAGAGATATGAATACATCCTGTCCTTTGCTTCTTGTTCGTTTCGTATAACCGGGGTACATCCTGCGGCGACCTCCGCAGTATTGGAAGAATTACCTAATGAACCTGTAGATAAGGACAGAGCCGTCCAAACTTCTTTGGCCCGATCATTCAACGGTTTTATTGTGGCGTCTCGTTTTACACTCCAGACACCGTAATCATCCATCGCATAATTGGGATCAGATACAATGACCCAATCTCCTGTTTGCTGACTTCTTTGAGCTATCAACATAGAGACCGGCAGCTCCGGGTGGCATTTTGCTAATTGAGTCCAAAGCACAGTGGATGCATCAGTTTGGGTTATTACGTCGGTTGCGGCAGGTGACATTATGTTGCTATCACAGTTCCCTTTCAAATAATCGTCCCATAATTCTGCTTTGCTGTTGTGAGGCACAAGCTCACCTGAAGGTTTTATTAACCAGGTGCCGAATTCCTGTGGAGAGTCTGTTGCTGGGGTAATCAGCCAATTTCCCTTAGTGGCGGTATTCACCATAAGGTGTCCATCCTCTATTGAAATGCATTTAGTGAGATAGACCCAAAGTTCTTTTCCGGCTGCAGTTTCATTTGTAATAACCGGGGTGGGAACCGGGGTAGGTTCGGCCGCTACACTGGTATTCCCATTAGCCGTATCAACTTCCGTGGTGGCATCACCAAGCCCGGATTGCCCTACACATTCCCATGTTCCTTCTGCAGTATTGAACACTTTCTCGCATTCTTGCACCTCTTCCTCTGATCCTCCACAAGAAAGTAGAAGTCCGGCAGCTACACCAAATAGTAGGGCCAGAATTATAGGCCGCGGGTGAGAAAACTTTCTCAAATTAAACCATCGTCCTTTTTTTGATGCAGCTACAGAGTCCATTTGTACGAAAGAATTATAGACATAGAAACATATTTAGGTAACTAGAAATAGGGGAACAATGGAATTGTAGGCAGGCTGTGATATTCACTGTAGGTCCGAACAGTCTGTGGTAAATCCGCAGTTGGTACAGATCGTTTTACATTTGATTGAAATAGTGGAGGCGCCACAAAGGATGCATAGATATATCTCATTAAACATTTTAAGCATGCCGTTATTCACCTATAACCTTGTTAAAGTCGGTTGAGGGGAACTGTAAGCCGAGTTCTGTACCCAGCCAATTTGGCTGAGTGACGACCATCTATCTAGTCCTACCGTTGCCGATAAGATCAAGCGGCCAACCCAGGTCAGGTTCGGAACCTTATAGACCTCTATTAGGCCTTGCTCCAGATGGGGTTTGCCTGGACCGCAATTGTTACCAATTCCGCGGTGAGCTCTTACCTCACC
>DLRJ01000037.1:18366-27202 GCA_002500485.1 Dehalococcoidia bacterium UBA7891
TTACCTCACCTTTTCACCCTTACTGCTTTGCAGCGGTTTGTTTCTGTGGCACTTTCCGTCGGGTCACCCCGCCCCGCCGTTAACGGGCATCCTTCCGAGTGGAGCTCGGACTTTCCTCTCAGTGTATGTACACCCAGCG
Organism: Dehalococcoidia bacterium UBA7891; assembly: GCA_002500485.1. Taxonomy (GTDB): domain Bacteria; phylum Chloroflexota; class Dehalococcoidia; order Lucifugimonadales; family UBA826; genus UBA11996. Next base: position 18,506 of record DLRJ01000037.1, read on the forward strand.
GCCGTCCATTCCCCTCAAACCTTCATATATTTTACCATTTTCAGGTTTCATAAATTCGAGCCAGTTATAGGGAAATTTTCACAGATCGGTCTTTAACGGTAATAAAGGAAACGTATTCGCTGAGGAAGGCCTGTCGTCTGGTAAAAGGTTGTTCATTCCAGGTATCGATTAAGGTCGAGATTTCTTTAGGTTGACAACTAATGAAAGCTTGTTCCCGTGCATTGTCCAAGGCTTTGAGATATAGCTCCAATCGGCCAACTACAGATTCACCTCTAGCCGTCTTCTTCATAAATTCCACGAATCTTTTCTCTGCACTTACAACTTTGGCAAATCTGTTTTCAGCAGCTAATCGGAATTTTGCTTCACCTCTTTGGCCTGAGACACTTTCTTCTAGTTTCCCGTTATTTGCCATGGTGGTTAACATCTTGAGGACCCTGGCTTCCAATTTATCAGTGGTCCAAGTGTGGTAGCCACAGGTTCCCTGATTCCCCTTTGACTGACATTGGTAATACCGATAAGTATTTTTGATCCTCTCGCCGCCTTGCCTTCTCCAGTTTTGCTTTCTAGTGACTCCCATCATTGTGTTTCCGCAATATCCGCACTGACACAGGCCGGAAAGCAGGTAAGGTTCAAGCGTAGGGAATCCTTTATATTTTCTTCTTTCTCTAACTTTGTCTTGAGCCGCTCTGAATAATTCCGGATTTATAATGGGATCGTGGTTTCTAGTAAGTCTTAGTCCGAAGCGTTGGTAGGTGCCTATGTATGAAGAATTCTTCAATATATCTCGAACGGTGACTATATTCCATGACTTTCCTCTTCTCGTGCGAATATTTGAGTCGTTTAAGAATTGGACTATTTTTCGGAGACCCATATCTTGGTTCACATACATTTCAAAAATTTGCCTAACCACCACCGCTTCTGGTTCAGTGATTGTAAATTCCCCTGACTCATTGGTGAGGTAACCAAAGGGAGGTTTTCCTAACGATTTGCCCGACATCGCTCTATTTTGCATCCCATCTTTGATGTTATTACTTTTGGATACAGAAACCCCCGGCGCATTTATATGTACAAGTGCATTTTGTAACACGTCTGGATAATCATTATTTAAACAATAAAATGAAGAATTAGCTTTTTCTACAGAGATGACATTTCTAGCTACAGATTCTAAATCAGCTCCTATATGACGAGCATCAGGAATTATGATTAGATACCCAGCAGAGTCTTTCTCAACAAGATCGAGGAGGCTTTTGAAGTTTGGACTAGATCCAATAGGAATGACCTCGTCCTGGATGACAGAACTTATTTGATGGTTGAATTGATCCGAGAAATTATCAACAGATAAAGCAAAGTCATTTTGTTCTTGAAAGGAATCAACTAAATTATTGCAATATCCGATGACCCTCATTTATATACGGCTCTATAGAGTATTCTTCCGCAAGAATTGCAATACACGAATTCACTGGCCGTCTTAAGCATTTCCAGAAGTTTTTTGGGAATAGATAGACGGCATTCAGAGCACCTATCGCTTTCCACCAAGGCGATCGCTATACCTTTGTTTGCTTTACCGACCCTGTCGTAAATATGAAGAAGGTGCGCTGAACATAACTCTCGGGCAGCTTGTTGGGCTGGCTCCTCTGCATGGAGTTGATCGATCAGTTGTTGTTGTTTTGATTTGAGACCCGATACTCTTTCTCGATGACTAATTTCAGCGGTTTCCAACTGTGCCGTTGCCTTTGCTAAACCCTGATTGTATCTTTCGGTTTCTTCCATACTGGTTAGCAACACTTCTTCTTTGGCCTCAATTAGATCACCTATATTAGCTGCTTCGCCCTGTAGGGCCGTTAGCTCTTTAGGGTTGCTTATTTCACCGGCGTAAATTTTGGATTCAATGGAATCCTTTCGGTCGGTTAAACGCTGTACCTCTCGTTCAATTTCCCTCTGATTTTTGTTGACAGTTTGATGGGCAGTCGAAATCTGCTGGAATATGCTACCAGCCTTAACTACAGCACTATCGTCGGTAAGAGAGGCCTCAGTATCTGATAGGTCTTTTCGTAAATTGGAAATGGACCTGTCTAAGGTTTGTAGGTCTAAGAGTAAAGATACGTCATACATATTTCACTAGGAATCCTTTAGACGAACTTTAATTCAACGCAGTGTTTCAGGCAAATCTAAAATATGGGGTCCATACTCTAACTTAAACCCACCAGAACAGTGAGGACCGGTTGGAGTAGTAATGTATAGTTATGTAAACTTGCCCGAAAAATGTCGGTTTAAGATCAATTAAAAAGGTTTATATGTCCTATACGAATCCCGTGGATCTTTATCAAGGTAAACCTAAGACAAAAATAGTTTGTACTCTCGGCCCCTCCTCTGATAGTGAGGAAGTTTTAATAGAGTTGATTAAAACTGGTATGAATGTGGCCCGCCTCAACATGTCCCACGGGGATGAAAATGTCCATGAGATAGTTTTTAACAGGGTTAGAAAAGTATCCAAGGAGTTGGGTATACCTGTGGGTATAATGGTGGATGTTCCGGGTGCTAAATACCGTACCGGCCCTACAGATCCTGGGGCATTGGAACTGTCAGAAAAAGATAAGATCACTTTAACTAGTAGAGATCTAATTGGTAGTAAGACCCTAGTTAGTGTTGCTCCCCCCGGCATCCATTTAGACGCTGAAATTAACGGCACTATTTTGGTCGATGATGGGAACCTGGAGTTTGTTGTCGATGACATATCGGGTGAGAATGTAAATTGTACTGTCGTCCGCGGCGGAAGGCTGACAGAAAGACGAGGGGTGGTTACCCCCGGCCGGGCTCCATCTCAAAAATTTCCCGATGAAAAAGCAATAGAATGCCTTAAATTTGCAGCTAAATTCGGCGCCGATTTTGTGGCTTTGTCCACTGTAACGCGCAGAGAAGATATCTGGACTGCCAGATCAATTCTCCGTGAGAACGGTATGAACAAACCGTTGATAATATCAAAGGTCGAGAGAGCTGAAGCCATAGATAATCTAGATGAGGTCGTCGATGCCAGCGATGCTCTTATGGTCGCTAGAGGGGACATGGGTGTAGAAATACCATTGCACCGAGTTCCAGTAGTCCAAAAAGAGTTGATCCGGAAAAGTAATTCTGCTGGTAAACCTGTTATAACAGCAACTCAAATGCTTGAGTCTATGGTTCATTCTTCTTCCCCGACTCGGGCAGAAGTAACTGATGTTGCCAACGCTGTCTTTGATGGATCAGACGCGATCATGCTGTCAGGGGAAACGTCGATAGGAAAATTCCCCATAGAAGCCGTGAAAATCATGGTGAATACGTCCAAGGAGGCAGAGGCAGCATTACCCTACCATAAAATGATGGAAGAACGGTTTCTCCAATTGGAGTCAAAGACCGATGATGTTATCAGCTACGCGGCCTGCCAGACCTCGAACTTGCTTGGTTCAAAATTCATAATTGCATTTACTGAGTCAGGAAATTCTGCAGGACGTGTGTCACGATACCGACCAGAGTCGCGTATATTAGCTTTAACCCCTTGGGAAGAAGTGTGCAGAGTCTTGACCCTGAGATGGGGAGTATATCCAGTCATTGTAGATACTCCTACGGACGTAGACGAATTCTTTTCCGTGGGAGAAGAAGAAGCTAGGAAATTTATGGAAGGGGATAATAAGGGGACAGTCGTGCTAGTTGCCGGGACACCTATTGGCGTGCCAGGTTCAACAAATATGCTAAGAGTTCTACAATTGGGATAGTCGGTTCATTAAATTCTAAGTTACTGCACAAACAAGGAGGTGCGAGTGTTAGAGCTATATGACACTCTCACAAGAAAAAAATCTGCCTTAAGACCTCACGAAAAAGGTAAATTCAGTGTCTATACATGTGGGCCAACGGTATACCGTGATGCCCATATCGGGAACTTGCGATCTTACTTGATGGCTGACTGGATTCGGCGGACATTGGAGATTCTTGGCCATGAGGTGACCCATATAAAGAACATAACCGACGTTGGACATATGAGGCAGGAGGTACTCGAGCAGGGCGATGATAAAGTGATTGCAGCCGCCATAGCAGAGGGTAAGACTCCGGCCCAAATAGCAGAGTTTTATACCCAACGTTTCCTCGAAGACGAATCGACCATAAATATATTACCTGCCAATGAATTTCCAAAGGCGACTGAACACGTAAACGAGATGATCGAAATTATCGGTTCACTGCTTCAATCAGCCCTTGCATATGAAGTAGACGGGAATATTTATTACGATATTAATTCTTTCCCGACTTACGGCAATTTATCGGGTAATATTCACGAATCAGAATTGCAGGAAGCTGTCAGGGTTGAAGCAGACCCGTTAAAAAGAGATCCTCGAGATTTCACACTTTGGAAGAAGGCTGAGGGTGGGAGAACGTTAAAATGGGCTAGCCCTTGGGGTGATGGGTTTCCAGGTTGGCATATTGAATGCTCTGCAATGTCGATGAAATACCTAGGTAAACATATAGATGTTCATACCGGTGGTGTAGACAATATATTCCCTCACCATGAAGGGGAAATTGCCCAAAGCGAAGGGTATACCGGCTTCCAGGTAGTCAATCATTGGGTCCATGGGCAACATTTACTGGCTGATGGAGTGAAGATGGCCAAATCAGCTGGTAATGCTTTCATAATACCTGATCTCGTGGAGAGAGGAATCGATCCGCTGGCATTTCGTTATCTTTGTATGACGGCTAAGTATCGGACGAGGATAAATTTCACTTTCACTTCATTAAAAGCATGCGAAACAGCACTTAATAAATTGCGTAGGCACTATATTTTATTCAGCAAAAATTCTCAAAATCAGACTTTGAACAATGAAACCGTCAAAGAATGGAAAAAAAGGCTAATTGGAATTGTATGTGAAGATCTGAATATGCCAGGGCTGGTAGATGGGATATGGAGACTAATAGAGTCATCTGATGCTGCTGATTCCGATAAAGCAGCCATCTTAAGCTCTATTGATAACTTGATGGGACTTGGTTTGGATTCTACGGATGATATGTACGATTTACCTGAGAAAATAATCGGTAAATCGGATGAAAGGACGGAGCTGCGAGCATCTCTTGATTATGAACGCTCTGATCGGTTAAGGACAGAGATGGAAGAGCTGGGGTATATGGTGGAGGATGCTAAAGATTATTCCACTATAAGGCTTAAAGATTCTTCAGAAATTAGGGAGGAAAGATGGAAGACAATATCTTCCTCGTCTGAAATAGCCTCCAAAGTTTTTAGTGAATCTGTCGTACCCGTCACAGTGGGAGTGGTTGTCAATGGCTATCCGGATGACACACAACGTTGTGTGTCCAGCTTGATTAAATGGACGGAATCTGACCAGACGGAAATTATTGTTATAGACAATGGGTCCACTGATTTAACAGGGGAACTGTTAGAGGAAATGACGAAGGATCAAGAAAACCTTCACATTTTGCATGCTGATCATACCTTGGGGGACGGATCTGCAAAGAATATTTTATTGAAGATGGCCCAGGGAGAAATTTTTGTGCTTCTTGATCCAAGTGTAGAAATTAAGGGAAATTTCATAAAGCCTATACAAGGTTTATTGAAAGATCCAGAAGTCGGTATCGCGGGTCTAGCTGGACTTAAAACAGAGGATTTGATGCATTTTCATGACGGCGAAGGGGAATCCGGACAAGTGGATGCAATGCAGGGCTATTGTTTCGCATTAAGAAGGGAGGATCTTAAAAAAGTTGGGTTAATGAGAGAGTCTTTTAGATATTACAGGAACCTAGATTTGGACTATAGTTTCCAATTTAAAGAACAGGGACTATCCATAATAGCCGACCACACTTTGCCAATGGAATTGCATGAGCACAGAGGCTGGACTGCCTTGTCGGAGGGTGAGCGGGACGAGTTAAGTAAGAAAAACTATGGTAGGTTCCTTAAAAAATGGAGAGGTCGGACGGACCTATTGATTTCTAACAAATAAATACCTATACAGTTCACATAGTATGCTCTAGTATTTTCACGTTTTAATTTCTTTGCCTTAGTGCTAATTATTTTCCGGAGGGAGCTTTCATTTTGGATAGTTTGTCATTGCCTCTATTATGGGTGGTTCTCGCTGGCCTCGCAGCAATAATTCTGATATCGGCGACGCAGCTGACAAAGAATGCAGATATCATAGCTTTTAAGACTGGTTTAGGTAGATCTTTTGTTGGTGTTGTTCTATTAGCAACCGCGACTTCACTACCGGAATTGGCTACTGGCGTGAGTTCTGTGTTGTCTATAGGAGGTGCTGGAGGAGCTGACCTTGCCGCAGGGGACGCATTCGGAAGTAATCTCTTTAACCTCTTGATCATAGGCCTACTTGACCTTATGTGGAAAAGGGGACCAATATTAAACTCCTTGGGGAGTGCCCCCGCCGTTGTAGGTGTTTTGTCAATTATTGTTATATCAATCGGTGGGTTAGGAATATTAATCCACGGAAACTTAAACCTGGCCACATCTTGGCCTGTTAGTCCAGTTTCAATTGTTCTGATAGTGGTCTTTTTGGCGGCTCTTTTCGCAATATTTAAGGAAGAACAGAATTCAGATTCCTATGAAGAGCACAATATTTACGCTTCCGCCAGCCTAAAAAAAGCTAGTCTTGTGTACCTTACATCGGCTCTTATCGTCGTGGTGGCTGCCTACTTCTTAGCCCATACAGGCGACAGTCTTGCTGATGAGATGGGTTGGGCAAAAAGTTTTATGGGTACTCAATTCCTTGCGTTAAGTACCTCCTTACCTGAACTGGCAGCTTCCATTGCCGCAATACGTATTATGGCTCCGGAATTGGCTATAAGTAATTTGCTCGGAAGTAATCTATTCAATATGGGATTTGTATTATTCCTGGATGATGTGGCCTATACAGATGGACCACTATGGGGTGTGGTTTCTTCGGTTCATTCCATAACCGCCGTAATAGCAATATTGATGACGACCGTGGTTTTGGTCCCGGTTATAAGTAAAGCTAGGGTCTCTTTTGGTCGAATTGTCACCTTGGAATGTGTTGTATTATTAGCCCTCTATGCAGTATCTAGCATCCTAGTGTTTTCTATCGGTAGTTCTGCTCATTAACTAAGTATGTGTAATAAAAAAATGTCTCATAGGAGTGAAAATGTTTTTTGAACTAAGAGAGTATCGATGCCTTGATGGACAGAGAGATCATTGGGTGAAGTTTATGGAAGAAGAGATTATCCCTTTCCAGGTTTCAAAAGGGATGGTCATACTTGGCAGTTTCACCGGCCAGGAAGAAGATGATTTGTATATTTGGATACGCCGGTTTGAAAGCGAAGAAGAAAGAGAGAAACTTTACGAAGCAGTTTACGAAAGTGATACATGGAAAAATGATATAGGACCTAGGATTCCAGCCATGATGGATCGCAGCAAGATAGTTGTTCGCAGAATAGAAGCCTCTTCTCGATCTGTTATCCAGTAGAGGATTGACCCCGACTGATGGGTGGGGACTTAGATGGCCGAATATTTTTAAATCCAACCGTATTCGATGGTTTTGCGTTCAGATCGGTTCCTTCGGTGCTAGTGCATCGTGATGGAAGCATTAACCTAGACCCGCGGGGTTCATTTAATTCAAACTTAGGATTAAAAACGAAAAAATTCAATGGACAAGATCTGACGCTCGTTGCTCCATTTCATGATACACATGTTCATCTTCTAAGTTATGCCGCGAATCTTAGCTCCTATGATATTCGGTCAGAAAACCCATTATCTAAGGAGCGTTTGGCCCATCTTGTAAAGAAGGCGGCATCCGTTCAAAGAAATTCCAATATGGTTCGCCTCCAGGGGCTGGACCATAATTTCCAGGAAGGAATTTCTTTTGTTGATAGGACGTTGCTTGATGAGGTTTTACCCGATAGGCCACTTATAATTCAGATGACCTCGGGGCATGCTCATATTTTAAATTCAGTTGCCTTAAGCCTTGCAGGGATAAAAGATTCGACTAATGAACCACCTGGAGTGACTTTCGAGCGATCTTTGGCTGACGGGAAATTAAATGGGGTGATATACGAATCCGGTGATTATTTGGAAGGCAAACTTCCTTCATTGGAACCGTCCTTATTGAAAGATGGAATCATTTCAGCTTTGACTCTCATTCACTCGAGAGGCATAAACTATCTAACTGATGCGACCCATCTGAATGACATTTCCCGCTATGAGCTGATATCCAATGTCATCGATGAGTTTCCGTTGAACATGCATCTTATATTTATGCCGGCTGCCACAGGCCTTAAAGAATTTGTAAAGGCAGAAAGATCATATCGCTCCACTGAAAATAAAATGCTTGTGGGTCATTCAAAAATAATGATTACAAATTCTTCTGGTGTCCTTCATCCAGATAAAAAGGAATTTCAGGAGATGGTTAGAGAAAGTCATTTCCACGGCTTTCCTGTAGCTATTCATTCTGTTGATATGACTTCAATCGACATGATCCTTGAGGTTTTAAAGAATGATTATCTACTTGGTGACCGTATAGAGCATGCCTCAGAACTGCGGGACGACCAGATACTTAAAATGGCAAGTATCGGAGTCTCAGTTTCCACCCAACCATCATTCATATATGAAAGAGGAGACAATTATTTATCCACCCTACCTGCTAGTGATATAAATTCACTCTATCGAATCAATAGCTTGAGGAAAGCTGGTATCACTGTTTC
>DLRJ01000152.1 GCA_002500485.1 Dehalococcoidia bacterium UBA7891
AGCAGGTGCAGCAGCAGGTGCAGCTTCCTCATCGTCTGCAGAGCCACAGGCAATACCAGCAGCTAGTAAAGCAGCTGCAGACAGGCCTATTAGCATCTTGGTTCCGAAAATCTTATTCCACTTAAACATAACTGATCCTCCAACAAACTGTGTAATGCTTTAGGTTGAATTATCTTAATTTATAAGGGCCAATACGGCATTATCTCTTTCTGTGAGTATTTATTAACTCACAGATCAACACTATCCCACAGTTAGATATCACTGTAAAGGACGGAACTCTTCACTCCAGAAGGAAATCGTGAGGATTTTGAACCAACGATCAGCCTTCGAATCCTAAGTATAAGCGCCAAAAATATTGAGTCTATGCCACCGCTTGTTTGGGGCTAGTGATTCTCAGAGTGAAATACCCGAGTATGCCAGAACCTAGAGAAGCGCTTATAACTCCCAACCGGACTAAAGTTTGTAATTTATCATCTTCGAAAGCCAGTTCTCCAATGAACAAACTCATAGTAAATCCTATACCAGCGAGAAGCGCTAACCCATAATATTGACTCCATCGAATCTCGGCAGGAAGCGAGCAGAGTTTGAAAGCAACTCCTATGTAGGTGAATAGCATGACTCCAATTTGCTTTCCAAAAAGCAATCCCACTCCTACACCTAGGGTAAGTGGTTCAGTGAAAAAGCCAGTAGATAGACCTTTTAAAGAGACGCCTGCGTTGGCTAACGCAAATAAAGGCAATATCAAAAATGCAACCCAGAGATGAAGGCCGTGTTCTAGGCGATATAGAGGCGCGGGTTCGGTCTTATCATTTGATTTGTGAGGAGTGAAGATAGCAACGATAACTCCTGCTAAAGTGGCGTGAAGACCAGACTTTAAAACACAAACCCAAAGCAATGTCCCAACAACCATGTAAGGTGACAGCTCAGAAATTTTTCTTTTATTGAGAGCGAAAAGAAGCAAAATACACAGGAAGGCTGCGCCCAATGGATAAATCGATAGGGTCTCAGTGTAAAAAATGGCAATAATTACTATCGCTGCTAAATCATCTATGATTGCGATGGATACCAAGGTTAATTTTAAAGAGTCCGGCACTCTACTACCCAAAAGTGTCAACACGCCGAGGGCAAAGGCGATATCAGTGGCAGCTGGGATCGCCCAACCTTGCATTGTTGTCGAATTACCCCAGTTCAAAGTCAGATAAATAAAAGCAGGAAATAATAACCCTCCCAGTGCCGCGATTGCAGGCAAGCTTATTTGAGCCCTACTTGATAACTGTCCGTCGAGGACTTCCCGTTTTATTTCCAAACTCACCAATAAAAAGAAAATCGCCATCAACCCGTCATTGATCCAGTGGTGGAGATGTTTATCAATGGAAAAATTTCCGATCTGAATAATTACAGGGGCGTTTAGGGTGTCATGATAGTAATGCTCTAGTGGAGAGTTACTAATGAATATGGCGACGCCTGCAGTTATGACTAAAAGTATGCCTCCAGCAGACTCTAGTAAAAAAAATTCTCTAAGCATTTTTACAGGCATAATATTCTCCTGGAAAATATTACCTCTAATAGAGCTAGAGATGTATATGGATTACTCTCTTCTATCAAGCAATTAAGGCGATTTGGTGTTATGAAACCTAAAATCCAACTTTCTATCGATAGATGGCGGTAGTGGGCATTTTAGGGAATCTAGAAAATACCGTCGGGTTGATAATTTACAAGATTAAAGCTTGTTTTAGGTATGAAAAGGTTTGGTGCCGAAGGCGAGAGTCGAACTCGCACGAGTGTTACCTCAACGGTTTTTGAGACCGCCGCGTCTACCGTTCCGCCACTTCGGCATGCAAAGGAATGTAATTATAAAGATGGTTAAGTTTGGCTGCTAGTAGGTAGCCGTTTTAAATGGTGAATTCTTGAAGCTACATTTCTATTTTCTTTTCCCCTGAAAGGTAACTTTCAGGATCTTTTTGGAATGCTATTTTGCATCCTGGGGCACAAAAATAGTATGAGTCCCCTTCATAGTCCCAAGATCCACCGTTCGGATTGTCAGGATTCACAGTCATATGGCAGACGGGATCAGTAGCTTCTTTGTTTGATCTTGAAAATAGAGGGATTTTCATTGGAATTCACCTTAATTAATTAGTTTTCTAGTTTTTAAGCGAAGAGCATTCAAAACAACAGTTATCGAGCTAAGCCCCATCGCTGTTGCCGCTACTATTGGGTTTAAAAAACCCCGATCTCCCAAAAGGGGAGAAAGCCAATCCGGTACGGTTTGTGAAGTGAATAAAGGATATAAGATACCTGCTGCAATAGGCACTAGTAATATGTTGTACGCAAAAGCCCAAAACAGGTTTTGTTTTATGGTGGTTATACATGATTTGCTTAGGCGAATTGATTGGACTATAGACGATAGCCTGTTTCCTAGAATTGTAATTTGTGCTGATTCAATAGCTATATCAGTCCCACCGCCCATCGCTATTCCTATATCCGCCTGAGTAAGTGCAGGGGCGTCATTTACCCCGTCTCCAACCATACAAACGACTTGTCCATTTTTTTGCATAGTTGAAATATAAGCTGCTTTATCTTGAGGTAGAAAATTAGATTCATAACTACTTATATTTACTATATTAGCTACTGATTCAACCAATTCTTCCCGATCGCCACTAAGTAATACCAAATTCAAGTTGAGCTCATGCAAATGAGCTATCGTCTCCGCTGCGTCATCTCTGATGGTATCTGAAAAAAATATTGATCCAGAATATGAACCGTTAATGGATACATGTACCCCCCCAAGATCGGCTGAGTTGAAGACCTCTGGTACCTCAATATCGGCCTCTCTCAAAAAATTTTTATTTCCCACTAAAATTATTTTCTCATTTAAAACTCCAGATGTACCTAATCCTGGGTAAGACCGGAATTCTGAGGCGTCTGCTGACACAATTTTCCTAAACTCACATTCCGCCACAATTGCCTTAGCGATAATGTGTTCAGAATTTTTTTCAACGGCACCTGCGTATTCCAGGATTTCAGTCTCAGAATAGCTTGAGTGGGAATCTACCCCCGTGACCTGCGGTTGCCCCTTCGTCAACGTGCCTGTTTTATCGAAAACAACGGAATCAACTTTTTGAAGGGTCTCAATTGCTAGGGCATCTCTGTACAAGATTCCATTTTCAGCACCCCTTCCACTTCCCACCATTATGGCTATAGGGGTGGCTAGACCCATAGCACATGGACAAGCAATCACCAGTACTGCTACTGCTGCAATAGTGGCATAAGCATACGTTGGATCAGGGCCAAGTACGATCCAGGTCAAAAAAGTCAATGCCGCTACGATCAATATGGCAGGCACTAGTAGGGTTGCCAAACGATCCGCAATTCTCTGAATCGGAGCTTTCGAGGCCTGAGTATCCTCTATCAGGGAAACAATTTTTGAGTACACTGTGCCATCAGAAAGTGATTCAGTAATCACCTTAATATTTCCAGTTCCATTGATAGTGGAAGTGAAAACTGGATCCCCCATTTTCTTTGCCTTGGGAACACTTTCCCCCGTGAGTGTGGATTCATCGACTTCCGAAAAACCTTCGACAACTGATCCATCTGCAGGGATTTTTTCTCCTGGCTCGATAATGACTATATCCCCGATGACAAGATCATCTACTGATACTGTCTTTACGTCGGGCCCTTTCATGATATTAGCAGTCTTAGGTGCCAAATCCAGTAATGATTTGATCGCATCCGTCGCACGCCGCCTCGACTTGGATTCCAAATATCTTCCTAAAAGAACCATTCCTATTATCGCGCAGGAAGTACTGAAATAGGTTTCGGGAAACGCGTCACTTAACCCAAATAATTTACCTAGGATTGCAAATGTGCTGTATATATAGGCAGTTGAAGTTCCAACCGCTATTAAAGTGTTCATGTTTGTCGTGCGGTGTTTTGTTGCATTCCATGCGCTGGTATAAAATTGCCTGCCTGCCCAAAACTGCACAATCGAGGCAATTATGAAGGACAAGTATTCGCTTTGGAAAGGGAGTTGAGAGGCCAAACTGGAGACCATTCCCAGCATGATAAATCCGGCTCCCAACAGGCTGACTATCGCCTGTTGAACAATGCGCTTTTGGGCCCGGTTAGTGGATCCGTACCCCAATTCTTCTTGCTCAATATAGGATGAGGAATATCCTGAATTAGTAATAGCAAGTCTTATTGAAGAGATGGATTCAAGACCAGGGATATATTGAATCTTGGCTGTCTCAGTTGCCAAATTCACATGGGCTTCTTCAACTCCTTCTAATTTCTTCAATGAAGATTCAATATGTGACACGCATGCTGCACACGTCATCCCTTCGACTGACAATGTGATAGATTCAGAACCCAATTGATAGCCGGCATCCTGTACGGTGGATTTAAGGAGCTCTTTTTGGATGTGCCCGGAGGAAATATGTACGGTAGCTTTTTCAGTAGCTAAATTCACAACAGCCCGGTCCACTTCGGGTATGCCCTCAAGGGCTGCACCTACATGGGAAACGCATGCTGCACACGTCATTCCAACAATGGGTATAGTCAAGGATGTGTCAATTAGATTATTGTCCACGATCTATTACACCCCAGTTCCCTAAGCTTGCCTATTTGACAAAAGTATACGTCTAATAAAAAGACCGGTATATACTACCGGCCTTTTCGTAAGCTCAAATTAGGCAATATTCGGATTGGTCACATTGTTCGGACAACTCCTACTACTCGCCCTCTCACTGATACATTGGCGGCTGCAACAGTAATAGGTTGCATATAGGAATTTGCAGGAACCAATTTCACTTTATCGCCTTCTAGGAAAAAATGTTTTAAGGTCGCCTCTTCCCGATCTTTCAACCACGCAGCAACCATGTCACCGTTTTGTGGTTGTTCGATCGATTCCAGTAGTACAAGGTCTCCATCTCCGACCAATGCATCGACCATCGATTCTCCCTTAACTCGCAATGCAAAAACATTTTCCTTCCCCTTGGTTAAAAAAGGAGGCAAATCAACATTGTCAAAATCAGTATCATTCCATTGTTCAGTATTAACCAATGGTAAAGGTTCGCCTGCAGCGATGTTTCCTACCACAGGTATTGAAATTAGGTTTCTCAGTGTCGATGTAGCTGTTTCACCCAATAATTCGATACCCCTCGAGACTTCCCTACGTCTTTGTAGATAACCTTCACGTTGGAGTATTTGCAAATTGTAGTCAACAACTGACGTTGAGCTTATTTCACATCCCGTTTGAATATCACGAACGGTTGGAGGGTAGCTATTGTTGCCCATAAAATCTTTGATATAGTTCAAAATAGTCTGCTGTCGTTTTGATAATGGCCGCTTCACTAATGTCACTTCCTTTTTTAAGGTTTCATATAAATAAGCACTAATGTTCCGAACAAATTATCAGAACAGGTGTACTATGTCAATTACTACAGGGAGTAATTTTGTATGTATTCAAAAATCTTCAGTCGTTGACCCCCCAAAAGTCGCGATGCTAAACTGAGAATGTGAAAGTTATCACCAACGCATCATTCTCAAGGAGGAGACATGATCAGAGGATTAGTCGTAAGCGTAGTGATGTTAGGTTTGCTATTTGGCACCTATGCCTGTGGTGAAAACGTACCACCGAAAGGGAGTCATGATGAAGTGAAACCGGCACCGATAGTTTCAACTTCTAGCAACCAATCCTCCAGTGTAGCGGTTACTGCACCCCCACCCGCTACAACATCTTCTCAGTCTTCTTCTGCTGCAAGTGTGTCAGCAGCTGCCCCATCAGATTATTCTTTGGACGTTGCTATGAATGACGCTAATGCTATATATATATTTAACCCGACTGATATAACGGTAAAAAAAGGTGAAACAGTCACCTTGAATTTAACCTCCGAAAATGAGTTTCATAGCTTTACTGTAGATTCTTTGGGTATAGATGTTGAAGTAGATGCTGGTACAACTGAGGAAATCACATTTACATTTTCTGAAGCTGGGACTTTTGATTTAATCTGTATACCCCATGAATCCCTTGGTATGATAGGTAAAATCATTGTTCAATAGCTAAATCACATGGAAAGTTATTAAGTGGCAAGGGTGGCGAGATGAACATAGTGAAGTTGCTTGGTCCTGCCTGTATCATTCCTATTCTTTCGATTGGTTTGCTTGGATGCTCTTCAGATCAAGTCGATGAAACCCCTAGGAAAGCAAAGACCCCAGAAGTAACCTCCGCACCACTGAAACAGTTAACTGTTGAACCTGCTGCCGCTAGTGTTGATCAAAAACCTTATGAGGTGAAGAAAACGGCACCTGCCGCAACTCCAGATTCTCCCATTAGAACAACCCCTATGATTGCCACGGTTCCTCCAAATCCGGTCCCCACCACCAAGCCGATCCCTACAAAGCCGTTATCTTCGGTGGCAACCTCATCAAAAGGTGCCGCAACACCCACAACTGCCAAACTAGAATCAGTACTTATATCTTTACAACCTGGTTCTGTTGCCAGATATAGAATCGGAGAACAGTTTGCTCGCCTACCTACCCCAATAACTGCCGTTGGAGAAACCTCAGGTATAAATGGAAAGGTCCATTTTAACCCTTCCGGCAATATCAGTAGTTCTGATGCCTCCACTATCGTGATTGATGTGGAATCGTTAAAAAGCGATGAAAGCAAAAGAGATAACTGGGTTCGCAGGAACGGAGGAATAGGTTCTGAGATATCCATATCTTTAACCAAAGTATCAGGTCATACTTGGCCGCTGCCAGATTTCGGAAAAATGGAAGTTACCATAGAAGGTGATATGACGATATCGGATGTCACAAACCCAGTTATTTGGAAGGGGACATTAGACATAGCAGAAAGTGACATAACTGGCAGTATCTCAACAATAATAACGTGGGATCAGTTTTCTCTGTCCAAACCCAGGCTCCCTTTTATTATCAGCGTTGATGACGAAATTATCCTTGAATTAGAAGTAGTAGCTGCGAAAGAATAGTAGACTTTATGTAGTGGTTTAAACGCCTCACTACACCAAATACAGTAGTCTCGTTGACTAGGGCTTCTTAAGGCTAATATACTTGTTCCTATCCTTGAGTCACAATTCCTGAGGAGTGCTCAATATGCAAGTATCTTGTCTCCAGCAAAATCTTAGTCGAGCCTTGGCAATAGTAGGCAGGGCGGTTGCTACTAGAAGTAATTTACCGGTCCTTCAAAACGTAAAAATTGCCACCGAAGATGGAATGCTGGTTTTAACCGCTACCAATTTGGACATCGCTATTACTACTAAAATTGGTGCCCAGGTTGAAACAGAAGGTGAAATAACAATACCAGCACGATTACTTTCAGATTTCGTAAATTCACTCCCTGACGATCGAATAGAAATTAAGTCAGTTGTGGAACCACTTAGTGTTTCGTTGGACTGTCAGAGGTTCTCTGCAAACATCAATGGCACCGACCCCGACGAGTTTCCTCCAATCCCTACAGTTGATGAAGGGGCAACTATAAAAGTTGATCCTCAACTTCTTAAGGACACGGTAACTCATGTGGCCTTTGCTGCAGCAACTGAGGATTCTCGTCCGGTATTGACTGGGATAAAGGTTGAGGTGAATCAGTCAGATTTCACGTTTGCAGCGGCTGACGGATTTAGACTGGCTGTATATGAGGGTAAATTACTAGAACCAGTTTCTGAAGCCATGGAATTTATAATACCTGCGAGGGCCCTACAAGAAGTTGGCCGACTTATCGGTACAGATGATACTGCTGTTGAGTTCACAGTCACACCAGCCGGAACTCATGCTCTATTTAATATCGGCAATGTAGAGATTGTCTCTCAACTTATGCCAGGTTCTTTTCCAAACTTCAGATCTCTTATACCTGCAGAATATAAAAATCGTGTGATCGTTCAAAATTCTGATTTTTCACGTGCTGTAAAGACTTCTTCAATATTTGCTCGTGATGGCAGCGGAATACTCAGGATCCAAATTATGAATGATGATGATGGGGGGAAACTTTCCATATCCTCCAGAGCAGAAGAAGTTGGAGATAACCAGGGCGAAATAGACGGTGGAGTTGAAGGTGATGTGGATGAAGAATCCAGGATCGCGTTCAACAGTAAATATTTGGCTGAAGTCTTGGATGTTCTTGGCGAAGGCGAGGTTGCTTTTGAGATGACTTCCGCTTCAAGCCCTGGGGTGGTACGGGCTACAGGCAAAGAAGGCTACACTCACGTAGTAATGCCAATGTTCGTTCAGTGGTGAGTAAGAATACTGGGTTTTTGTTCTCGATTCCGTTCGTAATCACACCTTCCCGCAAGGTTAAGTTCTCTAGCGTCTGAATGTCATGGGAAGAGGAGGACTTTTGGCAACTTCTTTGGGTTCAGGAGTTCACCTTCAAAGGATGACGAGAAGAAGACAACCGCAAGCAGATCATCGAGCAGCAGAAGTAGGTTTAGTCTTGTTGGAAGAGCCACAGGTGAAGATGAAACACAGCCAGAAGGGCAGGGTGATATGGCAGAAGACTCAACTGGTGGTTCATGTGCATCCACCTCGGCTCGTGAAGGTGTTTCTGTACTGGCAATGTTGATGTTGCCTTTGGTCATAGTGAACAGAAAAAGACTGGGTTTATGACCTATTATCTTTAGCGGTTCCAATTTCCTGTCTGATCTCAAAGACGGCAAAAGGCTTCTTGAAATCGAAAATGCTCTTTCTACCCTATATAGAGGCACTCCCCCATCCACGGTTCGCATCAGCGAGAATGCTACCTGACACCCCTTCGTGCGTACCCCATTTATCTACCCCTAACAGTGCGAATTCCAATCACACCGTGTGTTA
>DLRJ01000133.1 GCA_002500485.1 Dehalococcoidia bacterium UBA7891
TAGATAATGTCAGTATTTACGAGGAAGAGGTAATTAATAGTGCACCAGTAGTTAGCGATCGGAGCGTGGAGGTGAAAGAGGGCGGTACGGTTTCCATTATACTGACTGGGAGTGATGAGGATGGGGATACGTTAAACTTCACAGTGCTGAGTCAACCGAAGAATGGGATATTGAGCGGTACGGCGCCTGATTTGAGCTACAGTCCCAAGGCCAACTATTCAGGAAGTGACAGCTTTACCTTTAAGGCCAATGACGGATCAGGCGATTCTAACACCGCTACGATAATGATTAGTGTAATTAAGCAGGCAGTAGATAAAGTTGAACTAACTCCATCCAAGGCGACATATGAAGAGGGTGAGCAGATAGAGATCAGTTATAGTGGAGGGCCGGGTAATGCTAAGGACTGGGTGGGGATCTACAAAGAGGGACAGAAGCCAGGCGATTATGACTCAGTTCAATATCAATATTTGGATGGCAGGATATCCGGAAAGTTGATCTTCGATCCGCTGCCTTCTGGAAAGTATGAGGTACATTTGTTTGCGGATAATAGTTATCAAAAGTTGTATACTGCGCATTTTGATGTGAGGAAGGCAGGCAACCCATGGGTTACAACATCTAAGAGCAAGTACGATTTTGGAGAGACAATTGTTATTAGTTATGCAAATGGCCCCGGAAATCAGAAAGACTGGATAGGATTGCATGAAGAGGGAAAAGGGGGAACCTGGCCTGCTCTTAAACATCAACAGCTTAAAGGTGAAAAAAGCGGAACACTTGAGTGGGATGTTACATTGGAAAAAGCGAAGAAGTATAATGTTAGTTTATATAAAGGCTGGAGCACTACGGTAATAGCCACTGCGGAATTCTCAATCTCGACAAAGAATATTTCTGCCCCTGTTGCAAGATCACAGAAATGGAATGCAAGACCAGGAAAAGGATATAACGTAAAACTGGAAGCAAGAGATGCTGACGGGGATGAGCTTACTTATAGAATAGTCGCTGAGCCAAAGCATGGCACGTTGAGTGGAACAGCTCCCAATTTAATTTACACATCAAATACGGATTATGAGGGGTCTGATAGCTTAACCTATGTGGCCAATGACGGTGAAATGGATTCAGAAATTGCCATCGTGAATTTTAAAATAAACAATCATGAATCAAAAAAGTGGACGATTATGGTTTACAGCCAGGGAGATAATAATATGGCGCTGTTTATTTTAATGCAGAATAAGATCTTTGATGCAATTGGCAGCAATGAACATGTTAATATAGTCATTCAGGCAGATTATGACACATCAGATGAAAGGTTCAATAATAATGCACATGTATACGATGATGATAAGAAAAACATCTCAGACGGGATGACCCGAATTGTTATTGATGAAAACCACTCTTCCGTTGACCTAAACAAGACGCTTTTGCCTCACTTAAAACATACTACTGTTGTAGAAGAAAGATTTCCAGAGGGATCGAAATATAAGAACAGAATGGATGATCCAAAAGTATTTGGTGGTTTTCTTGATTGGAGCATGAGTAATTATCCAGCTGAGCGGTATGGGTTGTTTTTTCTTGATCATGGGGGAAGTTGGCATGGTTTTGGTGCAGATCATCAAGATGGTTTAGGTGGCGGTAGCACAATTAAACCAAGAGCATTTCGCAGAGAAATGCAAAGTAGCCTAGAAAAAGCAGGTTCGGAGAAGTTTGATTTTATAAATTTTTACGCCTGCCTCATGGGTGCAACCGAAGTTCTTGATGCTTTTGATGGATTGTGCGATGTGTTTTACGCCAATCCAGAAATAAGTTATTCGGAGTACAATAATCATGAAACAAGAGCTAAATATATTGCTCATCTATCTGAGAACCCTGATATTAATAATATTACTCTTGCAAAATACGAAGTTGCCACCTGGATGCCTCCTGAATGGTCACCTTATCATAGCGCATATGAGACTAAAATAGGTGTACACTGTGCATATGACATGTCCAAATACGCCGAATTTAAGGCAGCATTCAAAAAGTTTACGGAGGATTTGCTGGAGGAGACAAAAGCAAGAAATCCAATAATACCAGCTGCTCGACGAAATACTACTTCGTATTGGATTAAATCAATTCTAAACCTTAAGGCAGGGTCTAAATATATAGATTTGGCACATTTCTCTGAATTGTTGTCTAAAAATGTAGAGGGTAGTTTAAAGAGTTCATCAGGTGCGCTCGTAAAAGCCATAAGTAACATGATCATTGGTAAACATGTTGGTTCAAAAAGACCCGCTATTTCAGGTTTAAGCATTTATTATCCTGTCAATGGTCTAAAAGGGGGTAATTGGAAGATGCCGTATGATAAAACTTATTTTACTTCCTCTAAAATCTCAGACATGGACAATTGGTCAGAAGTCCCATCATACAAAACCGCCACGGGAACAGGCGCTGTCTGGAGTAATTTTTTGCGTGAGGTGTACTTAATGAAGGGGTCAACTGAATCTCAGGCCCAGTTTGTGTTAAACGAAGAAGGAGAGCTTGTTCCTAGCAGAAGCACTGATTTTGGCTCGGTCGGGAGCGGGGTGATGGGCGCATCCGAGAAACAACCCGTTACGATTCAGTTCGAGCTTGAGAGTGCCGAGAATGCCTACG
>DLRJ01000154.1 GCA_002500485.1 Dehalococcoidia bacterium UBA7891
ACTGTTAGGCAAGTCTACGGGCACGGGAAAAGGAAAAGGTGGCACTATGCATATAGCAGATATAGACAGGGGTATGCTTGGTGCTAATGGAGTTGTAGGTTCAAATATTCCTGTAGCAACTGGTGTGGCATTGACTGCGAAGGTAAAAGGAACAGATCAGGTCAGCGTTGTTTTTTTTGGAGATGGTGCCTCAAGTCAGGGAGTTTTGCATGAATCTATGAATCTTGCAGGCATTTGGAAATTACCGGTTATTTTCGTATGTGAAAATAATCGCTACGCTGAAGCGACTCCCTTTGAATATTCAGTGGCAGGTGGCTCAGTCGCCAATCGAGCTGATGGGTATGGGATTCCAGGAGTAACGGTAGATGGGCAGTCAGCCTTGGATGTTTATGAGGTGGGTAAGGAGGCAGTGTCAAGAGCTCGTATGGGTGAAGGTCCCACGTTGATCGAGGCTCAGACGTACAGATATCAAGGTCATTTTGGTGCCGATGATCCTCTAGGTTATAGGAGTAAAGAAGAGCAAGAATATTATATGTCACGTGACTGTATCCTAACGTTACAAAAACATATTTTAGATGGTGCTTATGCTGATGAAACCCACCTGGAAACTATAGATAAGAAATGTATAGAAGCAGTTAATATAGCCACCGAATTCGCTAATAACAGTCCGTTTCCAAACCCTGAAGAATTGGTCACAGACGTATACGTGACCTACTAACTCAAATAGGAGATAAATTAAATGACACAGACACAAACAGTCAGACAAATAAGTTTCATACAAGCCATTAACGAGGCTCTAAGGCAAGAAATGGACAGAGATCCTGATGTTATTGTCATGGGAGAGGATATTGCAGGGGGTGGAGAACGGGAAGATTTCCAAGATGCTTGGGGTGGACCGATGAGATTGACCAAAGGGTTGGTAAATGATTTTGGTCGTTTGAGGGTGAGAGATACCCCAATATCAGAAGCAGGATTCGTTGGGGCGGGAGTAGGAGCCGCTGCTTCAGGTTTGAGACCGGTTGTGGATTTAATGTATGTGAGTTTTTACGGCGTATGTGCTGATCAGATCACTAATAATGCCGCTAAAATGCACTATATGTTTGGTGGAAAAGTTAAGGTTCCATTAACCATAATGACAGGAATAGGGGCCGGCACGAATTCAGCCGCTCAACATTCCGAAACCCTCTATTCCATCTTCACTCACTTTCCTGGTCTTAAATGTGTTGTCCCTTCAAACCCACATAATGCTAAAGGCCTGATGACCGCAGCCATTAGAGATGATGACCCAGTAATTGTGTTCAATAATCGGCAGCTTATGGGATTAAGATTTGAAGACCATGTTCCAGAGGAATCCTATATTGTTGAAATTGGTAAATCAGAAATTAAAATGCAAGGGGAAGACATAACCTTGTTGGGTATTGGTTACACTACACGGGTGTGTATGGAGGCCGCGGGCCTGTTGAAAGAGCGGGGTTATTCAGTTGAAGTGTTAGATTTACTATCTCTTTCTCCTATGGATGAAGATGCGATACTTTCCTCGGTAAAAAAGACTAAGAAAATCGTCATTGTAGATGAAGATTATCCAAGATGTAGCATTGCCACTGATATCTCTGCTTTAGTGGCTGAAGAAGCTTTTGATTATTTGGATGCACCACCGAAAAGGGTAACTCCTCCACACACTCAAGTGCCATACAGCCGACCCCTGGAAGCCCTATTCGTACCTACCACGGAGAAGGTTGTAGCCGCTGCATTGGAAGTACTGGAATAGGAGATTCAATATGGCAATTCCGATAGTCATGCCGAGGTTGGGTGACTTCATGACAGAAGGCATCGTGACGAAATTTACCAAAACATCAGGGGATAATGTATCTCAAGGTGAGGTTATAGCCGAAATTGAAACCGAAAAGGTAAATTATGACTTAGAAGCAACTAATTCGGGTGTGTTTCACCCAGTTGTTCATCAAGGGGCAACAGTACTGGTAGACGATGTCATGGGTTACTTGCTTGAGGAAGGAGAACTTCCACCAGAACCTCCGAAGGAACCCATTAGGACGTTGACGACCGAAAATATTTCTCAAAATGTTGATTCTCCGAGACCAAGAACACCAAACATAAAAGGGAATGCTATACCTTCTACTCCAGGTGCTCGGAAACTTGCAGCTAAATTGGATATAGACCTTGCTGACATAATCCCGACTGGTCCGAGAGGCCGGGTTGTCGAATCAGATGTCAGAGCCATAGCAGAGGGTTCGGTCTCATCAAAACCTTCATTGCCTCCAGGATTGCCAAGACCGATATCTGAAACCCCTTTAGAAGGTATGAGGAAAACCATTGCAGCCCATATGAAAAATAGTTTGGCAAATACCGCCCAGTTGTCCTATTTTCTTGATGTAGATGTGACTGAGGCTCAGAATATAAGGCGTGAGCAAGGTCTGGGTATGACTGAGGTTTTAATAAAAGCTACTACTGAGGCGTTGATTCGAGTTCCCGCCCTAAATAGCGTTCTATTTAATGATGTAATTGTGAAATTTGATCGGGTGAATATAGCTTTTGCGGTGGCATTGGACGACGGCTTGGTTGTCCCGGTGATTCGAGAAACTAACTCAAAAAATATCAGAGAAATAGCTGGGGAAGTAAAAACTCTTGCTGACGCTGCTAAAGACGGTATTTTGGGACCGGATGATTTCATGGGAGGGACTTTCACGATATCAATACTCGGATCGGTAGATGGGTTTACCCCTATATTGAACCAATCACAGGTAGGGTTGCTCGGTGTCGGTAGATCACTTCAGAAGCCTATTGTCAAAGATGGCCAAATTGTCATAAGAGAGATGATGACTTTGAGTCTGACTGGCGACCATCAAGTTGTGGATGGGGCTGTGGCTGCAAGTTTTTTCAGGAGACTTCAGCGCTTGATTGAAAGCCCTTCAAAGTTATTTGCTTAAAAAATAGGGAATACCACTGCTGGTTCGTACATGGAATTGCCAATTGCCAGCACGGAAATAATTATTGAAACCGCAAAAAGTATGAGTAGGGGCAACCTGGCTTTTTGCCCAATGTAGGGTATTTTCAATTTATGTGGGTGTTGGGTTGTTCTTGGATGATAAGCTAAAAAGTACCCCGAACCTAATCCAGCAATAAATCCGCCAATGTGTGCCCAATTATCGACAGCTGGGAATACGAATCCAAAGGCTAGATTCACTAAAGCTAATATAATTAAACCATTTAAAGTTTGCTTGCCAGATTTCCCTAAAACCTCTTTACGTATGTAAAAAAAAGAAACTAAGCTACCCAAACAACCAAAAATGGCCCCGCTTGCCCCAGCGCCGACGACCCCATTTTCAATGTTCAGATAGCTGGTGGTACTACCAATTATGCCTGTCACTAGAAAAATGGTAATGAAGTTTCGGTGCCCGTACAGCCGCTCTGTCATGCCCCCCATGATGACTAAGCTAATGGAATTTATTGCTAGATGGGAGGCACCAACGTGAAGGAAAATCGCGCTTGCTAGTCGCCAATATTCACCCGACCAGATTAAATAGGAGTCAATTGCCCCAAATTTGCGAAGGCTAGAGGGATTTGTACTATTCCCGGAGATTTCCAGTAATATCCAGAGAATTACATTGATAGATGCTATTGAGTAGACAAAAACTGGTTGTCTGGGAGGTCCTGTTAAGTTTAATCGCACAGTGATTGACTATGAGAAGTCCAAAGCCATTAAATCTTGGTAAGTTTCTCTTCTTTTTATTATCCGGGAACCCCCATCGGAAACCATTATAATTTCGGGCCTAGGGTTCATGTTGTAATTACTTGACATGGCTATGCAATAGGCCCCTGAGGCTGGTATTGCAACTAAGTCTCCTGAATCCAATATCGGCAGTGAAACATCTTTCACGAGAATATCACCTGTTTCACAATACTTTCCGGCCAAAGTCACGGTCTCAAAATGAGTGCGGGACATTTTATTTGCTGCAACAGCTTCATATTGAGCCTCATACAAAGCAGGTCTAATGTTATCCCCCATTCCTCCATCTAACGATACATAGGTCCGAACATTTGGAATTACTTTTGTTACACCCACTGTGTATATAGCTACCCCTGCTCGCCCAACGATCGACCTGCCTGGTTCTATTATCAGTTCAGGGTAGTCAATTCCTAAATCGTCGCATTTGGTTTTCAGCATGGATGTAATAACGTCCGCATAGCCGGCTATAGATGGTGGTAATTGTCGCTGTAAATATCCGATTGCAAAGCCGCCGCCGGGGCTAAATTTTTTCAAATCTAAACCTTGATGTAAAAATGGTTTTAAATAATCAAAGACAGTATCAATGGCATTGGAATATGGTTCTAATTCGAAGATTGGCGAACCAAGATGGAAATGGATTCCTTGAAGTATAAGGTGGCTAGAATCTAGAGCCTGTTTAATAGCTACACTGCTTTCTCCGGTCTCTATTGAGAAGCCGAATTTAACGTCCAATATACCAGTCGTTGTATGTGCGTGGGTGTGGGCATCAACAGAAGGAGACAATCTGAGCATTATCCCTTGATTAGCATTTTTAGATTTGGCAATATTATTTAAGATGTCTAGTTCTTGAAACCCATCGACCACGATGGTCCCGACTCCTAGATCAATGGCTTCAGAAAGTTCTTGGGGAGTTTTATTATTTCCATGGAAATACATTTTGTTGCTAGGAAACCCTGCAGCATGAGCCACTGCTATTTCTCCTCCAGAAACCACGTCGAGGGAAAGATTTTCTTCATTGGCTATTTTTGCCATTGCAAGATTGAGAAACGCTTTTGAGGCATAAGCAACCGAGGTTTTAGGATATCTAGAAGTAAATTCACCCACAAAAGTTTGGGCCATGCTTCTTATTGTTTTTTCGTCGTACACATAGAGTGGAGTGCCGTGAGCTTTTGCGAGAGAAAGCACGTCGCATCCACCTATTTCAAGGACTCCTTCAGAGTTGATTTTTGTGCCCATAGGAAAAACGTCGATATTTGAGAAATTCACAGAGTGTCTCCTGTTTACTGAACTATTCGGTAAATGTTACCGGTTTGTTCGATTCTTTTCTCTTCGACCAGTTTATTTATATGGGCCTGTATCTGTCTTCTTGCTGTATTATGAAGACCGGGGTGTATGTCTTTGTATATTGCATTGAATATATCGTCCATAGAATCTTTTCCGGAAGTAATTAACTCTAACATTTGTATTTCACGTTGGTGTCTGTGCTCAATTAATTCGTGAATTTTTTCTATCGGAGTATCTATCTCTGGTCCATGCCCCGGACATATTTTTTCAATGTCATAATTCAACATTTTGTGTAGGGATTTGATATAAGAGGTCATATCGCCCTCGTCGGGTGAAATGACTGTTGTCCCCAAGCCTAAAATGTTATCCCCTGTGAAAAGGACTTTATCTTCTTCCAGATAGATACATAGACTTCCCATAGTATGGCCAGGAGTGTGGATAAAATATAAGGTGGTATCCCCTAAATCCAGTTTTTCTCCATCCTTAGGAGTTAGGCCTACTGTAGCTGACGATTCTTTTTCAATAGCAATTTTTTCTACTGATGTAGATATAACTGGAGCTCCCATTTGCTCACCTAATTCTTGGGCTCCACCAATGTGGTCACTGTGCCTATGAGTCAATATTATTCCAGCTATTTCCGGTTTCCCTTGTGATTCCCAAACTGAAATATGTTCTTGGATTTCTTCCGGTTTGCCATGTGCAGTGTCTATATAGACAGATCTGTTTTTTCCACTGACCAGAAATACATTTGGAGGATATACTCCTCCGTATTTGAAGGGATCTGGCTCGTTCTCGCCAACTACTATTTTGGTTATTCTGTCTGTGATTTTCATTTTATGTCCTTTTTTCCTAACCTGGTAATTTCACAGTACAAACCTTTCGAGTTTCAGCACAACAGAACCATATGTCACCATCGTAAATGGTCATACCGTGTATTTCAGGTTCAGGAATATGAATTTCGCTTTGGACTTCGCCATTGTCTGGGTTGATTTTATATATTTTGCATTCCTGTGTGTCAGCAAGCCACATATTTCCATTATCTATGAACAGCCCGTGAGGTCTTACTCCAGGGGTAGGAATAGACCGCTTCACTTCCATACTTACGGGATCCAACAAGAATGCTTGTTGGGCTGGTGGGACAACAACCCACATATTATTTTGGTCTACCCACTCCATACCATGCGCTCCAGTTATTTGAGGGTTTTCTGAAGAGCCATATTGGGTAACTATGCCTTTTCCAGGTGTGTCAAATACAGCTGCCGTACTGCCGTCCATATTCAATTGGTAAAGCTCAGCAGTGTATGTAGAGGCAACCCAAAGAAATCCCCCTCCTTTTGTTATTCCGCTGGATTTAGAGGTTTCCGTATCAAAATTTTCTATGATTGAACCGTCGATATAGGACAATTTATAAATATGATCGTTACCTTGATCGATCGCCCAAAGCCCATCAGAATCCGCTTGTAAACCATTTGGCTGAGGGCCAGGGTGAATCCATTTTACTTCTGCCTGCATTGATGTTTCCTTTCTAGGTGTGGATTTGAATTTTATGCTAGTTATCTTCCTACTTAATGAGGTATTTTAGTATTGATTAGAAAGTTTGTTAAATTATTGACATGAATAGGAAGGAATGCTAATCTCAATTTATACATGATTAGCTAGGGAAATTGTACCTGTTTGGTCAAAAAAAGGAGTGGAGGGAAATATGTCTGATTCGACAGTTTATTACATGGACGCACATTCAGAATCTACTGAGACTGCGTTGGCAGCAAAAATGATCACAGTTTTTGATGCCGCAGGTTTAGATGAGATGATAAAGCCAAACGATATTGTGGCTATAAAAGTCCACTGCGGAGAATGGAATAACTCTGCATATTTAAGACCTCTTTATGCTCGACAATTGGCCGATAGGATAAAAGAGTTGGGTGGTCGCCCATTTGTCTGCGACACAACTACTTCCTCCTACTCACCATGGGGCTCGAGGACTTCGGAGATAGATATATTGCTGACAGCAGAAAGGAACGGTTATAGCTCAGCCACATTGGGCTGCCCTTTCATATGTGCTGATGGTTTTATCGGTACTAGTGATTTTGTCGTTGACATACCAGAGGGATACCTCCTTAAAGAGGCTTATGTTGCTCAAGCCATCGCAGCTGCCGATGCGCTAATTGCACTAACCCACTTCAAAGGACATAGCATGGGAGTCATTGGTGGTGCCCTAAAGAATCTGGGTATTGGGGCACAATCCAAGAGAGGTAAATTCAATGTCCATATGGGTGGCCACCCAACCTATGGATTAGGGGCAGCTGGAGTTTTCCATCCGGAGAACTTCAAAGGAAAGGCAAATACGCCAGATTGGGAAATTTTGGAAGATTGCTGTCCTTTCAATCTCTATCACATAAACGAAAATGATGAATTGGAATGGGAAGGCGATAAGTGTGCAAATTGCCTGGGTTGTTTCGGAGTCATGGGGCCTAGGGGATTGATGGATATTCCTCCTGTTCAGTTTGATGCTGTTGACGCAGCTATTGCCGATGCCTGTCTAGGGGTAGAGAAAGCAGTAGGTAGAGATAAAGTAGGTTATATAAATATGGCCTTGGATGTATCGCCTCGCTGCGACTGTGCAAATCACGCCGATGTCCCTATTGTTCCCCATCTTGGCGTTTTCGCTAGTAAGGATGCTGTAGCAATTGATATGGCTTGTGTAGACAAGGCTAGGGAAGCTGAAGGCATAAAGGGATCTGCGGCTGAAATGATGGAAGCTCATCATGCCGGAGATAAAAAATTCGAGGCTGCTGCTGCAACATTCCATGGCCAAAGTGAGGTTACCAGCATTAACACTGGGCATGAGATAGGACTAGGTAGTAGGGAATATGAACTAATTGAATGTGAACCAGATAGCCCAGAGCGCTTCAGGTTCCCTTACGATACAAGGCCAAGCAGGCAAAGGTTCGGCGAAAGATTTGAAAAGTTCCAGCCGTTTCCTTACGACAAGCACGATGGGAAAGGCTTCAACCGATTGGATGTTGTTGACCTGGACAAAGTGAAGCATCACTATGAGGATTCACCGGAAATAACTGAAGTAAGTGAATCAATTCATGCTGATGGCGACGACTAAGGCACTTCACTGTCTTTAGGAGTTGAATACGAAAAGGGCGACCACCTAGTGGCCGCCCTTTAATATTTAGATAATATTAATATTAGGAGGGATTCTGTAAATGCCGCAATCAGGACAAGAAATGCTTGATGAAACAATATCCGCTTGTAAAGCTATTGCAGATGGACTTGGTGCTCAAAATCAAGATTGGGAAAATTCAGTTGCTGAAATAGTGGAGAAATTTGAAGAGGTAAGTGGAACTTTTTTCTTCAAAACAATGCCAAGTGTTCCAGCAACTCGTACAGCCATGAGAGACGCTGCATCGGCCTTGGAATTAAAAAATGCTAGTGAATGGGATGCTATGGGTACTGCTCTGGAAACCCTGATAGCTAGTTCTCAAAATCTGATTGAGAAAGCTGGTATGAAAGGAACGACCCTAACTTGAATGAGCCAGTGCTGATAACAGGTGGAGCTGGGAGTGTAGGAAGACAACTGGCTGGTATGTTTTTGGCTGAAGGAAGGCCTGTTCGGATATTTGACCTGCCATTCATGGATTTTTCAGGATTGGAAGATGAATCCAATGTGGAGGTAGTTAAAGGTGACATCACTGATAAAGACTCCGTAAACGAGGCCGTGCGCAATGTGGGAGGAATTCTCCATTTGGCTGCACTTCTCCCGCCGACAAGTGAACGAAATAGAGATAAGACATTTGCGGTGAACGTGGAAGGCACTAGGAATATAACTGAGGCTTTGAAGTCTCATGGATCCAAGGCTACTTTAGTTTTCACCTCTTCGATAAGTACATACGGCGATACTTCTAAAGAGTCCGACCCAATTAAGATTACACAGCCACAAAATGCAATAGATATATACGCAGAAAGTAAAATCGCAGGGGAAAAGGTTCTTATTGGATCAGGTGTTAATTTTGTGATATTGCGGATAGCCAGTATCGCGGTACCGGCCTTTTTAGAGCCTCCCGAACCTTGGCCCTTTACGTCTGATCAAAGAGTTGAAATGGTTCATAGGGATGATGTGGCTGATGCTATAAAATCTTCAGTGGACACCCCAGAGGCTGTTGGAAATGTATTTAACATTGCCGGAGGTTCTACTTGGCGTTTAGCTGGGAAAAATTATGTTGAAGATTTCTTTAATTTTATGGGAGCTCCAGTTGAGATGGCAGTATACCGAGAAGAACCAGGTTGGAATGATTGGTATGATACTGTAGAGTCCCAGAAGATACTGAATTATCAGAATAGGTCTTATGGTTTTTATTCAGGTGAGATGAAGGCAATCGTGGAAGAAATGATGGCTGAGTAGCATCTAAGTAAAGCGAGGATTGGTATGGTGCAGGTAACTCAAAAATCTGTTGAGGAAAAAAGACAGCAACTCGTAAATATCATAAACGATATGGGCAGCGTGATTGTCGCTTACTCAGGTGGCGTAGACAGTGCCTTTTTAGCGGCTGTCGCCCACGAGGTTTTGAGTGGCAAGGCCCTGTCAGTAACCGCTAATTCACCCAGCCTGGCTCCATCCGAACTCGAGGATGCTATAGCCCTTGCGACAGAACAGGGAATTCATTACGAAATTATTGAAACAAAAGAAACTGAGCGTGAAGACTATCAGGCAAACAATCCGGATAGATGTTTTTTTTGTAAAGATGAGTTGTATTCCCACCTAATCAAATTTGCAGATCAACGAGGCTACGCAGTAATTACCAACGGGACTAATGTGGATGATTTGGGAGACTATAGGCCTGGTCTTGAGGCTGCAAAGCAGTATGGAGTGAGAAGTCCTTTGGTGGAGGCGGATCTTACCAAACAAGATATAAGAGATTTATCTAAAAAAATGGGATTGCCTACGTGGGATAAGCCTGCACAAGCTTGCCTCTCTTCGCGTATACCGTATGGAACTATGGTGACGGTGGAAGCTCTTACCAGGATAGCGAAAGCAGAACACTTTCTCAGATCCAAAGGTTTTAAACAGTTGAGGGTAAGGCATCACGATACTGTAGCTCGTATAGAAATCGAACCCAAGGATTTTTTAGCCTTGCTAGATGATTCCGTCAGAGATGAAATTACAGAATATTTCAAATCAGTTGGGTATTCATACGTAACAATGGATATGAATGGGTTTAGATCCGGTAGTCTTAACGAGATTTTGACCACTTTTAAGAAAAAGAAATAAATCTGCTTTAGGTATCCTAGGCGATTTATTGGGCAATTGAGATAAACCTGCTCGCTCAAACAACTTTAGCTATTGAGGGTATAAACATGTCTGGTATCGTCCAAAAAGAGATAGAAAAGTATGTGGCAAGGACTCCTGGGTCCTACAAAAGGCAAAAAGAGGCAGAGAAATTTCTGCCAGGTGGCAGTTCAAGAGGGACTGCTTATTTCGAACCCTACCCCCATTTTATTGAAAGTGGGCATGAACATTATATTGTTGATGTCGATGGAAATGAGTATCTAGATTTTATGATTAATGCAACGAGCCTAATACTTGGTCACGCAAACGCCAACGTGGCTGAAGTAATCAAGGATCAAGCAGACAAAGGCGTAGCGTTTAGCGGACCCACTGATTCGCAAATAAGTCTGGCCAAGATACTAACAGACCGCATACCATCGGTTGACACGGTACGATTCACTAATTCCGGTACCGAAGGTACCTTGATGGCCATCAGGGCTGCGCGGCAATTTACGGGTAGAGAGAAAATCGTAAAAATTGAAGGTGGATACCACGGATCACATGAATATGTTGCAGTCAGTGTATATCCCAGTAAAAATAGTTTGGACCCTGATAAAACTACTGCCATACCAGAGTATTCGAAGCAACCTGATTCAGTTTTAGAGGAAGTGATAGTCGTACCATATAACGACATTGAAGAGACAGCCCGGATGATTGAAGAAAATGCAGAAACGGTGGCATGTGTAATTATGGAACCGATAGTCTCCTCATTTGGGTATACTCCAGCGAACTTAGAGTACTTGGAGTTTGTCAGAGAAATTACGACGAGACTGGGCATTATATTAATTTATGATGAAGTACAAAGTTTCAGAGTTGCTCCAGGAGGAGCACAGGAATTGTTTGGAGTTGTTCCAGATATGACCACTTTGGGCAAAATAATAGGTGGTGGTATGCCTGTGGGAGCCTTTGGAGGGCGGAGAGACATAATGGACTTATTTGATCCCACAAAAGGGGGAGCGGAAATAGGTCACGCTGGGACTTTTAATGCCAATCCAGTTACGATGAGGGCAGGTGAAGTGGTCATGAATGCCTTAACGCCTGATGTTTATGAAGCTATGAACAACTTAGGTGAAAAACTAAGGAATCAACTCAGGGCTGTATTTGATGAGTTGGAAGTGGATGCGCAAGTGACCGGGGTTGGGTCGCTTTTTGGCATACACTTCACCCAGGACAGCATACGCAATTATAGAGATGTGGTTAATGCTGATTCAGATATGAAGCGGGCTTTTTACTTCGGCATGCTGAATGAAGGAATTTTGTTGCAGTCGGGAGCAGCAGGAGCCTTAAACGTGTTTTCTGATGAAAATCATGTTAACCAATTAGTGAACTCTGCAAGAAAGGTAGTTCAGCGAATACGTTAATGCCTATACCTATTGAAGAGATTTCCAAATTTCCCCTGCCGGGACTGGATTTTCCTAGCAGTTTTTCCTTCAGTCCTGATGGAAAGTATCTGGCCTATCTAAAATCAGTAGGTTCATCAGGATATAAAGCTTTATATGGGGTGGATTTAGCTAATAAATCGGAATTTCTGATTGCGGATAACTTAGGTGATTCTTCTGCAAAAGAAACTCTGGAAGAACAGCTCCGTAGGCAGAGGTTACGCCAGATGTCTGGAGGGATTTCCCAATATTTTTGGACAAAAAACTCAAAAATATTAATACCCCATCAAGGAAATATATATTGGCTAGATGGTCCTTTTTCAACTCCAGATCTATTGATGTCCGCTTCAGATCATCCATGTTTAGATGTTAAGGCTTCCCCGAATGGGAATTTTATTTCTTTTGTCCAAAATGGTGATATTCATTTGATAGAAGTTAAATCTAGAACCTCTTTTAAGTTGACTGACGGGGAAGACGATTCAACCAGAGGTGTGGCAGATTATATAGCTCAAGAAGAAATGGGTAGAAGCACAGGGTACTGGTGGTCTGCAGACAGTTGTTATGTGGCATTTACAGAAGTTACCGAGAAACATATTCCGGAGTTTCTTATAAATCATGTTGGTTCCGATTCGGTAGGATCTAACGCGATAGAATCTCACAGATATCCATTTGCGGGACAGGACAATCCTGGCGTCAGAGTTGGGATTGTAGAAGTAGATTCAAAGAATTGTGTGTGGGTGGAATCCACTGAAGATGAATACATAGCCAGAGTAGATTGGTTTCCAGATAATTCATTGGCAATTCAAACCGAATCACGTGATCAACAGCATCTCAAAATCCGTAAATTTTCAATTGAAGATTCTACCCTGACAACAGTCCTGGAGGAGGATTCGGAGACCTGGATTAATTTACATAATACGATGAAACCCATCACCTCAGGTCGATTTTTATGGGCTAGTGAAAGAACAGGATTCAATCATATTTATCTTTTTTGTGAAGGAGATCTACTAGAGTTGACCCAAGGGGAATGGCAGGTGGATTCAATCGAATCTGTGGATGAATTAGGTGGCACAATTTTTTTTACAGGAACCAAAGACGGTCACACCGAAAAACATCTTTATAAAATGTCTCTGGAAGGAGAAGGCTTAGAAAAGGTCACGTCTGAAAGCGGCATTCATAACGTATCTATCAATGTTAAGGCTAATTTGTTCATAGATATTTTCAATTCTTTGTCTTCTCCCCCAACAGTTATATTGCGGTCGTTAGGAAAGAACTATGATGTGGAAATGGTAATACATGAACCTGCAGATGAAAGGATCGATAGATATCAATTGGAACCGCCGGAAATCTTTGAGTTAAGACTACAAGATGGAACTGAACTTTCAGGAGCCTTATATTATCCAAATGCAGATAAATTTAAAGCCCCGTATCCCACAGTGCTTAGTGTATATGGTGGACCACATGTTCAGTTGGTTACTAATTCATGGATGATGACAGCTTCACTGAGGGCTCAGTATTTAAGGGATAAGGGATACTTGGTAGTGGTGGTTGATAGCAGAGGTAGTTCCAGAAGGGGATTAAAATTTGAATCTCCAATCAAAAACTTGATGGGAAAAGTGGAAGTTGAGGATCAATCGTTTGCGCTCAATCACCTAATCGAGCAAGGGATAGTCGATAAGGAGAGAATAGGGGTCTATGGGTGGAGCTATGGTGGCTATATGTCTTTAATGTGTTTAGCCAAGCGACCAGATTTGTTTAAAGCTGCAGTCGCGGGGGCACCGGTGACTAGTTGGGACGGTTATGATACTCATTACACTGAAAGATATATGGGAATGCCTGAAGAGAACAAAGCAGGTTATAGCAAAAGTAGTGTTATGTCATATGTTTCTGAAATTGAAGGAAAGCTTTTGCTGGTTCATGGTCTCGTGGATGAGAATGTTCATTTTAGGCATACTGCTCGCCTAATAAATGCTCTTAATGAGGCCGGTAAAGATTATGATCTGCTGGTTTTTCCAGAAGAAAGACATATGCCCCGTCGTCTTGAAGACAGAGCATACATGGAGCGGCGTATTTTGGAGTTTCTACAGGATAACGTCTAAAACTTATATCAGTCCCTTATCTTGTCTATCTACCCTTGAATTTAGGGGGTCTGCGAGATATGAAAGCCTCTTTGCCCTCTTTAAAATCGGCACTATCAAAATTAGTGAATGGGAGCTCTTGATCTAATCCATCTAACGATTGGTTATTAATTACATTTTGCAAAATGATTTTGTGCCTCTTTTGAGAAAGAGGAGCAAGCGGTGTAATTTCGTTGGCCAAATTTAAGACAGTTTCCTCAAGTTCAGAATCTTCTACTAGCTGTGTTATCAAACCCATACGGAATGCTTCCGCGCTATCAATTAGTCTTCCACTCAGAAGAATATATGAGGCATTGCCAGGCCCAACCAAATTTACTAGTCTTTTCATTTCTCTGTAGCCAACCAATATACCCAATTTTGCTACAGGGATACCAAACTTGCTTCTATTAGATGCTATGCGAATGTCAGTTGCCATAGATAGCTCACAGCCCCCACCAACGCATATCCCACGAATCATGGAAATAGTAGGCACGGGTAGAGCTTCGATAGCATCGAGAGCTCCATCAAAAGCGGTTGAATAAGTTTTAGCGGTTTTTGAATCTTTCCGATGTGTTTCAAAATCTTTGATATCAGCTCCAGCTGAAAAGGCCTGTCCTCCATTACCGGAGAAAACTACTGACCGGATTGATGAATCTTCTGCGATTTTGTTAATAATTTCTATTAATTTCAACCAGCCATCATAGCTGATAGCGTTATGTTGTTCGGGCCTGTTAAAAGTCACTCGAGCAATCTGATTTTCGATATTAAATTTAATTGGTTCTGACATTGGTTACCTTTATAAGGGGTTAGAAAGAGGTATATCCGCCATCTACTGGGATAGAGACACCTGTTACATAGTTGGAAGCGTCGCTTGCAAGAAAAATCGCAGTGCCGGAAAGGTCTGCTGGTTCCCCCCATCTATTCTCAGGAATTCTGGAAAGTATATGATCATACCTATCTTTGTAATTATCTTTAATTCCCTGGGTTAGGTCTGTGTGAATCCATCCAGGTAATATAGAGTTGGCCTGTATCCCATCTTTTGCCCATGATACTGCCAGCGTTTTGGTAAGCTGCACTATACCTCCTTTACTCGAGGCGTATGCGATGGCCCAATCTAGGCCAAATATCGAGGTCATAGATCCGATATTTATTATTTTTCCTGAACCTCGGGTTTTCATGTTTGGATAAACTGCTTTCGAGCAGAGGAATGCACCGGTTAAATTTATATCAATTACTTTGTTCCAATCTTCTAGATTGTATTCGTGAGGTAAATTTCGTATTCCAATTCCAGCATTGTTGACTAATATGTCGATTTGTCCGAAATTCTCTAAGGTATTTGTAATCATGTTGTCTACTGATTTTTCGTCGGCTACATCAACTTCTATGCCAATTGCGGATGTGTTTTGCTCACTCAAATTCGCAACCACTTCTTCCGTTTTTACAGTATTTCTTCCTGCTATTGCTACGTTTGCACCTGATTGAGCAAAGCCTTTGGCTATTCCCAATCCAATTCCACCGTTACCGCCTGTAATTAGGGCCGTCTTACCATGTAAGTCAAATAAATTCTCCGACATAACTTCTCCTAGCAATAATAAGTATTTCGCGATTATAACCCTTGTCTTAGTGGACCGGTTGGTCTGTATTGATCAAGTATTGATTTCGTTCTTTTACTAAGTTTTTCTCCCCGCTGTTCTGCGGCAGATAATAAGTCGAGGGCAAGTTCCGATAAAGTGCCGAAAGGTTTGGTTTCTTCAGGGTGGAATCTAAGACATTTCCTTATGGAAACCTTGGAAGGTCTTTGAGTTTTGATGTTACATTTTCTTGACAGCGGACAATGGTAAGAATAGCAAGTGATGACAGTTTCATGTTTTTTATTGGTATTACCCGGTGATGCTAATATGGATTTGGAGACATATCGGTCAAGTCTCCCTTTCAACTCGGGTCGGTAGTTTTTGTTATTCAATTGCAACTCTTATTG
The DNA here is from genome assembly GCA_002500485.1 of Dehalococcoidia bacterium UBA7891. GTDB lineage: Bacteria > Chloroflexota > Dehalococcoidia > Lucifugimonadales > UBA826 > UBA11996. Next base: position 15,839 of record DLRJ01000154.1, read on the forward strand.
ATAACTAATATAAGGAGCCGCACTTGCAGATAAGCAATTTAGCATTTAAACAGAGGGGTAGACTGATACTACAATAAACGAGTCACTAAAGATATATTATTGGATTCCCTTAAAGGTTTTATTTAACGATATCTTTGATCTTCAGATTGAACTTCGTATAAACCTCCATTTCTTATTTCTTTTACCTCGTCTGCCATGGATAGTAGTGAAGAATCATGTGTTGCAGCAATTATGGTCATTCCCTGTTCAACCACCATGTCTTTAAATAAACCAAATATGGATTTAGCGTTTGTCGAATCAAGTTCCCCAGTCGGTTCATCGGCTAAAATTATGGCTGGTTTGGTTACGATAGCCCTGGCAATTGAGACTCTTTGTTGTTCACCGCCAGAAAGCTCGTAAGGTCTGTGGTTAGACCTAGGATTGAGGCCAACTATATCGAGAGCTTCTTTTGTTCTATTGGATCGTTCACCGTGCTCCACTCCAGATATTCTCAGTGGGAGTTCCACGTTTTCAAAAGCAGAAAGAAGTGGAAGTAATCCAAATGATTGAAATATGAAACCGATTGTAGTTCTCCTAATTTCGGTTAATGAATTTTCATCCATTGCAGTCATATTTGAGCCCTTAATCAAAATATCCCCACTAGTAGGTTTATCTAATCCTGCCATGACATTCAAAAGGGTTGTTTTACCTGATCCAGACCTTCCCACAATAGCAATGAATTGGCCTTCGTATATTTTTATATTAATGTCTCGTAAAGGATTTATGTTTTCGGATTCTGAAACGTATGATTTGGATACATTTATTAATTCTAGGAGCGGTTTTTGATCAGTCATTAGATATTCTATTCAGTAGGTGATTCTTCCGGAGGTTGTATTCTTATCGAGGTATTTTCAGCAACGGCTTTGACCTTATTGGTTATGCCAGTAGTTTGCAACAATTCTCTGGGTATCTGGACTCTCCCGTTAGAATCTATCAACAAAGACTCCTCTAGCGGCTTCGTTTTGTCCATTTCACCACTGATTTTGCTATCCAAATCTCGGCGGTGAATTTCTGATGAGGTCTTGCCGTCTTTGATTACAACGACTCTGCCTACCTTATAAGCAATGTCTGGGTCATGAGTAACAATGACAATAGTTGTTTTACTTTCCTGGTTTACTTTCCCAAACAAATCTAAAATTTCAGATGCGGTCCTATCATCTAGCTCTCCAGTTGGTTCATCAGCTAGGATCAGAGACGGGTCATTTGCTAATCCTACAGCTATTGCTACTCTCTGTTGTTCCCCTCCAGAGAGTTGGTCTGGAATGTGATCTGATCTATGTTCCATGCCGACCATGTTTAATAGATGTTCGGATCTGTTTTTACGTTCTGAATCGGAGGTTGTTGAAAGTAGCATTGGCAGTGCCACGTTTTCTAACGATGTTAAATAGGGGAAGAGGTTTCTTGCGGCTTGCTGCCATACAAAACCGATTTCTTCTCTGTGAAACTTCTCAATTTCACTACCTTTCATATTGATAAGATCTTTACCCGCTATGGTAACTTGCCCGGCAGAAGGGGAATCATATCCCGCCAATATGTTGAGCAATGTACTTTTACCGCTACCACTTGCCCCGACTAGTGCCACTACCTCAGATTCGTACACAGTGAGATCTAAACCACGTAAGGCTACTACTTCAAGGTCTGCGACTTTAAATATCTTGAATACATCTGTACAAACAACATGCTCTATTTGTGTTTTCATTATAGACATTATAAATAAAAAGAACCGTTGCCAGTCCGGCAACGGTTCTTTTTAAAGTACCATTAATGACGCTTTTACAGGCCAATTATATTGGCAACATTTTCCAAGTGGAAGTCTGTGTCACCAAACATGATTTCAGATGCTTTAGCCCTCCGAGAGTATAGTTGCATGTTATGTTCTTTGGTGAATCCTATTGCTCCGTGGGATTGATGGCCAAGTGCGCAGACTCTTCTATAAGCATCGCTAACCCAAGCTTTGGCCATCGCTACTTCCCTATCTGCAGGTAGCCCTTCCGACAACCGCCAGGCTGCTTGGTAAGTGATGAATTTGGAACCTTCAACATCTGTGGCCATATTTGCGCAGTGGTGCTGTATTGCCTGAAAACTTCCTATAGGCCGTCCAAATTGGGTTCTCTGTTTGGCATAGTCCACAGTCATGTCTAAAACCTGTTGGCCTCCGCCAGACATCTCGGCACACTTACCGATAGCGCCCCATTGCATGACTTTTTGGATCGTTTCCCATCCCTTGTTTTCTTCTCCTAGTAAGGCAGATGCAGGGACCTTTACATCGTTGAAAACAACCTCAGATTGTCTATCTGAAGCGATGGTCTTAAGAAGTGTTTGTTCTATGCCATCCGATTGTGTCGGGACTACAAAAAGGCTGATATCTTCATCTGAGTTTCCTGTCCTGGCAGCTACCACCATGTAATCCGATACATGGGCGTTTTGTACAAATAATTTGGTCCCTTTGAGTGTGTAGGAATCACCGTCGGATGTTGCTGTAAGTTCTACTCCCGCGGCGTCCCATCTGGCGCTTGGCTCGGTCAATGCCAATGTCATGATGATTTGACCTTCAGCAATCCTTGGCAAATATTCCTGTTTCTGTTCTTCGCTGCCGGCGTCCATTATGGACATTCCGCCTAAAACTACAGTTGAGAAAAAAGGCCCGGGGAGCATGTAGCGTCCCATTTCCTCCAGGAGTACTACTAGATCCTGAAATTCCAACTCCACTCCACCATATTGTTCTGGAATTATGAGACCTAACCACCCTTGTTCCGCGATTTTGGTCCAGAGCTCAGGGGTGTAGCCTCGGTCATCCTCTTCCATCTCCCTTACATATGTGTCAGGGCATTCTGCTGAGAGAAAATCCTGTGCTGTTGTTTTAAGCATCTGTTGTGCTTCATTTAATCCTAAATCCATTCCTAGTCTCCTGTGATATTAAAAATTTGTTGGAATATGGGAGGATTTAACCTCGAGGTAATTCCAACCCTCTCTGTGCAATAACATTTCTCTGTATTTCTGAAGTGCCAGCAGCTACCATGCCACCGAATGAACGAAGCCAGGCATTTTCAATTCGGCCTTTCAGAGGTGCCCATTTAGAATCTGGGTCAAGCTGACCGTATAGGCCCATGATCTTTACTCCGAGTCCATACAGCCTATTTACTGTCTCAGTCCCATATACTTTTGTTATGGAGGCTTCTTTGTTAGGTATGAGATCTTGGCTTTGCATCCAAGCGACGTTATAGCACATTAGGCGAGTTGTTTCGACTTGAACAGCTAGCTCTGCCAGTTCGTTTCGAATCACTGGGTCATCCGCCAGCAATCTCCCATTCTTTTTATTCTCTTTACAAAATTCCACGAGATCTTCAAGAACTCTTTTTGCTCTTGCCGGTCTGTCAACACCTGATCTTTCAAAATCTAATAGTGCGGCTCCTACGTACCACCCTCTGTTCTGTTCGCCTACGAGGTTTTTCTTAGGAACCCTGACATTATCAAATGTAACTAGCCCACGGTATGCATCCCACATCATGGGAATTTTCTCTATGGTTACCCCTTCCTGACCTTCCAGTTCTGTCAGTACAAAACTAATTCCTCTATGTTTTGGGGCATCGGGTTCAGTCCGGACCAGCATGAACATCCAGTCAGAATCTGCGTGTGCTGAATTCCAGATCTTTGAACCACTGACAACAAAGTCATCTCCATCCTCAACAGCCCTTGTTTGCAGCGAGGCGAGGTCAGACCCAGAATCGGGTTCTGAATAACCTTGAGACCAGTTGATCTCAGCGCTTGCAATTTTTGGTAAGAACTGTTCTTTCTGTTCATCAGTTCCATAGAGCATAAGAATTGGTCCAACCATTCTTATGCCAGCATCTCCAGCAGATATACCCCTATAGGCCATTTCCTCATTGAATACAACTTGCCGCATATGGCTGGCAGCTTGCCCTCCGTATTCTTTTGGCCAAGCCATTGTAAGCCAGCCCTGATCTCCCAATTTCCTCTTGAACTCCCTGACTAAAACCGAATCTTTCTCGTCTTCTGGGTCTAGGTCCTGTTCTCTCCAGTTCCAAGGGAGCTCTTTCTCAACAAAGTCTTTGATCTCTGAACGAAAATCTTCGTCAATGTTTTCAAATTTAAAATCCATTTTTAGTTACTCCTCCTATATAAGGTTCCTGATTCTACTACTTTATTTAGCCTCGAGGTAATCCTAATCCTCGGGTGGCTATTATGTTTCTCTGAATTTCTGAAGTGCCTGCCTGTATTGTTTCAGAAACATTGGTTAAATGCATATGTTCTATTCTGCCCTGCATAGGAGCGTATTTTGAACCTGGTTCCAATTGGCCGTGTAATCCTAGCATTTGCATTCCTGTTTCGCTTAAATGCTGTTGCAACTCTGTGCCGACCACCTTTCCCATTGATGACTCTTTGTTGGGTACAAGACCTTCACCTTGCATCCATGCAATGTTGTATGAAATCAACCGGCTAACATCGACTTCAATAGCAAGATCCGCCAACCGGTTACGCATGATGGGGTTATCAGCTATCAACGAACCGTTTTGATCATTATCTTTCGCATATGCTATTAACTCTTCAAGAACTCTTCTTCCTCCTGCTGAATAATCGACGCCCGATCTTTCAAAATCCAGTAAAGTGGCACCAACGTACCATCCCCTGTTTTGTTCACCCACGAGATTCTTCTTGGGCACTCTTACGTTGTCGAAGGTGACCATGTTAAAACCATGGTCACCTGCCATATTGATTATCGGATTTACGGTTAATCCAGGTGTATTCATATCACATAAAAGGAAACTAATGCCTCTATGCTTTGGCGCGTCTGGATCCGTCCTTGTAAGTACCATGATATGGTCGGCACGATGAGCGCTAGATGTCCATATCTTGGTACCGTTTATGATGAAATCATCTCCGTCTTCTACGGCCCTAGTTTGAAGAGAGGCTAGATCAGATCCGGATTCCGGTTCAGAATAGCCTTGGCACCACTGAACTTCCCCTTTTGATACCGGCGGTAAAAACTGCCTTTTTTGTTCCTCTGTTCCATGTATCATCAGAGTAGGTGCCATCATTCGAGTTCCGAAAACATCCCTTCCAGGGGCTCTGTTGTAGGACATTTCCTCTGCGAAAACCACCTGCATCATATGGGAGACACCTTGTCCACCATATTCCTCTGGCCACGCCATTGTGAGCCATCCTTTGTCTGCAAGTTTCTTACGCATTTCAAGCCCAAATGCCCATTCGGCATCTGCATCATCTCCACCGTCTTGAGGTCTATTTGCTAGCTCATCTTTCAACCATGCCGACAACTCATTTCTGAATGAAAGCTCCTGATTTGAAAACTCAAAGTCCATTTTCTAAGTCCTTAAATTTATTTTCATAGGTTTAAATCCAATGTGCACGTTGCGTATGTTCACTTTTGACTAGGGGTCACAGCAAGGCATGTAACAGTTCGCACTATTCCGGGGATCACATGAACTTTTGATATCACCAAATCCCCTACTGTGTTCTGGCCTTCTGTGTTTGTGACAGCGATGATGTCATAAGGACCAATCACAGCATCCACAGTAACCACCTCATCTAGTGCCATTAAAGCATTCGATACGTTTCCTGCCTTTCCTGCAGCGGTTTCTATTAAAATATAAGCGGTAGTGGACATACCGAGAATTAAACACCTCGAATGATTTCTAATCTATATTAATACATGAATTCTATTTTGCTGGAAGAATCGGTGTCAATTAACAGAGGAATTCGATTTCAATATCCCACCTTTATAGGAAATTGGTGTTCGGTTTTATATAATCGCTGTGTTTAAGGTGGTTGAGCATCAAAAATAAGGGTGATCTGGAGGTTTTCCATTGTCTAATTCCGATCTTTTTAGGAAGGCGTGGGGTAATTTTGCAACAGGGGTTTCTCTAATAACCACTGTAGAGGAAAATGGATCTGTTCACGGCATGACTGCAAACGGGATCGCTTCGATTTCGCTTGAACCTATGTTGGCAATGGTATGCGTAGGCCATTCGGCGAAAACCTATCCCATATTGGAATCAACTGGTAAATTTAGTATCAATATACTGGGCGAGAATCAGAAATCGATAGGCGAATATTATGCCAAGTCAGATACTCCAGATGGGGTTACTAGTCCCGCAATATTTAAGTTCACCAAGACCGGCACTCCTTTCTTGGAAGGATCACTTGCTTCCATGGATTGTCAGGTCATTAATGCTCATAAAGAAGGAGACCATACGGTTTTTATTGGGGAGGTTTCTGAAATTGAAGTGTCTGAAGGGTCTCCACTTCTGTTCTACACCGGTAAATGGATGACCCTCACTTAATCCTGTATACGGAAGATAATATTGAATGAATATAGTGCTACTTGTTTACTAGCCGATCACACTGGAAGTAGATTGCTGTTGACAATAATTTTGTAGCTGACTTACCATTAACTGCGCTTTTTTTTTCAGGGACTGTCCACAGCGTGGAGATAAAAAGCAGGTTGGTGTTCAAATAAAACAGGTTTTAGTAAGTAGACTAGGAGGTTTATTTTCATGACTACTTCTTTCAAACCGCTGGGTAACCGAGTAGTTGTGGAACCCTTGGAAGGCGAGGAGCAAATGAGCTCCGGGGGGATATACATACCCGATACAGCTAAAGAAAAGCCACAGGAAGGAACAATTGTTGCCGTAGGGCCTGGGAGGCTTACAGATGACGGGGCCAGAGTGCCGATGGAATTGGAAGTTGGCGATAGTGTTGTTTATTCCAAGTACGCCGGTACAGAGTATAAAGAGGGAGATATAGAATATTTAGTGCTTAGAGAAGACGACATTCTATTTAAAAAATAATAAGACGAATGAATAAAGCAATTAACATTTGTAACTGAAAAAAGTAGGAGGGAGTTATGGCAAAACAGCTGACTTTCAGTGAAGAAGCCAGAGCTGCAATGAAACGTGGTATAGATACCATGGCCGATACTGTTGGGGTTACTTTGGGCCCAAGGGGACGGAATGTTGTCTTGGATAAGAAGTTTGGACCGCCACAGGTTTGTAGTGATGGTGTGACCATTGCGAAGGAAATTGAATTAGAAGACGCCTTTGAAAACATGGGTGCACAACTTCTCAAAGAAGCCGCTAGTAAAACCAATGATGTAGCCGGAGATGGAACCACAACTGCCACAGTATTGGCACAGGCTATTATTCATGAGGGTTTTAAAAACATAGCTGCAGGGGCGAACCCAATGGCTATCAAGAGAGGTATAGATAAGGCTGTTGAAACGTTGAGGTCCGCTGTTCAAGGCATGTCCACCCCAGTAGAGGGAAGAGTGCAGATTGGTCAGGTAGCCTCCTTGTCTGCTCACGACGATGATATGGGAAATCTTATAGCTGACGTCATGGAGAAGGTAGGAAAAGATGGTGTAATCACCGTTGAAGAATCAAAAGGCCTTGATTATGAACAGGAATTTGTTGAAGGGATGCAGATTGATCGTGGATACATATCCCCTTATTTCATAACGGATCAAGATCGCATGGAATCATCCATTGAGGATCCCTACATACTCATAACAGATAAGAAGGTTTCGGCAGTATCTGATTTACTGCCAGCGTTGGAAAAAGTTCTGCAAATAGGTAAGAACGTTATTATCATAGCTGAGGATATTGAAGGTGAGGCATTAGCCACCTTAGTAGTCAATAAATTACGAGGTACGTTGAACGTACTTGCTGTAAAAGCACCTGGCTTTGGCGACCGCAGGAAGGCTATGCTGGAAGACATGGCTATCTTGACTGGAGGGATTGTTATTAGCGAAGAGGTTGGAAGAAAGTTGGATTCAGTGACAGTCGAGGATCTTGGACGTGCCCGTCGAGTTGTTGCTAGTAAGGAAGACTCTACCTTTGTTGAAGGTCATGGTGATGAAAGTCAAATTCAGGGAAGGATAAATCAAATTAGAGCTCAGATAGAGGAAACTACTTCTGACTTTGATAGGGAAAAACTTCAAGAAAGGCTCGCTAAATTGTCAGGTGGTGTTGCCATAATAAAAGTGGGCGCCGCCACAGAAGTTGAGCTGAAAGAAAAGAAGAATCGAGTTGAAGATGCCTTGTCAGCAACAAGAGCTGCAGTAGAAGAAGGTATTGTTCCAGGTGGCGGATTGGCTTTGATCCGAGCACGTGAGTCTTTGGATGCTGTAGAGCTTAATGGAGATGAACAGACTGGGGTCAATATATTGAAAGCGGCTTTAGTCAAACCTCTTATGTTGATTTCTGAGAATACTGGCGTCTCGGGAGAGGTTATTTTGGCCGAAACCCTGAAGGGTGATGGAGACTATGGATACGATGCAGAAACCGGAGTGTATGGAAACTTATTAGAGCAAGGGATTATGGACCCAGCAAAAGTTACCAGAGCTGCTATTGAAAACGCATCCAGCGTTGCAGCGATGGTTCTGACTACAGAATCCTTGATAAGTGATATTCCGGAAGCAGCTCCGCCTGCTCCAGCAATGCCTCCGATGGATTATTAAGAAAAAATTCTTAGAAGATGAAAAGGTCTCCAGATCGTTCTGGGGGCCTTTTTTTTTGGAGAGATTGACCTTGGATTTCTATTTCCACACCTTGCGCATCAAGATACAGTTGGCACTATAATCACATGATACTGGTAGCGTAGGTTCATAGTTAACGATCTAATTAGTGCCTTTTCCAGTAATTGGGTCTACAAATCGCTTTAAAGGTAGTTAACTTGTTCACACATCTTCACGTGCATACCGAATACAGCATGTTGGACGGATTGGCAAGATTGGATCCTCTAGTTGATAAGGCTGCAGCCCTGGGGATGAAAAGTTTAGCCATAACCGACCATGGAGGCCTTTATGGTGCAGTCGATTTTTATCGGAAGGCCAAAAGAAGCGGACTAAAACCAATAATTGGCTGTGAGATGTATGTTGCAACGGGAAGCCGTTTTGACCGTAATCCATCCGATAAAATACATCATCTGACAGTACTCGCCAAAGATGCCACCGGGTATAAAAACTTAGTTAAATTGGTTACATCCTCTCATTTAGAAGGCTATTACAAGCGCCCTAGGGTAGATAGAGAACTTCTTGAAGCTCATTCATCCGGACTGGCGGTATTATCAGGATGTCCGAGTGGGGAGGTTCCTTGGTTGATTGCGCAAGGACGTTATGATGAAGCAAAGAAGGTGTCTGGATGGTATAAAGAGGTCTTTGGTGCTTACTTTTTGGAATTGATGCAACATGGCGGGGTGCCTGAGCTACCGGAAATAAACAAAGGGTTATTACGACTAAATACTGAAACACAAATTCCATTGGTCGCCACAAATGACTCTCATTATGTGGAGAAACAAAATGCTATTGACCATGAGGTTCTGCTATGTATCCAAACTAATACCAACATTCAAGATGAGAGGAGGATGAGATTCGAAGAAGATTCTTATCATCTAAAAACACATGATGAAATGAGTTTACTTTTTCCAGATTCTCCTTCTGCCATTGCAAATACTGAAATGGTTGCGGAAATGTGTGAATTGGAATTGGATTTCTCTCAAGCAAGGTTGCCTGAATTTCCTGTGCCCCCTGGCATGACCTCGGATCAATATTTGGCCGAAATATGTTGGAAAGGATATGAAGAAAAAGTCCGACATAAAACTCAAGAATATAAAGCCCGCCTCGAATATGAATTGAAAGTAATAGAACAGACAAGCTTTCCTGATTATTTTTTGGTGGTATGGGACATCGCTAAGTTTGTTAGAGAGAATGACATATTTTTTACCGTTAGAGGTAGTGCAGCTGCAAGTCTTGTCCTTTACTGTTTAGGTGTGACTGATGTTGATCCGATGCCATTCAAATTAGTCTTTGAAAGATTTTTGAATATCGAGCGGAAAGAAATGCCAGATATTGATATGGATTTTCAGGATGATCGTCGCCAGGAAGTGATTAATTACTGTTCGGCTCGCTATGGTAGGGAACACGTAGCCCATATTATTACGTTTGGCACCTTCGGGGCTCGCCAGTCAGTTAGAGATGCAGGCCGGGCTTTGGGTATGTCTTTAGAAAGTGTTGACAGAGTTGCAAAGATGATTCCGGAAAGGCTCAATATAGATTTGGAATCTTCTTTACTTGAAAGCCAAGACCTTGGCAATGTTTACCAGACAAGTTCAGATGTCAAAAAACTCATGGACACTGCTAGACAACTAGAAGGAGTCACTCGGCATAAAAGCCTACATGCCGCTGGGGTAGTTATCTCAAAAGAACCCTTGAATGATGTTGTACCTTTGGAATTCACTTCACGCGGTGACGATGACGGTGCAGTTATGACTCAATATTCCATGGAACCAGTGGCAGCTTTGGGCCTTCTAAAAATGGATTTTTTAGGCCTTGTAAATTTAACGGTATTGGATGAGACTCTCAAACTTATAAAGCTTAAACACGAGATAAATTTAACGCTTCAAGGAATACCTTTAGACGATAAAATGACCTTTGACATGTTGTCTAGAGGTGAGACTGTTGGGGTGTTTCAGTTAGAAAGTTCGGGAATGACTCGTCACATTAAGGAATTGAAACCATCTACACTTGGCGACGTGGCTGCAATGATTGCTTTGTTCCGGCCTGGTCCGATGGATCATATCGGTACTTTTATCGATGGTAAGCATGCCCGTAGAAAAGTTACATACATACATCCTGCTATGGAGGAAATATTAGAGGAAACTTATGGGGTTATTGTCTATCAGGACCAAGTACTCCATATAGCTAGAGAATTTGCAGGTTATTCATTAGGAGAGGCAGATATAGTGAGGAAGGCCATGGGTAAAAAAGACCCAGAAATCATGGCCGAAGAGAAGACAAAATTTATAAGTGGCTCGTTAGATAAAGGTCATCCCGAATCGTTAGCAGTTAAGGTTTTTGATCTAATTGAACCTTTTGCCGGATATGCTTTTAATAAGGCGCATAGTGTCAGTTATGGAATGGTTTCATATTGGACAGCCTATATGAAATCCAATTATCCAGCCGAATACATGACCTCATTTATGAACTCATATATGGACAAGAAGGATCGTTTGATTGCGGCTGTGGCGGATTGTCGTAGGATGGGTATTGAGATATTACCTCCAGATATAAACAGAAGCTATTCGAAGTTTACGATTGAAGAGAACCTGGAATCTGGGAAGGCAATAAGATTTGGGTTGGCAGCAATTAAAAATATAGGGTCAGAAGCATTGAGATCATTTTTGGATTCACGAGATCAAACGGGCCCTTATGAAACCTTGGCGCAGTTATGTCATGATGGGGATATAAGTTCATTAAATAGAAAAGCCATTGAGTGCTTGGTGATGTCGGGGTCCTTCGACAGCTTCGGTGATCGTACCGGCTTATTGGAAGTAAGTGATCGTATTAGCTCCTTAGCTCAAGATGAGGCTAACATACGTAATTCTAATCAGTCGACAATGTTTGAAATGCTGGGAGATTCAGTAAGTAGTGCTTTGTCGTCTATAGATATACCTTTTACATCAACCTCAGATCACCAAAAAAGGCTATGGGAGGTGGAATTGATGGGTATTAGCATTTCTGGCGCAGGTAACCTTGGGAAACTGCTGAGTGGATTCGGGAAAGACGTCTCTGTTATGTTGACACAATTGCAGGGTGTAAGCCCGGCAGGGTCCACAGTTTTGGCAGGGCAAATTTCAACAGTGGTTGATAGGTTCACGAGAGATAATAGACCGTTTAAGGTGGTAAATATAGAAGTTTTAGACGGAAGTTTGGAGGCGGTGGTATGGGAAGATGTGCTTAGTAAAACTGCAGAATTGTGGGAGCCAGGACGGATAGTTAAAATGAAAGGGAATTTGAGAGAAAGAGATGGAGAAGTGACAATTAGCGTGACTGAGGCAAATGAAATTAATTTAGATAAAGCTTTCGACAATACAAATGATACGAGTGCTAATCCCGAAGAGAATGGGGCGATTTTGCACACCAACTCCCCAATGATAAATACAAATGGTGATGGCAATCACTCTAATGGATCTGACGTACCTACCAATAGAAAAAAACTCATTTTATCTATACGGGAATCAAATAACACAACCAATGATCAAATGCTGCTTGATGATATCAAGAGGTTGCTTCTGAGTGCTTCAGGTAATGATGAGGTAGGTCTTGAGATCGAGACAGAATCTTCCGTGGTAGTGATGGAGTGGCCCCCAGTGAAAATTAATGCAACCCCGGAGTTAGAGTCAAAACTTTCAGCCTTAGTTGGCTCAACAGGTAAAGTGAGAATTCAGAGCTTAATGTTTTGAAATATATTGTTTTTCTAGTTTCAGCAACTCCAATTTCAGGTCAAGTCTAGTTTTACCTTTTCCAAAGCCAGTCAAATTACCATTGGCACCAATCACTCTATGGCAAGGAATTATTAAAGTGATTTTGTTGTTTGCCATTGCTTGACCTACCGCCCTGGAGGCCTTTGGACTACCACTTTTATCAGCAACCCATTTATAGGATTTAGTAGTGCCGATCTCTATAGACCTACAGATAGCCCATGCTTTCTTATAAAAACGAGGTGCTGTGGATACGTCTATTACAATATCTTGAAGTGAATAATCCTGGCCTTCTAGGTACCCGTGTAGCTTTTCTATTTCTTTAGAAAACAAATCGCCTGTTTCTAGATACTCTGATTTCCACCCTTTTATTTCTTGAATACATTTAGATTCTTGTCTTTCTGGCAGCGAACACCGAGTTATACCTAGTTCACTTCTCTCTAGAGCTACCCACCCTAAAGAGGTCTCGAATTTTGTGTTATAAAGGTGATATGGTTTCATTTTTCTGAGCCCATCTGAAAGAACGCCCTACGATTTCTTTCCAAAGGTAATTTCTAATTGTCT